>CAYWKZ010000111.1:2163-10747 GCA_964459115.1 uncultured Leptolinea sp. | reverse complement strand
ATGCACACACCGCTGGTGCTGGTCCGGAACATGGAAACCACCATCCAGGAACCGCTTGCCGGTGATGCCCGCATCAGGGAGGTCATAGCCCGCGGACATGCCCGGCTGCAGCACGCCCTGACCGGCCTTTATCCGGGTTCTCTGGTGCTCACGCTCTCCTCGGATGTGATCCACCAGCGGCTGTTGGAACGCATCACCGCATTCAACCATGTGCCGAGTGTACCGCTCACGCCCCGTGTGCTGGGCGAATGTATGTGCGTCCCCTTCGGCAAGATGCTGCGCGGGAAAATTCTGCCCAACACCGTGACCAAAACCATTCACACCGACAAAGTCTATACCCCGGACCTGCGGACGCGGACCATCGAGGCTTTCCCTTACTATCCCCCGATCCCGCACCAGATCCGCACCATCAAATCCTTTGACCGGCCGGTGATCCTGGTCGACGACATCATGCACCCCGGCCACCGCATCCGGACGCTTGACCCGCTTTTCAAGCAGGAAAAAATCGATGTCCGGCTGGTACTGGTCGGTGTCCTTTCCGGTCACGGGAAAGACCTGATGAAAGAGCGCAGCCTGCCGGTGGACGGAGCTTATTACCTGCCGACGCTGCGCCAGTACATGATCGAATCCACCCTGTATCCCTTCATCGGGGGTGATACCGTCCTGCGTGATCACGAGCCGGTACCCGGTCTCTTACCGGGGATCAACCTGATCCTCCCCTATGCCGAACCGGAATTCGGTCCGGACTGTCCGCGCGAGGCTGTTTTTGAGTTTTCCCGCTGCTGCCTGGAATCCGCCCATGAAGTGATGCTGATGTTGGAACAGGTCTACCGGGAACATTTTTCCCGCAACCTGACGCTCAGCCGCCTGAGTGAGGCGGTCATCCTGCCGCTCTGCCCGGACAAAGGTTCCTGTCTTTACTATGACCCGAACCTGGCAGCTTCGGTCTACCTGGAAAATGACCTGGAACAGCTGATGAGGAGCGTGAGATAGGTTTCCTATCTTCTCACAATGTCGGATAATTCCAGAAGGCTGATATTCAGAACCGCGAATATCAGAAGGTAATACGGCATGATCCCGATACCGACATGCTGCTGAAGATGGCCAAACACCATAGGCATAAGCGTACTGCCGGTATAAGCCGCAGCCATCTGCAATCCGATCACTGCAGCGCTGTATTTTCTGCTGAATTTTACCGGAGCCATATGCTGGATCGCAGGGTAGACCGGACCCATACCGGTTCCGATAATTATGAAACCAACGGCAGCCGGAATATACCCGGAAAATGGAAGGATGACCAGAATAATACCGGCAATTTCAAGCAAAACACCGGCTCGGATCAGCTTTTTATCGCCAAGCCTGTCTGAGACAAATCCCGAAATCAGCCTGCCGAGCATCAACCCTCCGAAAACCAGGGATCCAAAAGAAGCTACAGTTTCTTTGGAAAGTCCGGGCTTCATTTCCGCAAAATAACTGGGAGTCCACAGAAAACAGGTCGCTTCAGCAGCACAATAGGCAAAAAAGGCAACCAGTGTGAGAACAACCCCCGGAACCCTCAGCGTTTCCCTGATTCCGGCAGAAGAAGCTTCGTTTTCATTCTCAGAGGCTTTATGCTGGTTCCATAGAGACAGGGTAAGGATACAGACCAGCAGGATCCCGATCTGAATGAAGGCAGTCCATCTGTATCCCTCATTCCAGCGGGCATACTTCAACGCCAGACTCATGATCATGGGACTGATAACCGCACCGATGCCATAAAAACAATGCAAAAAATTCATCACAGAAGATGGGTAATTGCTGGCTACATAATGGTTTACAGAAGCATCGATTGCACCTGCCCCAAGCCCGTATGGAACCGCAAAAATGAAGAGCATGGGGTAGCTGTGGGCTGCGGAAAACCCAAAAAGCCCGAGAACTGTCAGAAATATCGAGAATACGACGATATATTTTGTATGGTATTTTTTGATCAGCCGCGGACTCAGCAATGCGGAAATGATGGTCATGAAAGAGATAGTCATGGAAACGTATCCGGCATACGATGAAGGAACATTAAATTCCTTCTGCATCACGGGCCATCCAGAGCCCAGCAGGGAATCCGGAAGTCCAAGGCTGATAAAAACCAGATATATAACTGTCAATAACATTGCTTTCGTCGCTCCTATCGTTATATCATTTTTCAAACGAGATTATATCGTATCCAATTATTATATTCATAGAAATATAAAGTCGAACTTCCTGATTTCTATAGTACAATATCGTCATATTTGAGGAACATTATGGCATTAAGCATTTCAGTCGATAAAGTTGATGAAAACGGAAGAGAGAAACTGACCTACGGTTCAAAAGAATTTCCCATCGCTTTTTTTGATGATGACCTGACAAAAGTGATGGTTCCCTGGCATTGGCATGACGAACTCGAAATCGTTCTTATCACTGAAGGCACTGTATTTATGAAGATAGCCGGCAAAGAATTTGAACTAAATGCCGGAGAGGGATATTTTGCGAACAGCAGCATTCTGCATTCCGCCGAATTGAAAACTTGCTCAGGCCATCAGCATGCTATGGTATTCAGCCCGAAAATCATCTCGCAGGCTGCTGATTTGATTTGGAAAACTTGTGTTGATCCGGTTCTGAACAATCCGAAAATACCATTTGTTCGTTTGGATCCGACAATCAACTGGCAGAAAGAAATTATTGAGCTCTCTGAAAAGGCGTGGGAACATGGCGCATATGAAAAGGAGCTCTACCCGCTGACGGTGCGCGAATCACTGACATATGTGTTGCTTAGCCTTTCTGAACATACAAATAACAATGAAAACAAATCATTCAATTCGCAAAAGGAACAACAAGATGAATTCAGAGCAAAGAAATCACTGAACTATATCGAAAAGAATTACGCTTTCCCGATCACGATTAATGATATAGCAAAAAGTGCAGACATCAGTATAAGCACCTGTCTGCGCCTATTCAAAAAAGTCCTTCATACAACGCCAATTAATTTTCTGATTAAATTCCGGCTTCAAAAGGTGATACAGATCCTGACTTCTGATCCCAATGAAGGTATTTCCGAAGCAGCTTTTCAATGCGGATTTTCAGACGCGAGTTATTTCAACCGCTGTTTCCGGAAAGAATATAAGACCACTCCTACTGAATATTTGAAGCGAACTCATCAAGAAAGCCCCGAAAAAAGTTCTTAAGGAAACACTGATTTATTCGGGCTGAGTCAAAGTGACCTGTTTTCGTTGACTCAGAATTGAGTCAACAGAACAGGTTGTATTGACTCAATTGCCATGAAACAGGCATTAATCAGCGTTTCCTTAAATATCCCTCACCATTTGAAGCAATAAAGCCGAAAAAACTTTTTTATACTCCTTATAATTAGAATAGGGAATAAGAGAATTAAAGAAACACAATTCTGAATGCCAAACAGAATTCGGAGGCGGTATGTTTTATTACGAGATCAACGGAAAGCTTGCAGCGAGTCAGTCAACCCGGCCCGGATTAAAGGCAGCCATGCCGCGTCAGGGGGAGCAGATTTTTTTCCTTGCTGATGGAGACCCGGTCTCCGGACGGGGCATTTTCAAAGCCGCTCACCCCGGACAGCTCGTCCAGCCAAACAGCCTGAATGTGCTCGATGCATCCCGTCTGCCCGAACTTCCCCTGGATGAGACGCTTTCAGCCGCCCTGGCCAACGGACGCTTAAGCGTTGTCAATTCCGGACGGCCCGGCTGGGAGCAGATGCTGGAAGATCAGCAGCCCGGGAAAAAACGTGTCAACATTCTCGCCATCGGTGATGTGGGCTCGACCCTGCTGATGGGGCTGAAGCTGCTGGGCGGGGATGTGATTTCCCGAATCGGCATCTGCGACATCTCCGATAAACTGACTGCCCGCTGGGAATTTGAGATGGGTCAGGTCTCCCTGCCCTGGGACTATGACGCATTTCCGGAGGTTACTGTAGTGACACCGGAGAACCTGTTCGACTGTGACGTGTTCGTCTTCGCCGCATCCAAAGGCATCCCTCCGGTGGGATCGGCAGTGAAAGACGTACGTATGGCCCAATTTGAAAGCAACGCGGAGCTGGTACGTCACTATGCCCGGGAAGCCAGACGGCAGGGCTTCAGCGGGCTGTGGGCCGCAGTCTCCGACCCGGTGGATCCGCTGGCAAAAACCGCGTATCTGGAGAGTAACCTTAAAGAAAACGGTGAATGGGATGGACTGGGACTGCTTCCCGAACAGGTTCAGGGATACGGTCTGGGCGTGATGAATGCCCGCGCCGCCTATTTCGCCAAACGGGACAGCCGCTTTGCTTCTTTTCTGAAGGACGGGCGGACTTTCGGACCTCATGGTGAGGGACTTTGGGCCGCCAATTCCATTTCGGATTATGACAATAATCTTTCCCGTGAACTGACCGAACTGACAAAGACCGCCAACCTCAGGATGCGGGAACTGGGATTCAAGCCCTATGCGGCCCCGGCGCTCTCCTCAGGCGCCCTGTCCCTGCTGCAGACACTGCGCGGAGAGTGGCACTGCGGATCCGTGTTCCTGGACGGTGTCTACATGGGTTGTAAGAATCGATATACCCCGGCCGGTATCGAAACAGAGCTGCTGGCGCACATCCCGGATAAGCTGTTTTCTCATATACAAGCCGCAGCGGACATACTTCGGGATATAATTTAATATATATGTATCTGTTCTGAACTCGGCGACGCAACACAGGATACAGCCCTTGCGTGCCGGCTATGCGGCAGCGCAAGAGCAGTCTCCGTGTGCTCCATCGTGAATAGATACATGGATATAATGAATAATGAAAGATTTTATTTTGATCTGAGGTAAGAATGTCAATAACCGTGATCTATCCCCGCCCGGACGACCCCGCAGACATGAAGCGGCTGGACAAAGTCCTTTACGGACAGCTGTTTGATGTTGACTATCAAACGATCCATGACATGTCCGCGCTGGACGGGCTGCAGGGGCAGCAGCTGCTGTTCGCTGTTCCGCTGGGGAAATACGGGATCAATTCCGAGTATTCCCGTCTTCTTCTCACACTGCGGACTCATCCCGATTTATTCGAGGGCTGCACCTCTGCCATCATCATCGACGGGGAAAGTGAATTTTTCACGAAATCCATCGCCACAGAACTGGCTTTCACTGTAAACAATGCGGGCAGCGCATTGATCGGCCGTCCGCTTGTGGAAGGAACCGGCTCGCTTTTCAACTACCGCATTCAGGCCAAAGTGATGGGTGTCGACCTTAAAGGGGCATATATGGCAGCGGTCCGGGATCTGGTGGTACGCCTGGTCAGGCTGAAGCCGATCCAAAAGGAACAGCCGAAGCTGCTGGTACTGCACGCCTCCAATCACCGCACCTCCAACACCCTGCAGCTTTGGGACAAGCTTTCTGAGAGGCTGGCCGGAGCAATAGAGATCAAAGAGCTTTGTCTCAGAAACGGCACGATTTCGGACTGCGCCGGCTGTCCCTACACCATGTGCCTGCATTTTGGAGAAAAAGGGCGCTGTTTTTACGGCGGGGTGATGCAGGAAGAGGTTTGGCCGGCAGTGATGGAGTGTGACGGACTGATGCTGCTCTGCCCGAATTATAATGACGCACTTTCCGCCAATCTCAGTGCCTTCATCAATCGGCTGACCGGGCTCTTCCGGCAGCACCGCTTTTATGAAAAAGCGCTGTTTTCGATCATAGTTTCGGGCTATTCCGGCGGAGACATCGTTGCACGGCAGGTGATTTCCGCGCTCAACATGAACAAATCCTTTTCCCTGCCCCCTCATTTTGCCATGCTTGAAACAGCCAATGACCCCGGTGAAGCGCTCGCTCTTCCGGGAATCAATGACAGACTGGATCAATTTGCGCTGGAAATAAAGAAAGTCTTGTGCGGCTGAAACAGCCCGCCCAAGTGTATGTACAGTCAGGAGAGAGTTATGATGCGTAAGAAATTTGGAATGATCAGTATATTTCTGCTGCTGGTGCTGTGCGCATGCAGCGGAAAAGATAAATACGAACCGTTCACACCGCTTTCGAAGCAGACCGTTTCGCCGGAACGGGAAAGCCAGATCCAGGCTGCCCTGAATGGGAATGTTGTACCGGAACCGACTGCTGAGATGCTTGTCCTCCAGCCGGAAGCGCCTGTTCAGGTCCCGAGCTTTGACGAAGACAGCTTCTTTGCCGAGGTGGGACCCGTCAGCTCCGTACCGACAGAAGCAATGCCCTTCGAACCGGAACCGCCCACGGCTACACCGGTTCCTCCCACCGAGACGCCGCTCCCGACAGCTACAAAGCCCTATGACCCGAACATCACCATGTATGGGACAACGAACGGGCAGACCACATACACACTACAGACGGGGGATGACCTGGTCTGCCTGGGACGCCGTTTTAACATCAGCGTTCCTCAGCTGCTGTCTCAGAACGGGCTCGAAACTCCGGAAGAAGTGAGCATCGGCGATACCGTGACCTTACCCCGCAGTCCCGAACCCTGGAGCATGATCGACGGTTACGGCCGCCGGATCCTGGTTCTGCATCCGACTTCCTACACCATCCAAAGCGGTGACACCCTGTTCAGCATTGCCTGTTCCTACGGTGATGTGCGGCCTGAGGACATCGCTGTGAAAAACCAGCTGGTGCTTGGTGAAAGCCTGCCGGTCGGCCTGACAATTTCGATCCCATGAGTGAGACAGATCTGATCCCCGAGCTGGAAACCGCTCACGGAAAGCTGCTCTACCCGGTCTACCTGCCGGATGCGACTTACGGCATGGTCCGCGCTGCGGACGCTTTGGACCTTGAAAGCGCCGGCGTGGAAGGTCTGGTGATGAACACCTTCCACCTGATGCAGAAACCCGGCAGCCTGGTAGTTCAGTCGCTTGGCGGCATGCACCGCATGAGTGGTTGGGAGCATCCCATCATCACGGATTCGGGCGGTTTTCAGGCCTTTTCCCTGATCCGGGAAAATGAATCCTTCGGGAAAATGAACGAGGACGGTTTCATCTTTTACCCGGAAGGCAGCAAGCGCAAGGTCCAGTTCACCCCGGAGAAGACCGTCCAGCTTCAGCTTTCCTTCGGGACCGATGTGGTGATCTGCCTGGACCAGTGCACCCACGTGGACGACAGCCCGGAAGAACAGACAAAGTCTGTCGAGCGCACCATCAGCTGGGCAAAGCGCTGCCGGAAAGAATTTGACCGCATCGTCCGCCAGAAGAAGTACACAGGGATCGGTCCGAAGCTGTTCGCGGTCATCCAGGGCGGGGGTTCCTTTGAACTGCGTAAACGCTGCGCGGAAGAACTGCTCCAAATCGGTTTCGACGGCTACGGGTTCGGCGGCTGGCCGCTGGATGCGGACGGAAATTTGCTTTATGACATTCTGGAATATACACGGGAGCTGATCCCGCGGGAGTTCCCGATCCATGCCCTGGGCATCGGGCATCCGGAAAATGTTGCCCGCTGTTTTGACCTGGGCTATGAAATCTTTGACTGCGCCATGCCGACCCGCGACGCCCGTCACGGAAGGCTGTATGCCTTTGATCCGGGCACCGCGGATTTCAGCGGCAAATGGCTGAAGTATATATACATCAATGACGAAAAGCACATCCGCTCCGACCGTCCGGTGATGGCGGACTGTGACTGCCCGGTCTGCCGGCGTTATTCCATCGGTTACCTGCGGCATCTCTTTAAGATGGGAGATAGTCTCTTCCCCCGCCTGGCGACGATCCACAACGTCCGCGTACTCACCAGATTGTGCGAGATTTTGCGATTGAACAAATACAGTATATCATATCATTGATATACGCATAAATCCGACAGAGAACCAAATGGCAGAAGAAATTGATCCGAAAAAATTAGCCGAAGAGATCGCGGAGACGAAAAAGGCCAAACACATGGACCCGAGCCTGATCCAGCAGGTGCTGAGCCGCGAACTGCGCAATTCCAAAAACCGCAAAGAGATCGTCAAGAACGTAAAGTCCAAACTCTATCAGGTTTCCGGCGCCTACCGCAACGACAACCTGGATTATAGCAGCCTGAAAGAAAAGCTGGCCGATGTAACGCCGGAGATGCCCGATGAAGAACTGAAGCCGATCTGTAAGGAGATCATGCACACCCATGCCTCGACCCGGGAACGGGCCGGGATTCTGGATGAGCTTTACGGGGAGATCTTCCGCGATATCCCGCAGCCGCGAACGATTTGTGACCTTGCCTGCGGGCTGAATCCCTTTTCCATTCCCTGGATGGGACTGGAACCGGGCTTCCGCTATGAAGCCTTTGACCTCTTCAGCGACATGTCCGAATTGCTCAACTGTTTTTTTGAAAAACGCGGCATCGACGGGATGGCCTCTCAGGCCAATCTGCTTTACGGAATGCCCGGCGGACCCTATGACCTGACATTTCTCTTCAAGGTGATCCCCTGCCTGGAACAGATCGATAAATTCGGTGGACGTCATCTGCTCAGCCAGATGTCTTATGCCACCCGCTATGCGGCGGTCAGTTTCCCCGGGGCCTCCCTGAGTGGGAAGGAAAAAGGCATGCCCCGCAACTATGAAGTCCATTTTATGAACATCGTCGACCAGGATGCCTGGGAGAT
>CAYWKZ010000111.1:0-2063 GCA_964459115.1 uncultured Leptolinea sp. | reverse complement strand
GTCAAAATTATGAAACCACTTACTGACAGCGATATTAGCCAAATGATCGAACGGGTGCGGAGTTCCCGCAAGTACGCGGGAATGGATCTTCCTGCGGAAACAGTGGAAGACCTGATCCGTCAGGAGATCGCTGCCGGGAAAAACCCGAAGGAAGTCGAAAAGTCTATGCGGGAGAAGCTTCATCAGATCATCGCGCCTTATCTGGGTGATCCGGATTATGCGGCAGAGGAAGAGCGATTAGCGGAAGCAGCTGCCGCGGGAGATGAAGCTGTCCGGGACTGGTGTCTGCAGATGCTTTCTGTCCATACCTCATCCCGGGAGCGCATTCCGCATATGACTGAATTTTATCAGGCAATTTTTGAGCGCATCGGGAAACCGCGCAGTATTCTGGATGTTGCCTGTGCGTTCAATCCCTTTGCCTTCCCCTGGATGGGTCTGCCGAAAAGTACCGCTTATCACGCTTACGATCTGCATGCCCCGCGGGTGCATTTGATAAACAGTTTCTTTAAGGTTTATGGGATGGAACCACAGGCTGAGACACGGGATATTCTTATCAACCCACCTTCTGTCCGGGCGGATACCGCATTTTTCTTTAAGGAAGCCCATCGCTTTGAATCCCGGAAAAAGGGCTGCAACCGGAATTTCTGGATCAGCCTGCCGGTGAAAACCATTGTCGTCACCCTGCCCGCAGAAAACCTGACCGGACAGCATCAAATGCGCGACCGTCAGCGAAATCTGGTCGAAAAGAACATCGAAGGACTGGGTTGGGGATTGGAAGAGACGGAAATCGGCGGAGAGATGATTTTCTTCATTACGAAAGAATAACATTAATTGTCAAAATTTTGCCTCTTGTTTTACATAACAATTTATGGTATTCTTTATATAGAAATTCATTAGCGGGAATAATTTTACAGAGAGGGCAAATAATAATTATGGAAGAAGAAGAAAAAAAGGAAGTCGAAAAATTTAGGGATTACAGCAAACCGATTTTGCTGAACCTTCAGGGAGAGAAGGGGCTCCGTGCATATATTCAGATCGTACAATCTCCGAAAAAGAAGTATGATGCAAAGTCAGCTGCCGAAAAAGCAAAGAAAAATCTTCTCAATCAGGGTTTAAATATACGATAAACACTTTTGTCATACTACAAAAGTGTTTTTGATTTTGAATCCCTGAGCGATGAGGATTTTTATGTACCGCTTGAGCCGGATTATGATGGCGGATGTACTTTTATGTACAGATTGCTTTAAATAAATTTGCCGGAAATGAATAAGAAAAAACAAATCGACAGGAAAATCCCTTCAAGGCCCCGACAGGACGCCTTTGATGCCGCGTGGGAGAAATATCGTCCGCTGGTGCCACCGGAAGAACTTTCCGCGTTGGAAGAAAGCCTGAGGAAACCGCTGCTGCAGGCCTTCCGCCTCAATCCCCTGAAAACCAATAAAACCGCCCTTTCTGATATGGCTCAGCGATACGGCTGGGAGCTGGAACCGATCACCTTCTGTCCAGAAGGGACCCGAGTCCGCTCCGCGATCACACCCCCCAGCATGACCGTGGAACACCGCATGGGCTATTATTACATTCAGGACAGCGCTTCCATGATGCCGGTGGTGCTTTATGACACAGACCGGCTGAAAGAGTCTCCTTTGATCCTGGATCTGGCGGCCTCACCCGGCGGGAAGACCACGCACCTGATTGGGCGCAGCCTGGACCGGGGGTTGGTTCTTGCCAACGACTCCAGCGCTTCCCGCATTCCCGCACTGAAGACGGTGCTGAAAAACTGGGGCAGCGTCAATCATGCCATTACTCAGTTTCCCGGTGAAAGCTACGGAGACTGGTTCCCGAACAGCTTTGACCTGATCCTGCTGGACGCTCCCTGCTCCATGCAAAGTCTGGTCTCACTGGACTCCCACCCCATGCGTCCCATCACGGAACGGGAAGAAAAAGCCCTTGCCCAGCGGCAGACAGCCCTGCTGCATTCCGCACTCAAAGCTCTGCGTCCCGGTGGACAGATCGTTTACTCCACCTGTACCCTGTCTCCGGATGAAGATGAGGCCGTAGTCGAT
>CAYWKZ010000110.1:0-10799 GCA_964459115.1 uncultured Leptolinea sp. | reverse complement strand
CGCGAACGCGGGAGATTCAGCCAAGATCGCTTTTTACATCAATGACTGCCGACAATATGGCATCAGCGTTTTGCCGCCGACCATTGAAACCAGCTACTGGGACTTCTCTGTAGAAGGGGACAAAAGCATACGCTTTGGACTCGGCGCGATCAAAAATGTCGGGCAGGGCGCTGCTGAAGTGATCATCAACGAGCGGGAAAAGAACGGTCCGTTTAAAGACATCAACGATTTCGTGGGCCGGATGGACCTGCGTCAGGTTGGCCGCCGGGCGTTGGAAAGCCTGATCAAAGTCGGCGCCATGGACGCTTTCGGCGAACGCGGTTCACTTCTGGCTGCATTGGACGATATGCTGGCCACCAGTGCTTCCAAGTACAAGGGCGCTGATTCCGGGCAGATGGGCCTTTTCGACATGTTTGATATCCCATTGCAGAAAATCGCCCTGCCGGAAACCACCCCGATCGAGTCTCGTGAAAAGCTGAACTGGGAGAAAGACCTGCTTGGCCTTTATGTTTCCGATCATCCGCTAAACGCTCATCGGGCGGCGCTGAAACGTCATAAATGTGTTGACCATTCCAAACTCGACGATATTGAGCAGAACGCTTACATCACGATGGGCGGGCTGGTTCAGTCGATGCGCCACATGCTGACGAAAAAAGATAACCGGGCGATGTGCGCCCTTAAGCTGGAGGACATCAACGGGGATGTCACCGATGTGGTGTTCTTCCCGAAGGTTTGGGACCAGTACCGGGATATCGTTCAGGTGGATGCCCCGATCCTGATCGAAGGACGGCTTGACAAGACCCGCGGGGCACCGCAGCTTTCCGCTTCCAAGGCTTCTTCGCTGTTGGTGAACGGCATCGCGGAATCGGATGCCTATTATGCCGATACCTATACGGAAGAGGACAGGGTCGAGGAATTGACGCCGGAAGCGAAGGCTGCCGCCGGGAACAGAATTTCAGAAGATCCCGGATTTTACAGCCCTCCGCCGGTCGATGACGGCTGGTTTGATGAGCTGCCTCCGATGGAGGAGGTTCCGATGATGACGGACCCGTTTGACGACATCCCGCCGGTTCCCGCGGATGAGATGCCGGATGCCTGCGGAGCGCTCACGGGACCGGCTTCAGAAGCAGGAGAATCTGCTGCAGAAGGAGTAAAGGATGTGATCGCGGATAAACCGACGATTGCGGCTGCTCCGGATGCGCCGGCAATGGAGAGTCGTGATTCCGTACAGTCTCCCCGGGCGCAATCGAACCCCCAACCATATGTTTCAAAGTCAGTGTCACGACCTGCTGAACCGATGAGGGCGGATGACGACGATGACCCGCCTTTCGATATCGATGAACCCGTGGCAAGACCCATGACCGGGGGAACGATCAAACCGATCTCCGAGGCCAACATCGGACCGTTGACCGGCTTTTTCTCTGATCCGGAGGATGATGCGGTTCAGGCTCCGGGTGCTCCGGCGCGGGATGACGTGGTTCGGAGAGAAGTTTCCGACATCTCTCCGGTGATTTCCGGAATGGTTCCGGTTTCGGATGAGGGGCTTGTGCCGGATGGATCGACCGATCCTGACAGTGTGGACAGTCTGGATGAAGAGCTGTTTTCCTTCGATGACAAACCTCAGCCGAAGATGCTGACGGTGGTGGTTCATATCGAGCCCGATGCTCAGCCCGGCTCCTCCGGCCGCCGCATTCGCCGTCTGCATGGGCTTGTCTCTTCTTATCCGGGCAGAGACCGTGTGGCGTTCATGATTTATGAGGCCGGAAAAATGTACCTGGTTGATTTCCCGAACGTCCATACGAATGTCTGCAAAGACCTGCTGAACAAACTCCGGGAACAGGTGGGTGAGGATAACATCCAGATCGAGGAAAAAGCCCCGGCACGGTAAATTTAAAAATGGTTAGAGTTTATTTAGACAATTGTTGCTATAACAGGCCATACGATGACCAAACGCAATTTCGAATTTATCTTGAGGCACAAGCGAAAATTTTTATTCAAGATATGATAAGAAATAACGAGGTGGAACTGGTGTCGTCGTATATGATGATTTATGAAAGTTCTTTTAATCCTTCTGAAACAAAACGAATTTCGATAAGAAAATTTATGGAGGATTATTCTGACTTTTTTGTTGATGGATCATATAAAGAGACTGCAGAACTATTAGCTAATGATATCCGGAAAACCGGTGTTAAATCTGCGGATTCTTTACATATTGCCTGTGCAATTATAGCAAATTGTGATTATTTTATAACGACAGATGACAGATTGTTGAAATATAAATCTAATGATATAAAGATTGTTACTCCTATTAGTTTTTTGGAGATGGAGGGTGGGTAAAATGTCAGAACTCAATACGCTTGAAATACTTGAACGCGGTATGAATTGTTTATATGAAAACTTGGGAACAGTCGAAACGGAACGTTTTATTTCTTTTGTAATTCGTGAAAAATTTGACTATACTGTATGGAGGAAGGATTTATTTGGCAATTCTTCAATTCATGAGATTAATGAAGACGCAGCTGAATATTTGAAGAATAATCCATTTTTTGCAAAAAAAGAATTACAGAGTCTTGACTAATATTAAAAAGGATTCACATTTCTTACGAGAACTCTTGACGCAAAAGAACCTTTGCATATAATTATTAACGCCTAAAAGATGGTATATTTACGTTGAATCGAGGAGTATAACAAATGACACCACTTCCGAAACGAAGAGTTTCCAGTGCCCGACGTGATCGCCGCCGCGCGAATGATTTCCTCACCCCGAAGAATCTGACCCAGTGTCCGAACTGCGGTGAGATGTGCCTGCCGCACACAGTTTGCCCGAGCTGTGGCTACTACAAAGGCCGTGAAGTCATCAACGTCGAAAAGGACGAAAAGAAAGACTAAATATACCAATTTCGAACCGAAGGGTACATTGGTTCGGTAAACAAAAAATGTCGGATTTTATCCGACATTTTTTGTTTACCTGATTGGAAGGAAAGTTGAAAAAGCACCTTCCTTCGGAAATGCTTCAGGACTTTTTTGTGAACATGCGGAAAATGAAAAGCACGAGACAGGCGCCGGCAAGCTGAAGCACAATGTTTCCTGCAAGGCTGTCACTGCTGATGCCCAGTAAATTGGCGACAAAATTACCAACGATGGAGCCTACCCACCCAAGAAGGATGTTCTTCAGTAAACCGCCTTCGCTGTTCATGATTTTACCGGCAAGCCAGCCGACGATCGCTCCGATAATGATTGAAGATAACCAACCCATTTTTACCTCCGTAAAGTTTTTTTCACAATTGCAAATTTATTATAATCCATAGTTGTTTACAAACGTGATATCCTCGCGTATTCTAATTTTATTCTAACCCTTGTTTAATTAATCCGGTGACGCATCACAGAATACAGCCCTGCTGTGCCGGCTAAGCGGCAGCATCAGAGCAGTCTTCGTGTGCTACGTTCTGAATAAGTTACCCCTTGTTTAAATAGGCCATAATCTTTTCTGTATCATAACTCCGGATGACCTCGGTGGAGCTATCCTGTGCGATATCTTCGTCGGTAACAGCGATCTCGGCTTCCTCCGGTGCAGCGGTGAGTTCGGATGCCATCAAAGCGAAGAAATCATAGACGCTGAAGATCTTCGTCATCTCGAAATACCGGCTCAGGAAGTTCATGTTGTCGCTTGCCGCGATTCGGGAGCCGTTTTCGTTGGCGATGTTCAGCCAGACGAAATCGTTCGTCGTCAGGTCAAGACCGAACAGATAGGCAAAGCGGGAAGCACAGTTGACGGTGAAGGAAGATTTCACCGTTTTCGGTTCAAAGACCTCTCCGCTGTCGGCAATGTCCCGCAGCATGTATCCTGCCCGGCAGACACAGCCATCAAAGGTGACACCGTTGCTGTAGATGTTGTTGCAGAAAATCAGATAGCGGATTTCCGGCTCCAGTTTTCGGAATGCTTCCAAGTCAATATCAAAAAATTCCGATCCGCCATTGAATCCCGAGGTTTGATCACCGGAAAAGGTGATGCCCTCATTTTGATTGAACGCCATGTTCCGCCAGGAAAATTCTGTTCGATTGAGGTTTTTATCCAGTCCGAAAACGGAAAGGTCGATGTCGTTGACCTTTTCCCAATAGGTGAAAGCCCGAAGCTTTTTCTCTTCCGGCAGCGGGATCCGCGAACCTTTGGTGAGCGTACCGAAGCCGCTCTGGCTTGCCCCTTCCTGCAGCGGCATTGCGATGTTTTTCATGCCAGGATCAATGTAAACCTTCCCGAGTTTGCCTTTCAGGTTCTTTACCAACAAATTTTTGATGGCGGCAGCTGCCGCATTGCGGTCCCGGTTCGCGAGGTTGGTCTTTCTGCTCTGGGTCTCTTCCTGCGTTTCTGTGTGCTTCCGCATCTTGTTGTATTTTATGAACTTGAAAGTGCGGGGCGATTGCGGCTGTGTGTAATAGTGGAACATCAGCTGCAGCAGCACGATCGTGTTGTTCGTGTTGATAAGCCCGATAACCGCTCTGACTTCATCGTCCGATTCACAGCGGCTCAGCAGGTAATCAAGATTCCGCAGCAGTGCCCCGGAACCCTTTTCCCGTGCCAAAAGTTCTGCTCCGGCAGCAGCTCCTTTTTCCCGGAGCTCTTTCTCGAATTCCGACATGACGGAATGGTTTTCATCCCCACGTATGGCGCTGAGAAATTCGATCCCTTTCGGGTCGGATGTTTTGTAATGAAGGTGGTGCAGCAGCCCGGCCCAGCGTGCCTTTTTTTCATAGCAGTTTCTCGTGTCGATCTTCTTCTCCGCGATCAGCCTGTCGATGACTGCGGTCAGCAGCTTGCGGTCCTGGTTTTTCAAATTCAGCTTGTCGGGGTTTTTATTCCCGGTGGAGCGATAGTTCAGTTCATCCGCGAGTTTGGGTACATCGGAAAGCATCAGAAATTTGGAAAGACCCGGGTCGCGGGAATCGATCAGCAGACGGAAACATGTGTTTTTCGAGGCACAGTTTTCCGGTGTGTATTGATAGGTGCGGATATACTCCAGGACGAGGGCATATTGTTCATCGGAAAGCGGCCGGGAGCCGGAAAGCAGGTCTTCCGTGTAACCCTTCAGCTTTTCGAGCGCCTCTTCTTCCGTGAGTACGGCAAAATCCTTTACGGGAGTTTTTTCATTGAAGGCTTTTCGCTCGATCTCCTCTTCGAACACGGAGTGCTCCGCTTCGTCAAAATTTCCCTGGCCGTAGGTGTTGTAATAATGCAGCAGCTGGTCGATGAGCAGCTCCGGCATGGACAGTTTTTGGACGCTTTCGGGAAATCCCAGATAAAACGGCCTCGGTACGGTGACGCCGATGATTTCCGATGCGGTTTTGATCATGACAGGCTGCAGAAGTTCCGCGCCTGCCGTGATGCGGATGTTGAACAGGTTCGCAAGGCTCAGACGTGTTTCAGCGCAGGCATCAGTCAGCTCTTCCGGCTGGTTGACGAAATAATGATGGGTGAATAGGTAAGCGACAAAGACTCTGTTCATAGAAAAAACTCCTTTCGAATCTTATGTCAAAAATCGGCGATATTATCTGACTAAAATTTTCAATTTACAGTTGAATCAGGAAGTAAGTCAGATTAGCTGCCGATAGAAGAATGATACCATGAATCATGCAAACCGACAATAAAAAAAAGCGGCGGAATTACCGGATTTTTCGCAACCCAGGCCGGGACTCGAACCCGAATCTCTTACGATCACGCAAGCGTTTTTGCCATTAAACTATCGAGGTAAAGAAAGAAGTCGTAAATCCGGTTAGCTGCCGCCGAACATATTATAGCTGATAGATCCGGGATGGAAAGGATATTTGATGAAAAAGTCCGGCGAAATCAGCAGATTATTTATGGCTGGCAGCATTCTTGACCACTAAACTACAGCAGCACGAAACGCTGCTGACGGGATTCGAACCCGTGTCTCTGCCCTGAGATGCTGAGAAGTAAATCTGCTTAGCTGCCGGACTGATTTGATTATAAACGATTTTCGATCCGATTTGGGTCAGGAGAGTGGCTTGTGACAACTGTACTGCGCAGCTGCTCCGATAAACCCGACAAAAAGCGGATGCGGTTTGTTCGGACGGCTCTTGAACTCCGGATGGTATTGAACGCCGACGAAAAACGGATGACAGGTCAGTTCAACGGTTTCGACCAGGGTCCCGTCCGGGGAAAGGCCGCTCAGGGTCAGACCCCGGGATGAAAGGATTTCCCGATAATCGTTGTTGAATTCATAACGATGGCGATGCCGTTCGCTGATCTCGTTTGTGCCGTAGCAGCGCTCCATCATTGTGCCGGGCCGGATCACGCAGGGATAGCTCCCGAGCCGCAGCGTGCCGCCTTTGTCGATATCATCGCTTTGCCCGGGCATGAAGTCGATCACTTTGTGCCCGCACTGTTCGCTGAATTCCCCGGAATCCGCGTCCGGGATCCCTGCGGCATTCCGGGCAAATTCGATGACGGCGATCTGCATGCCGAGACAGATGCCAAAATAGGGGATCTTGTTTTCTCTGGCGTATTTCGCGCTGACGATCATTCCTTCAATGCCGCGGCTGCCAAACCCGCCGGGGACGATGATACCGTCCAGCCCGGAGAACATGGCGCTGACGTTTTCCGCTGTGATCTCCTCTGAATCGATCCAATGAATATTGACGTGGACGTTGTGATAATACCCGGCGTGATGGAGGGCTTCCGCCACGGAGAGGTAAGCATCATGCAGAGCGACATACTTCCCCACCAGTCCAATCTCTGCGGTATGGGAGTGGGCTGAATTGATGCGGTTTACCATTTCTTCCCATTCATGCAGGTCGGGTGATTTTGTATCAAGTCTCAATTCACGGCAGACCACCTCGGAAAAGTGCGACTTTTCCAGCATCAGCGGAGCTTCGTATAGATTAGGAAGGGTGATGTTTTCAATGACGCAGTCCTGTTTCACGTTGCAGAACAGGGCGATCTTTTGGAAAATGGACTCTTCCAGCGGTTCATCACAGCGCAGGACGATGATGTTCGGGTTGATCCCCATGCCCTGAAGCTCTTTGACGGAGTGCTGCGTGGGCTTGGATTTGTGTTCCTCTGAGCCGTGCAGATAAGGCACCAGTGTCACATGGATGAACAGGCTGTTTTCTCTGCCGATTTCCAAAGAGATCTGACGCACGGCTTCGATGAAAGGTTGGCTTTCGATATCGCCGATGGTTCCGCCTATTTCCGTGATCACAACATCGGCGTTAGTCTTTATTCCGACAGAGTAGACAAATTCTTTGATCTCGTTTGTGATATGCGGGATCACCTGGACGGTGGAACCGAGATATTCGCCCCGACGTTCTTTATTGAGTACGTTCCAGTAAACTTTCCCGGTGGTGAGGTTGGAGAATTTGTTCAGGTCCTCATCGATAAAGCGCTCGTAATGGCCAAGGTCCAGGTCTGTTTCCGCGCCGTCTTCCGTGACATAGACTTCCCCGTGCTGATAGGGACTCATCGTTCCCGGGTCCACGTTGATATATGGGTCAAGCTTCTGCGCGGCTACTTTCAGCCCTCGTGCTTTCAGGAGCCGTCCGAGTGAGGCGGCCGTGATCCCTTTGCCTAAACCGGAAACGACCCCTCCGGTCACAAATATGTATTTTGTCATTTGCTACACTCTCTTTCTGTTCAGGTAATCCAGATATTCATCGGAAACAACGGTTTGAAACATTGGCAGCCACATTTTGAAGGCTGACAGGATGTCTTTTGCAAGGGAAGAATTCGTGTGCTGAACGTGCATTTCGAGAAGGTGACGGAGCTCGGAAGCCTGTTTTTCCGTTACCTTGTGGATGGAGACAAAATCTGAATTGATGCGGCTCCCGAGTGTTCCGTCTTCGTCCAGCACCCAGGCGATGCCGCCGGACATTCCGGCTCCGAAGTTTTCCCCGACGGGGCCCAATACCGCGACCCGCCCGCCGGTCATGTACTCACATCCATGATCCCCGACACCTTCAACGACTGCTGAAGCGCCCGAATTTCGGACCGCAAAACGTTCACCGGACCTGCCCGCGATGAAAGCATATCCGCCGGCAGCGCCATAGAGCGCCACGTTGCCGATCAGGATGTCTTCCCGCTGCCACAAGGCATCGACCGGGGGACAGACTGCCAGCGTCCCTCCGGAAAGTCCTTTACCGAGATAATCGTTCGCAACACCATAAAGGGTGATGCTTTGACCTGTCGGGAGAAAAGCTCCGAATGACTGGCCTCCGCAGCCCTGCGCCTGGATATGGCGTTCTCCCTGCAGCAACGTTCCGAAGGCACGGTCTGCCGTGGTGAGATGTACATGATTCTGGACAAGACGGGCATCGGTGCGGTCCCGCAGCTGAAAATCATGCTTTTCTGTCGGCTGCATGTGAATGTTCATGGAGAAATGAGTCAGGTCCGACAGGTCAATGTCTGTGCCTTCCTTTTCGCAGAGCAAGTCACTGCGGCCTACCAGTTCATTCACTGTTCTTGCGCCGAGCTTTGCCATGATCTCCCGCAGCTGCTGCGCGATGAACAGCATAAAGCGCTCGACATATTCCGGTTTGCCAGTGAACCGCTTCCGCAATTCCGGGTCCTGCGTGGCGATTCCGAAGGGACATTTTCCCTGATGGCAGACCCGCAGCATACGGCAGCCAAGCGCCACCAGCGGGGCAGTCGCAAAACTGAACTCTTCCGCTCCCAGCAGCAGAGCAACGGCAATATCGTGACCAGTCATCAGCTTCCCGTCCGTTTCAAGCGTGACGGTCTGACGCAGCCTGTTCCTGCACAGCACCTGATGTGTTTCCGCCAACCCGATCTCCCAGGGCAGCCCGGTGTGATGCACACTGCTCAGCGGTGCGGCACCGGTCCCGCCTTCACCGCCGGAAATCAGGATGCCGCCCGCGCCGGCTTTCGCAACCCCGCTGGCGACGGTTCCGACACCGGTTGATGACACCAGTTTCACGGTGATTTTTGCGTTTTCGTTGGCGCATTGCAGGTCATAGATCAATTCGGCGAGGTCTTCAATGGAATAGATGTCATGGTGCGGCGGCGGAGATATCAGCGAGATGCCCGGGATGGAACAGCGGGTCTTTGCAATACTTTCCGTGACCTTTGCACCCGGCAGATGCCCGCCTTCTCCGGGTTTTGCTCCCTGCCCCATCTTGATCTGGATCTCATCGGCAGAGAGCAGATAGCCGCGTGTCACGCCGAAACGTCCGGATGCCACCTGTTTGATGGCAGAATTCAATTCCGTCCCATAGCGTTCCGGTAATTCACCGCCTTCTCCGCTGTTGCTTTTCCCGCCCAACCGGTTCATGGCTTTTGCCAGACATTCGTGTGCTTCCTGAGAGATGGAGCCATAAGACATCGCGCCGGTTCTGAACCGCTTGACGATCTGTTCCACACTTTCCACCTCTTCGATTCGGACCGGGTCACAGAGGTCATAGCGGAAATCCAGCATAGAGCGGATGGTCCTTGGACCTTCGTTTTCAACCATGGCGCTATATTCATCAAACAGAGGTTTATCGTTTGTTTGGACGGCCTGTTGCAGCAGTTTGATCACTTTGGGACTGTAGAGATGCTCTTCAGCCTCCGGCCCCGATCGCTGTTTATGAATGCCGATGTTTGGAAGATCCTCCTTTTCCGTAACGTCGAAGGCTGAATGATGGTGAAACCGGCTGTCAGCTTCGATTGCAGACAGGTCCTTCCCGCCCAGCAAAGCGGGTGTGTTGGTGAAATATTTTTCGACAAACTGCCTGTCAAGGCCTATGGCCTCAAATAACTGGGCGCTTTGATAGGCCTGAAGGGTGGAAACACCCATCTTGGACGCGGTCTTCAGTATCCCGGCTGTCAGCGCGCGGTCATAATTCTCAATTGCTTCATCAGCATTTTCCAGCTTGAGTTCCCTGATGCAGCTATGAGCCAGATAGGGGTTTACTGCCCTGGCTCCGTAAGCGATGAGCATGGACATTTGATGCACATCCCTTGGTTCTCCGCTTTCCAGAATAACAGAAACAGCCGTGCGTTTTTTGATTTGGATCAGGTGCTGTTCCAGCGCCGATACGGCCAGAAGCGAAGGGATCGCCAGATGATCTTTATCCAGACCACGGTCCGAGAGAATGAGAACGTTGATGCCGTCTTTGCAGGCGCTGTCACAAGCGGCAAAAAAGCTTTTCAAGGCTTTCCGCAGCCGCTGCTGAACCGGGTACAGCAGTGAGATTGTTCTGACATGATAGGCCGGGTGGTCAATAGAGCGGATCCTCGACAATTCTTCATCGGTCAGGATCGGTGAAGGCAATTCCAGCACGTTGCAGTTCGCCGCATCGTTTGAAAGCAGGTTCCCGTCATCAGCAATATAAATGGAGCAGTCTGTCTTACACGCCTCGCGCAGCGCGTCGATCGGCGGGTTGGTCACCTGTGCAAAACACTGTTTGAAGTAAACGTAAAGGGGAGGATGCACTTTTGAAAAAACGGCAAGTGGTTCATCCGCGCCCATGGAGCCGATCGGTTCGGTTCCGGTCACTGCCATTGGGAGCAGAATGTCATGAATATCCTCATGGGAATAGCCGAAAGCTCTGCAGAGGGTTTGGCTGTTTTCCTCTTTGGCTTCTTCTTTCGCTTTCGGGAGGTCCTCCAGGCGGATGATATGACTGACCCATTCATGATAAGGATGCTGAGCGGCATAGTAGGTCTTGAGTTCGTCACCTTCCAGCAGTTCACCGCTGACAAGGTCTGCCATCAGGATGTCCCCTGACTTCAGCTTCCAGCGTCTGCGGATGTGCGCGTTTTCTTCAAACAAAACACCTGCTTCGGA
>CAYWKZ010000109.1:0-10868 GCA_964459115.1 uncultured Leptolinea sp. | reverse complement strand
CCGGGACCTGATAGGTGAAATGATCGTACTGGGTGAATTTTCCGTCCTCAGGGAGCACCGGATTTCCCTCGCCATCAAATTCGATGCTGCCTCCGCCGCCCATCCGATGCACACCGTTATACCACATGCCTTCCTGTGATCCATAAGCATTCAGCAGATCACTTTTTGTAATAATGTTGAAGCTGTAAATGTCATCCTCTTCGCCATACGGTCCTTTGCTGAAAATACTGCCGCCGAGGGAAATATCAAAGCTGCTGCCAAAGGTATGGATGCCCTTTTCATCAACAGTCGGTGCAAACCCATCCGCATTATAGGCGCTGGTTTCCGGGTTATGGAAAACAAAAGACCAGTCATAGTTTTCTGCCGGTGCGATATAGACTGAATTGACGCCGTCACCGATGGTGAAAAAGACATCTTCAAAGGTGACACGGAAGCTCTCCCAATCCATTTCTTTTGCAGCTGGCGTGTTATACCAGGCATAGGTCTCTGTGTTAACAAACGGGCCCGGTTCGATCCCATTGCCGGCACCGCCCGCCGTCCACTTTCCATTGAGAAACAAAGTATTGGATGAGGCCGCATGTCCGCCTGCAGCTTCAGAGGTTTCAAAGGAGAGCGTAAACGACATCAAACCGTCTGTAAAATGCACATCTTCCAGCGTAAGCTTCAGGTCATCGGAAACAGAATTGACCAGTCCCAGATTTTGACTCAGATTTATCTGATCAGCATCAAAATCTTTTTCGCTCAGAATAAATATTTCAGGGCTGTCAGGCACCGGCAGATTCTGTGCGCCGGCAATTCCGTAAATACATATCAAAAAGACCAATGTGAATAATAGACGTAAATTTCTGCTTGTATTCATAACACCTCCTAAATATTTAAACAGCTTGCTTATGAACATTGTATCATTTATATATAAACGGCTGATAAATCAAAAAAGTTTCTCATGAAAAGAAACGAAATAAGTTATAATTACTGAAGAGAGATCAGGTGTTTTTATGGCAATCGATACCGTAGAGAAATTAAAGACCTCTTTGAAGGAAGACTTCAGCCGTCAGGGCGAGGGACTGATCTATGGCCGTGTCAGCGTATCTGTCAGCCAGCCGAGGATCTCATGGGACAGCAACGGGCTGACACGATATGCCGAACAACATCCGGAGATCAATGAATTTCAAAAAGTCGGTGATCCAACCGTATCTTTCCGCCTGATAAAGGAAAAACAAAACGTTCCTAATCAACAAACTCGATAAAAGCCTGATTGGCAACCATAACTTTATCACTGTTCAGCAACAGACGTCCGTCACCCGACCAATGAACAAGGTTTTTCTGCTCCAGATGGCGCAATTCGCGGTGAAACACTTCCCGCATTTCCTCACCGAAGCGTTCCCGGAAGCGCTCTTCCGTGATCCCCTCATGCAGCATGCGCAGCCCCAGCATCATCACATCCTGCATCTCGATGTGCCGGTCCTGGGAAATGATCTCGGCAGCCGCCGGGAAACGCTTACATGAGGCATTCACTTTCCGAATATATGCCTCAATGCTGCCCTCGTTCCGAATCCGCTGATCATCGATCCACCCGTGAGCGCCCGCACCGAAGCCATAATAAGGCCGGACAAACCAATACTGCTTGTTATGACGGCTTTCATGAACTTCATCCACTGCCCAGTTGGAGATCTCATAGTGCCGGAACCCGTGTTCCGCGAGCATCCGGGAAGCCAGTTCATACATCGACACGGTCATATCTTCTTCCGGCAGCGTCAGCCTGCCCATCTCCAGCTGCTTCCGCAGCGCACTGCCCTCTTCCACGCTCAGTGCATAAAGTGAGACATGCTGAACACCAAGCTCAAGCGCAGTCCGCACTGACCGTTCCCAGCTCTCCAAAGTCTGTCCGGGATAACCGTAGATCAGGTCCACGCTGATATTTTTGATCCCGGCAGAGCGCAGCGTTTTAATAGATTCTGCTGCCTGCTCCGGTGTATGCCTCCTGCCCATGCGCTTCAGTTCTTCCCGGGCTGCCGACTGCATACCCAGACTGACCCGGTTGATGCCGAGATCCGCCAATCCCCGTGCATAATCTGCTGTCACATCACAGGGATTACACTCAAAGGTGATTTCCGGCTCAGGGGTCAGGCTGAAGGTTTCTTTGACCGCTTCCATGATCTTTGCAGCATCCGGAATAGGCAAACGTGACGGGGTCCCGCCGCCAAAATAAACGCTGTGCACCGGTACATCCGCAAAGGGTTTCTGCCGGGTGATCTCGCTGCAAAGGGCGTTCACATACTCCGGGATTAGGGATTCCTTCCCGGCGAAGGTGTTGAAATCGCAGTAAAAGCAGCGCGTCCGGCAGAAGGGAACATGGATGTAAAGGGATTCCAAACTCATTATATGATAATTCTCCTGAAAGAAATTAATGACTGTATATTCTGATATAATTATAGTAGAAAACACTGATTCATAGGATTGAGTAGAGTTTTTATACAACTCAAAAATTTTAATTGAATCAGTTATTCTATATGACAACAGGGAGGTATTATGGCAAACTATATGGGCTATGGGAAACCATGTATGACGAATCTTCCTCGAGATCTTGGAGCAGCAATTTTCAAACAAATCCTGAATACCCCTAAACCTGATGACAATAAGTTACACGAAGAAGCTCAACGGATCAGTAAAGAAATTGTGAAAATAAGGCAAGAGGAAAATGCACAAGGGAATAATTCAAATTGATCAATTTTACTGTGACCATCTCGGAAATAATAGAAAAGATGAAACTGATATTTCAAACTTCTCAATTCGCACTCCAAACGGTCATGGTTTACTGAATTATCTTCTATATAGATCATTCTTCGATGAAGAAGCACGATTAATGAGAACCTATCTCATCCGGGACGTTGATTCAGATGAGATAGCCGGATATTTCTCATTAAAAGCCGGATTAGTTTCAAGTGAAGAACAGGAAATCGAACGATGGAATTTTAATTCAGGTAAATCATCAATAATTACTTCTTTTGATACAATCCCTGGTATTGAACTTGCAAATTTTGCCGTAAATGATTCCTACTTAAAAAATCATAAAACCATAAACGGAATCGGATTGTTTATCTTTGATTCTTTTATTTTGCCAATCAGCCGACAGGTATCCAAAGAAATTGGAGCGAATGTAATCTACATTTTTTCTCTTCCCTTTGATACCCTGATCAACAGATACAGAAAATATGGATTCCAGCGATTGCATGCAGAATACGAAGAGAAACTTCATAAACGATTAAAGCCCGAATATGATAGAAGCTGCATATTTATGTACCGTGCAATTGATTAATCACAAAAAAAATTGTTATAATCGTTTTGATATGTAAAGAGGTGTGAATTCATGGCTAATGAAATGAACCAGCAATCGAGAACAAAGATCTGTCCGACCTGCGGAACAAGGATGAACGAATCCGCAACCCGCTGCCTGGTCTGCGGACGTACTTTCAACAATGACACGGTCCCGGCCGGGAAAAACAATGCCGCACCTGCAAATGACAGCGACCGCATTGAAAAACCGCGTCTGCGCAATGTCTCCATCAGCCTGCCGATCTTTATCGGGCTGATCCTGCTGCTGGTCGGCATCGGCGCTGCCGTCGCTTTTGTGCTGCTCCAACAGACCGGACGCGTGGTCGAACCGACCCCGCTGCCCTCCGCGACGCTCAGTCCCACCCCCACCAATCCACCAACTGAAACGCCGACCCCGACCATGGTCATGTCTCCGACTCCGCTGCAGCCGATCGAATATACCGTCAAAGACGGTGACCTTTGCGCGTCCATTGCTGCGGTCTTTGATGTCTCGGTCCAGAGCATCATCCTGCAGAACAACCTTTCGGCCAGCTGTTACCTTTCCCCGGGACAGACCCTGCTGATCCCGCAGCCAACCATCACCCCAACACCCGAACCGACCGGTACGCTCACCAGCCAACAGGCCACGCTTGAGGCCTGCGGTTCCTATGACCACCTGGTGACCAACACCGATACGCTTTTCGGCATTGCCCTGAATTACGGCGTCACCACCGACATCATCCGCCAATATAACGGCCTGACCGGCGATATCGTTGTTGCCGGCACCACTATCAAGATCCCCTTGTGCGAACGGGTCACACCGGGACCGACCTCAACACCAACCACACCGCCGCCCTATGCCGCACCGAACCTGCTGCTGCCGGCGGACGGTACGTCCTACAATGTCAGCGGTGAAACCATCACCCTGCAATGGGCAGGCGTCGGATCGCTCCTCCCGAATGAAGCCTATGAGGTCGTCGTGGAAGACGTCACCGAAGGTCAGGGACGCAAGAACATCAATTACGTCACCGATACCAAGTTCATCGTCCCGATGGACTTCCGCCCCTCCAGTGATACCTCTCCGCACGTCATCCGCTGGTATGTGACACCGGTCCGGCAGAGCCTTTCCACCGAGAACGGTCCATCCTCCTATGAACCGGCAGGCGCCCGCAGCGAATCCCGTACGTTCATCTGGACCGGAGTGCCGGTGAATTAAATGAAGAATGAAGAATGAAAAATGAAGAATTTTGGAAGGCGCGAAGCGCCTTCTTATTCTGTAAGCAGTGTTTTTATGAAAGATTTATCTAAAATAGCCAGACGTATCACCGCGCATTACGCGGTGGCATTCGCTGTTTTCTTTGCCGCCTTCTGCATGATCCGCAGCTTCATCTCGGTTTATCTCGCCGACTGCGGATTCTCCTACACACAGGTCGGGATCATCACCGGCATTCACATGTTCGTGACCGCGGCTATCCAGCCAAGTTATTCCCAAATACTCGGTCATTTTCCAAAACTGGGACTGCGCCGTTTTATCGCGATCCTGTGCATCCCGGCCTCGCTGAGTTCGGTTCTGACCTTTCTCCTGCCGGCAAAGCTGATCTTCTTCATCCCGCTTTATATCATCTTCGGCATCACGGAAATCGGTATGCAGTCGCTGATGGTTTCCGTCGGGATGGAGTATGTAAATGCAGGGGTACCGATCAACGCAGGACTTGGCCGGGGATTCGGCTCTGTAGGCTATGCGATCGCAAACATGGTCCTGGGTACGCTGATCGTGAGATTCGGTTCACCGATCTCACAGAAGCTCAACATCGTCCTGGTCCTGCTGCTGGCGGTTCTGATCTTCATCATGCCGGATCCTGAAAAATACCGCACGAAAACAGACGAAGAACAGGATGAGGATGAATTCAAATCGGACAGTATTCCGTACTTTCTCAAAAACAACAAGGTTTATGCCCGCTTTGTGTTGTCTGTGGTCTTTATCTTCTTCGGTCACTCAATCGTCAACACTTACCTGCCCAATGTCGCGGCACAATTTGGCAAGGAATCAGATTTCACAGGCATGATCGTCGGACTGGCTGCCGGGTTGGAACTGATCCCGATGATGTTTTATAACCAGCTGAGCAAAAAGATCTCTCCGCTGAACCAGCTGACCATCGCAGCCATTTTTTTCACCGTAAAACTGCTGATCGCGGCGCTGGCTCCGAACGCCGGTTGGATCGTGGTATCAAATGCAATGCAGATCCTCGCCTACGCCCTGTTTGCCATGTCATCCATTTACTTCACCAATCAGGCGGTACGGCCGCATAATCGGGTGATGGCTCAGGGACTGCTTATCGGCGCCAACGAGACCGGGTTTATGCTTGGCGGGCTGATCGGCGGGATCGTTCTGGATCATCAGAGCATCAAGGTTCTGTTATGGGCCGGTGTAGTTGTATCGGCTGTCGGTTCGGCACTGATGCTCAGCGCCATCTCACTTTTCCGCAAAAATCACATTACCGGCGAATAAGCACACGGAAGACTGCACCATTATTGATGCACTGTCATCTTCCCAGCGCCCGTTCGATCTCGTCCCTTCCCGGACAGTATTGCCGGACATTTTTCCCGGAACCCAGCGGAATGCAGCGCTCGTCCCGGGTCTCCCGTTCGACAATGCGCAGCACTTCCCGCTGCCGGCGCGCACCGGCTGCGGGATCATTCCCGTAATAATTGGGAGCCTGCGGCAGTCCGGCGATGAAGGCAGCCTCGGAAAGATCCAGATCCGAGGCATGTTTCCCGAAATAGACCTCTGCGGCCTTTTCGACACCGGTCGCGTTTCGGCCATAGTAGATCTCATTCAGGTAAAGCGTCAGGATGGTCTGCTTGTCATAAGCTGCCGTCACCGCAGCTGCCAGATAGATTTCCATGGCCTTGCGGCTGAAACTCCGCTCAAAGCGTTTATTTTCCGGGAAAAGAATGTTTTTCACCAGCTGCTGTGTGATAGTAGAGGCGCCAGAATAGGTCTGACGGAAACGCAGGTTTTGCAGCACCGCCCGGAGAATCGCCATCGGCGAAAAACCCGGGTTAGAAAAGAAACGGCTGTCCTCCGTGGCGAGCGTCAGCGCGATCATCTCATCGGAGATCTCCGAAAGCTGAACATTGACCTTTTCGCCATACTGCGGACTGTGAAAAACGAAGAACTCCTGCCCCAAAAGGTTCGTGACCGGGACATCCTTTTCACCTGAAGCGATCCGCCCCAACACAGAGATATCGGGCACCGAGCGCAATCCGTAAACCAGAAACACGGTGAAAGCAACAGCAAACACGATCCCTCCGCAAATCAGAGGAACCCTCCCGCTTTTCACGTCTCTTTTCTCCCCGGTTCGCATACCGCCAAACACCTTCTCCGATCACCAACCATAAGTTTCCTATTCTCTTGCCCCTTGTTCCTTGTCCCTTGTTCCCTATTCCCTGTTCCTTACTCTTTGTCCCTTCTTCATTCTTCATTCTTACTTCTTCATTCTATTCTGACTACCAGCCACTAACCACAAGCCACTTATTTCTTATTTCTTATTTCTAATTTTTCTACCCCCACCACCGTCACCACACCGCTCTCCACCCGGAAGCGCACATTGAACCCGGCATAATAAAGGCCATAAACACGCTCCCCGTCCGCACGGTAAGACGGACGCGGATCCTGCGCCAACACCTGCAGCAGCGCACTGCGCTTCTTTTCCGGGATCTGCCGCAGATAAGTCTCAGGAAAGGCAACTTCCAGCGTCCTGTCCGGTTCCGGGGCAAACCCACCCGCGGCATCCGGATGGGCATCCGTATAAGGAATATAAGGCTTGATGTCATAAACGGGCGTACCATCCATCAGGTCAGCACCGGAAATGACCAGCACCAAACCGTATTCCGGGTCATTTTCGATCCGTTCCAGCTTCACTGAAGAAAGCCCGATCGGGTTGGGACGAAAAGGAGAACGGGTGGCGAAAACACCCAGGCGGGCATTCCCGCCCAGACGCGGCGGACGGACCGTCGGTGACCAGGTTTCCCGCACATTTCCGGAAAATTCCCAGATAAGCCAGAGATAATCGAAACCCTCAATGCCCCGTAAGGCTTCAGCATTCCGGTATTCTTCTTCAAACACGACCCGTGAGAGCGCATCCGGCGCCAGGCCGCTCTGCCGGGGAATGCCGAACTTTTCAGGGAAATCGCTGCGGACATGCGCGATGACCTTCAGCGGCGGACGCAGTTCAGCAGACATTGTGAATATATCCTTCCGTCGCATCCGGGCGTCCGCTGAGGACTTGCGCCGGATCACCGATCACGATGCTGTCCGAAGGTACATCAAAATCCACATACGCGTTCGGGGCGATGAGCACGTTGTTCCCGACAGTCACCATACCTTCCACGGTCACGTTCACGCCCACCCAGACACAATCGCCAATTACAGGCGCGGCTTTTGGATCACCGCCTTCCCGGCAGCGGATAGAACATCCCTTGTTCAGGTTGCAGTTCTCCCCGATCTCGGCAGTCTCGCAAACCGAGATATTGTAAGGATGCCCGAGATACAGGCCTTTCCCGATAGCAGGACTTTTCAACGAAAGACCGTATTTATCCTCAAGCCGCCTCACCATAAATCGATAGACACCCAGCGGATCCTTCCCCTGTTGAACCTTCCGGTAAGACCGCAGATAACGCAGGGCATGACTGTTCAGCAGGCGGCCGATCTTACACAGCAGGCTTTCCAGCTCCCATCTCCTGCCGGTCATGCGGAAATAATCATCGGAAAACTGAGGCATTTGTTTCTGTTCCACAAGCTAATTATACTCATTAAAAAATGTCAGCGATCAAGGACATTTCGAAAGAGGGGGTCCCCCGAAAGCCTGCCGCTGACGAATTAATTAAACCTCAAATATTCCAGTGTGTCAAGATGCCTTTCCCAAAATTCAGGATATAATTCACGGGAAGGAGATATCATTATGAAATTCATTTCGTGGAACGTCAACGGACTGCGTGCCTGTATGGGCAAAGGATTCATGGACTACTTTCAGCTCGCCGATGCGGACTTCTTCTGCCTGCAGGAGACAAAAATGCAGCCTGACCAGCTCAAGCTGGACCTCCCCGGGTACTCGCAATACTGGTACAGCGCCGAAAGAAAGGGCTACTCCGGCACAGCCATTTTCAGCAAACACGAGCCGCTCACCGTCAGTTACGGTCTGCCGCAGGATATCCACAACCATGAAGGCCGGGCTATCACGCTGGAATTTGAAAACTTCTTCCTTGTCAACATCTACACGCCCAACGCACAGGACGGACTGGCACGCATCGACTACCGCATGCAATGGGAAGATGACTTCCGCGCTTATGTCAAGGATCTGGATAAAAGCAAGCCTGTCATCATGTGCGGCGACATGAACGTAGCTCACAACGAGATCGACCTGAAAAATCCCGGCCCGAATCGGGGAAACGCGGGCTTCTCCGATGAAGAACGGTCCCAGATCTCTGCGATGCTCTCGTCCGGTTTTGTCGACTCCTTCCGGCATTTTTATCCGGATAAAGAAGGAGAATACAGCTGGTGGTCCTACCGCATGCGTGCAAGGGAACGGAACGCAGGCTGGCGCATCGACTATTTTCTGCTTTCCGAACGGCTGCTGCCGAACCTGAAGAGTGCCTCCATCCATCAGGAAGTGTTCGGTTCCGATCACTGTCCCGTTGAGATCGTCATGGAGTTTTGAGGAAAGATGCCGTTTTCAGCCCGATCACAGGATTTTCTTTTTGAGGTCTGGTCCCGTAATGACCGTGAATGGTATCACGCAAACAAAGAGGACTGCACCACCTATGTGATGGAACCGATGCGTCAGCTGATGCGTGACCTGCAGCCGACAATGGCAGAGATCGACCCGCTGATGGACTGTTCCGAAAAGCGGGTCGCCCGGGTCTATCGGGATGCAAGGGTCATCGGGAACGGTCCCTTCTTCCGGGATCACATCTGGTGCACGATGGGACGGGGAAAAGACCTGATGTACGGGTACCCGCCCTTTTATTGTGAACTTTCCGTGCGCGAATTTCGTTATGGGATGGGGTATTATCTTCCGGCTAAGGAAACGCTGGAAGCGATTCGGGAAATGATTTTAGCCGAGGACAAGGCGTTCCGGAAAGCGTTCACTGCACACCGGAAACAGAAGGTCTTCACCCTGGTGGGTGAAAGCTACAAACGCAACCATTTCCCGGATGCCCCGGAGAAGTATTGGGACTGGCTGAACCGTAAGTCCTTCACCTGGATCTGTGAAGTCACGGATGAAAACGTGATCTACAGCGAGGACCTGGCTCAGATCGTTGCCGATGGCTTCCGCCGGATCGCGCCCATCTATCACTTTCTGATCAAAGCAGAAAGCAGTTGGAGAGGACAAGAGAAATAAGAAATAAGAAATAAGAAATGCAGCTATTCAGAACTGAGCATACGGGGACTGGCGCCATGTTGTCGCAAAGTCGACACTTGGGTTCTGTCACCATGTGCGTCACCTCTGTGCAGCCGGGAAATATCTTCAAATCAATTTGAAAATTGATTTGAATGTTACTATTTCAGAAGGCGCACAGACACCTGATGCAGGCTCTGAATAATTACATCTGAATTATCATAAAAAAAGAGAGGGGTTATCCATGAAAAAAATAATATTCTCACTCATGTTACTTATCCTGTCGGCAGCTTCTATTGCTGCTTCCGCAATGCCGGAAGTTTCCGACCAGCTCGACCTGATCGCCGCTGATGCGGACATGTGGAAACAGGATGTCGACTTTGGTCTCTGGGGCTTCACCGTTACCGACCTGGATCACAACGGTCTGTTGGAAATTATTTCTGCCTCTGTTCAGGGCACCGGGTTTTACACCTATATCAAAGCCTTTGAAGTCAATGAGACCGGTGACGGGTTTACCGAACTGCAGGGACCTTCCATTGAGCGGACAGACTCCGCCCCGGACATCATGGTCAGCAGCGTCCCGGTCTATTATGATAAAGATGCGGATCGTTACTACTACATCTTTGATGACTACATCCGCAACGGCATGGCGGAAAACTATCAGAACAAATGCGCCGTTTCTATTGTCAGCGGGAAATGGGAAGAAGACACGCTGGCCAGAAAAGCCACCGTTTACACGGATGCGGACCATTACGTCATGACCTGCACCGACAGCACCGGGAACACCATCACTGAAGAACAATATGACAATATCGCCCAAACGGTTTATGCCGGTCTGGAACAGGATGAGGCCAAATTCGACTGGCAGATGACCGAAACCGACGAATTCTCCGCCCTGACCACTCAGCAGATCAGGGAAAAACTGAGCTATAAGGAAGGGAATAGGTTTTAGGTCTTAGGTCTTAGGTTTTAGTTGCTTATAAATTAAAAGCCGAGATCCTCCGGGTCCCGGCTTTTTTCATAACTCTTAACTCTTAATTCTTAATTCTTAATTTTTATTCGTCTAATGTCTAACGTCTAACTCCCCGGCGGGGCTTCGGCCAGGACCTTCCGGATGTCGGCGGCCATCTGTGGTTCGAAGTGGGCGAAGAGCGG
>CAYWKZ010000108.1:0-10883 GCA_964459115.1 uncultured Leptolinea sp. | reverse complement strand
GCGGGCATGTTCAGGACGATGCCGTCCATGTTGTAGGGCAGCTTGACAGACAATTCATAAGGAACCGCATCCGCGCCCTTCTCCGGCGTGACTTCCACACGGAATTTGAAGTTCTGCCCGATCCAGGTTGCCATACCGCGGTCTCCATCTTCCAGCCTTGCCACCCGTTCATCATTCACAAAGATGGCAGTGCGATAACCCGGCTTGAGTGTTTCGCCGTTGTATTCAATAGATTTAGCATCAAAGTAGACCGTGTGACCGCGTCCGATGACGAACATGCAGGCCGCGATCCCGAGGATGACAACAACGGTACAGATTTTTGCGATCAGACTGCGTTTCATGCTGCTTCCTCCGCTTCCTGATCCAGTTGGAGCTGCCGGGCGGCATTGCTCTTCTGGTTGCGTTTCTTGGTCTCATACATGATCAGCGCGACCGTGATGACCGCGTAGGAGACGAACACACGGAAGTATTCACCGATCATGGAGTCGCCGGTGATGACCGCGCCGGCCTTCGGGGCGACGATGAACATCAGGTGAAACAGGATCACACCGAGGAACACGTTCCCGATGGAAGCCTTATCGACCGAGGCGCCGCCGACCAGCAACGCCGCGATGCAGAACATACCGATCTGGGAGTGGGAACTGTAAGTAGAGATGTTCCCCATGTTCTGAAGGTAGATCACCATACCGAACCCGGCCAGCACCGTGGAAATGATGATGGAAAGGATACGGGTCCGTTCTACAGCGATACCGGCGGAGCGGGCAACTTCCATGTCCTGTCCGACCGCACGCATGTCCTGTCCCAGCTTCGTGCGGCGGAACCACACAATGATGAGACACATGATTGCGATGATGCACAGCGTCAGACACGGGATCTTCACGCCCTGTATACGAATCGCCCACTGGTTATCCAGTACCTGGCGCATGTTCAGCAAAGAAACCGTATTGCGGATGCCATAGCCGCGGGGCAGCTTGATGGTGGAATGCTTGATCGGGATGATCGGGCCCATCATATAAAGCACTACCAGCTGATAACAGCCATTGATGAAATAGCTGATGATATAGCTGGTCACCATTTCCCGGCCCTTCGCCTGGTTCAGGATGGTACCGCATAACCAGCCCAGCAGAACCGAGATCGGGATCGAGACGATCATCGCCAGCACCACACCCGGGATGCCCCAGATCTGCCAGTCCGCCACAAAAATCAGGGCGATCTCCGCAGCCATAGCGCCGAGCGTCATGCCGAAGTTCAGCCCCATCCCGGCCATAATCGGGATCAGCAGGCTCAGGATCAGGAAGGCATTCCGTCCCAGTCTGGTAATGATCTCATTGATCAGATAGGCCGGAGAAAAACCGGATAACGGAATACAGATCGCGCAGATAATGATGAACATGATCGGCACGGAGTTGTCGCGCACAAAACTACCTAATTTTTTCATTTCGTAGCCTCCGTTTTCCGCGTCAAAGCATAAAGGATCATGCCGTTGGAAACGATCACACGGATCACTTCACTCATATCCATATGGATCATGGAATTCATGACAGTCGGTGTCATGGTCACGATCCCCTGGAAAAGGAAAGTACCGATGATCACATTGGTTATCGAAGCTTTATTGACGGAAGCACCGCCAATCAGGATCGCAGATACCGCCGGCAGCGCCATATAAAACGGCGCCATGTAAAGCTGAACAAAACCGAAACCCTGCTCATAAACCAGGATCCCGATCGCGCCCAGCCAGGTTGACATAACGACTGAAAGCATTCGAGTCTTGTCAATATCGATCCCCGCAGCCTTGGCAAAAGTCGGGTTGGAACCGACTGCCGTCATCGCGGTACCGGTCTTGGTATGCAGAAAAGCCCACATCAAAAAAGCAAAGAGCGCAAAGAAAAGCAGCGTCCCTGTCGGGATAGAGAGCTTTCCGATGTTGATCTGCAGAATGTTGGCCAGCGCTTTATCGTAATAACCTTCCAGGGAAATGGTAGTACGCAGACCTTTGCCCGCCAGGCCCCAGACCATGTTCGGACTGTGATAAGGCAGCAGCAGCCACATCATACACATGAAAGAGACGGAGCTGAACCCGACATAGGTCGCGATCATCATTTCACCACCCTTGATCCGGTTCAACAGGGCGCCATAGGCAAGGCCGAAAAGGATCGCGAATGGCGTGGCGATGACGATGGCCATCACAAAGCTGAAGAATCCATGGAATCCCCATTCTATTGAAAGCGTAGCTCCCAGCAGTCCGGAGATAATGCCCAGGGGCAGACCAAAGTTCAGCCCGCAGCCGGAGTGGATCATCGGCACCATGGCCAGCACCATGATCGCGTTCCAGCTGAAACGGTTGATGGTGTTTGTGATCTGCGTCCAGAAATCCGCACCGACAAATGGAGCGGCAATAAACAACACAAGCAGGAAGGCGGCAATGATCAGACGAGGCAGACCGAAGCTGTTCACCATTCCCTTTAATTTATCCATGAAAGTTGTGGTTTTTGTTTCTTCCATATCAGCCTCATTTCACCATACTGACCATCAGTTCGCCGAACTCTTCGGAGGTAGCGCCGGCCGGCTTGATGCCTGCGATCTTCCCGCCGGAAACGATGGCAATGCGGTCACAGGTCATGCGCAGCTCTTCCAGTTCCGAGGAGATCATGACGACGGTAACACCGGAGTCGTGGTTGAACTTGCGCAGCGCTTCCAGCACCAGGGCTTTGGCGCCCACATCAATACCGCGGGTCGGCTCGGAAACAAAGAGGAACTGCGGTTCCAGCGCAAAGGATTTTGCCAGACAGATCTTCTGCTGGTTGCCGCCGGAAAGCTCCCGGGCCTTCTGCTGCGGCCCTGTGCACTTGATCTGCAGCAGGTCGATATAATATTCCGTAACCTCTCTGATGGCGTCTTCGTCACGCCAGGAAACCAGACCGCCCAGAAACTTTTTCAGGAATTTGTTGTTGATCTGCATAGCCGGGAACGCCACATTCCAGCCCAGCGTTTCATCCAGCAACAGGCCAACGCCTCTGCGGTCTTCCGAAACAAAAGCCAGTTGGGAATCCAGACATTTCCGCGGAGAATTCAGCGGAATTTCTTTCCCCATAAAGGTCACCTGACCGCCGGCTTCGTAAAGGCCCATGATCCCATTCGGGATACCAAGCTTTCCCTGTCCGGCCAGCCCACCGATACCGAGGATCTCACCCTTGCGAATGTCCAGGTTTACATTCCGAACGGTTTCACCGGGCATATCCACCCAGAGCTTGCGAATGGACATGACAATCTCTTTGTCAGCGTCTTCATCCACAGTTGCACCGGCTTTTTTCGATGCGGTGTTGTCGACGGAACGTCCGACCATCCAGCGGGTCACCTCAGGGATCGATGTCTCGGAAGTAGGTACATCCTGAACTACATGACCGTCACGCATCACGACGATGCGGTTACAGACTTCCATGATCTCATGCAGACGGTGGGTGATGAAAATCACCGCAATACCCCGGGATGCCATTCCTTTTATGGAGTCCAGCAGCGCCACAGCCTCTTTTTCCGTCAAAACCGCAGTCGGTTCATCCAAAATCAGCAGCTTCAGCTTATCATTGCTGAGCTCACGGGCAATTTCGGTGAACTGCTTGTGCCCGACCGGCATTTCCGCGATGACCATCTGATCGTCGATCTTCACGCCCATCTTGTCAATAGCGACACGGGCGTCTTCCGTGATCTTCTTACGGTCCAGAACGTTCAGCCGATCACCGAAAATCTCAGATACAACGCTTTTTTTCGTAGGTTCACGGTTCAGCAGAATGTTTTCCGCAGCAGTGAAACCGGGAATCAATGAAAATTCCTGATGGACCATGCCGAGACCGGCCGCCAGCGCGTCAAACGGGGAATTAAAATTGACCTTTTCCCCATTGAGCAAGACGTCACCGCCGTAACCACCGGTGTCACGGATCTCATCCATGCCAAACAGGATCTTCATCAGCGTACTTTTTCCGGCACCATTTTCACCGACCAGGCCCAACACCTCGCCTTCTCTCAGCGTCAGGTTGATATCCACAAGCACCTGGTTGCCGAAAAAGTCCTTTTTGATGTTTTTCATCTCCAGTAACGGAGCTTTACCATTACTCATGATTTTCGTTCCTTTATGAATTCAGGATTCATGATTTCAGTGAAAAGTGAATATTGAATAGTGAATAATGAACAATTCCCTTTTTGCTCATCCACAAAAAGAATTATTTAAGGAAACGCTGATTAATGCCTGTTTCATGGCAATTGAGTCAATACAACCTGTTCTGTTGACTCAATTCTGAGTCAACGAAAACAGGTCACTTTGACTCAAGCCGATTAAATCAGCGTTTCCTTAAATTTTCAAAATTATTATTCACTATTCACCTTTCATTATTCACTATTCATTTTGAATTAAAGGAAAGGGGAGCACGGGTGGCTCCCCCTTCATAATTGGTACTTATCGTGAAAATTATTTCGTGGTGAAATATTTTTCCGGAACTTCAACTTCGGTGGAGCCCATGTAATGGCCAGGTTTGCCCATGATATAGGTATCCTGGTAGATCAGGAAGATGTTGTCGGACTTCACGCCGGTTTCAGCATTGGTGTAGCGGGAACCGTTCCATTCAGCGCCGGGGCTGTAGACACCGTAGGCGGCAGCGATGTCATCAATTTCGTCAACTTCGGAATCACCGTTGATGACGTTGATGGCATGTTCAGCCAGACCGGCGGAAACAGTGTAGCCATAGGAGAAGGCCCAGGTACCGAAGCGATCGGCGCCGCCCTTTTCGACGATAGCGTCTTCAACGGTCTTGAGGATCTTTTCAAAGTCGCCACCGGCATCGGAGAAGTCCAGACCCAGAGCGCCGGGATAACCCATCAGCGGGCTCGGCAGGTCAGCTTCCACGAAGTAGCCACCGTATTCCAGCAGCTGCTTGAGCAGCGGTTCGGTGTGAGCATCGTTGGTGCAGAAGAACGCGGAGTTGGTACCGTATTTTTCGATCCATTCCGGAGCCTTTTCGAGAATGTAGGCCTGAGCACCGGCAACACCGACGTCAGTGGTCGGATCCGGGGCGGTTTCCAGAACGAAGGTCATGCCGAATTCTTCACAGGCAGCCTGCATGATGGCAACACGGCGGGACATGGTTTCATAGCTCATGTGGCGCGGGAAGGAAATGTGGACGAAGGTGTCAGCACCGAGTTCGTGGGCGGTGCGGATCATCAGGTAGCCACGGGCGACGAAGTCGTTGTTCACGACAAGGTCAGCAGCGGAGCCGATTTCCGGCAGGTCTTCGGGGGATTCACCGGCGAAGCAGAGGATGTCGGGGCGGCGTTCTTTGATCTGGCGGAAAGCTTCAGTGGTACCGGGGACAGCCTGGTTCACGATGATGGCTTTCATGAGCGGATCGTCAGCGAAGTTCACGATGGTCTGGATCGTGGTTTCGAGTTCTTCGGTGAAGTTGTCAGGGTAAATGGCGAGTTTGATCATGTCTTCGCCATATTTGGCCTGGACGGCTTCTGCACCGCGGCGGTCGTCTTCAGACTGGGAGACGGAACCGGTGACGATGCCGATATGGAAATCTTCCGCGCTGACAGTCAGCACGACAGACAGGCTGATGATGACACACAGGAGCAACAATACAGCTTTCTTCATAATATACACCTCTCTTTGAGATTGATCCTTCCGCTTACACGGAAGTTTTTTACAACGAAATATTGGTTAATTCCGTGCACTATAGCTGAATTTTAACCGATTTTCGCTGAACGTCAAGAATTTATGAGGAATGACAGGTCATACCAGGGGTCGAGATATTCGCGCGTGCCGAGCACCATCTCACGGAAGAGCTTTTCTCCGTCAGCGCGGGAAAGATCACACACCATCGGCTGGGCCATGAAGGCATTGAAGATGCGGCTGAGATCACGGGTCTTGATGCCCTGATAACACTCCTCAAGGCTATCCACACAGGGACGGATCAGGTCCGTCACCGCTGCGGGGAGTGAATTGGCAAGAATCGGACAGACGCAATTGTTGTCAAAGACATGGTTCACCTCCACCACCGCACCCAGCGGGATCTCGCGCATCTGTCCGCGGTTGACCGTATTGGCGTTGGAGATCACCGGCCCGAAGCCCAGGATCGCCTTCATCAGGGCGATCAGCTCCTCGGAACTCTTGTGAGGCTGCGCGGAAAGCTCGCCGGCAGCGATCGCTTCCAGTTCCGCGATCTTCCGCTTCTGGTCTGCTTTGCGGTAATCGACCGTGGTCAGATGGAACAGCCATTTGTCAACGGTTTCCGGCCCGGCAAGATATTGCCTGTTGGGCAGGAACTCCACCAGGTGACGGTCACCTGCGGCAGCCAGTACGCCGTATTTCCGGAAGAGATCCATCTTGACCTTGTTGCCGTAATGGAAGGGGTCCGTATTGAAGGCATCGGGAGCAAAACCCGGTTTTTCGTCATAGCCTTTGTCGAAGTACTTTTCCATGAACCCCGGCAGCAGCGCAAGCACGTCAGTGTCACGCCAGCGAGCCTCGGTGATCCAGGTGAAGTGGTTGATGCCGGAAGCGTCGATCACCAGTTCATGACGGTCGGGACGCGGAACACCGAGCTGCTCTTTGATCACACAGCAGAGGAAATCTTCCGCGTTAAAGACCTCGTGGCAGCAGCCGAACGCTTTGATTTCCGGAAAGACATCAAACAGCGTTTTGCAGCACATGGTCATGGGGTTGGTCAGGTTGATGACCCAGGAATCCGGGCAGCATTTGCGGATCGCGTTGGCAAAGCCTTCATAGATCGGGACAGTGCGCATCGCGCGCAGGATCCCGCCGGGCCCCGCCGTATCCCCGACGGACTGCCAGATGCCGTATTTTTCCGGCGTGTGTACGTCCACCGCCATCTGGTCGAAGGTACCGGGGAGGATCGAGCAGGCGACAAAATCCGCCCCGCGCAGGGCTTCTTCCAGGTCTTCATAGACCACATAATCCCACTTCGAGATCGTATCGGGATGTGCGTTGATGCGTGCACCGATGCGCTGATTGCGGCGGGCAGCCTCGACATCAATGTCATACAGCGCGATCTCACCGCTGAGCCCATCCGTCAGCGCCAGATCGTTCATGAACACCCGGGCCCACAGCTTGGAGCCTCCGCCGATATATGTCAATTTTATCTTCTTCATTTGCGCCTCTTTTTCAGGAGAACTTCGAAAAGCATTTCCGTCATTGTTTTATAAAATTATAAATGAAATTGCCTGTTTTCGGATCTGATATCTATAATCATCAGACATTGTTCATAAAAAAAATCAAATTGTTTTTGGTATGTACATTTCGGATATTATAAGATATAATTTATAGAGAAAACGGCAATACCGGCAGAAAGAGGATACCTCATGAATGAAATTATCTACGTCAGCAAACATAATCTCACAACAGATGTTGCCCGTCACAAACATAATTCATGGGAATTGATCTACTATACCAATGGAGAAGGCGTCATGATTTTTGATGACTACAGCATTCCCTACCGGGAGGGTGACGTCATCGCTGTTCCCCCGAACTCACCGCACAAAAACCACAGCGAGACCGGGTTCACCAATATCTTTCTCAACCTGAATGATTCGACCCTGAACTACCGTACACCGGTCAAGATCCAGGATGATCCCCGCCATTCCATTCTCAATCTCTTCAACGCCGCTTACTATCACTATAACGAAAACAAAGAAAACGACATGCTCTTGATCGCCTACGGCTATCTGCTGGTCAGCTATATCCGCGCCTACCAGAACGCACCTGCCCGCAGCGACATTGTGGAAGAGATCCGCGCCAATATCCTGCAGAACTTTTCAGACTGCAGCTACGAACTGGACAAATTCCTGCGCTCCCTGCCCTTTAGCTACGATTATCTGCGCAAACTGTTTAAAAAGGAGATGGGGATCACTCCCCACCAGTTTCTCAGCGACAAACGGCTCGAAACCGCTGCTGAATATCTCTCATCCATCTATCACGACCCCGGCAACATTGCTGACGTGGCACGGCAGTGCGGCTTCAACGAACCGCTTTATTTTTCCCGCATGTTCAAGAAAAAATTCGGCACCGCCCCGACCTTTTACCGCAGTGAACGGCAGCAGACCGTACAGCGCCTCAATCCGGATGACGTGAAGATCCAGGAATCGCCGGCCTGATATGTTTTCCCGTTACAGGCGCATGATCTCCGTATAGCAGAGCAGGAAAGGCGCCACACCCTTCGCATCGTTTTTCACGATCGGCTCGGAGATATAATACTCATACGTGCCATCGCGGCGCCGGTTGTCTTCCGGGCCAAGTCCCGCCACCAGGCAGATGCCTTCCAGGTTCAGCTCACCATCGGTAAAAGACAGGTAACGGCCGATGATTCCGTTGAATGTCTTTTGCCCCAGCTCAGCATATTTCCGGTTCAGCACACCGAGACGGGCGCCCTTGAGCATGGCATAGGCGACCATGGAGGAGCCACTGGTCTCCAGATAGTTGCCTTCCCGTCCGCCCTGGTCCACCACCTGCCAGTACATCCCGCTTTCTTCGTCCGCATATCTGGAGATCCCCTGCATCAGTTCGGTAAAGATCGGGATGATGCGATCCCGGGCTTCGCCCTCGGGGAGAATTTCCATCAGGTCCGCCAGCGCCACAGAGAACCAGCCGATCGCCCGCAGCCAGAAACCTTTCGATAGGCCGGTTTCCGGGTCTGCCCAGAAGGCAGTCTTCGAGGCGTCGTAGCCGTGATAATAGAGGCCTTTTTCCTCATCGAACATACGGGAGCGAACGTTTTCGATCTGATGGATCGTGTCGGAATAATCCCCCGTCCCGAAGTTTTCCTCATATAAAGCCTGAAACGGCTGTGCCATGTAAAGTCCGTCCAGCCAGACCTGATTCGGATAGATTGCCTTATGCCAGTAATTTCCCTCATAAGTGCGCGGTTGCTTCCGGAGCTGGTTCATCTGTGTTTCCGCGGCCAGACGGTATTTTTCTTTCCCGGTTTTCTGAAAGAGCTCAAACAGAACACGGCCTTCATTGACGTCATCCAGCGCAAACTTCTCCGGCTCATAGGTGCGTATAGAGCCGTCTTCCGAGACGAAATCACCGATAAAACCATCGACAAAGTCAAAATAGGCCTTGTCACCGGTGATCTCGGACATCGCGAGCAGGGCTGTCACCATGCAGCCGTCGATGTAGTTCCAGCTGCCGGGTTTTCCTTCCCGGACTTTTTCGATGTTCCAAACCGTATGGTCCGGTGAAGATTCGCGGATCAACCGCTGTACATAGGCGTCAATTTGGGAGTAATCCATGGTGATATTTCCTTACAGAGCAATTAGATGATATAATCTTTATTAGGGTGTTACCTTACAGCACGGAAGTGTGGCGGACGGCCTGGCCTTCTGAAAAACTCAGAGGGACCTGTTATCGCCCCTCTGAGTAAAGTAATCTTCCAATGCCAACGCATTGAGTTTTACCGGAAAGGAGGGCCTCAGATATGCTGACATTAGGTGAATTCATCGCTGTCATCAGCGTCTGCATCGCCAGCTTTAGCCTCGGCTACAAGCTCGGACGAGACAGTTCATCAAAGAATGCTAAAGATAAACAGGAATAGCCGCCCCCTTTTGACTATATAAGCGGCTATTCTTTTTCCGTTTAAAAAGGTCAGACCGTTGCCGGTGACACCCTCTTTCATCTGCTTTTATAATAACATATAATTCTTTACCTGTCAAACAGATTTTTAGCTATTTTATAATCAATTCCTCATGGTGCTGAGCGATGATATTCTCGCCGACTACACCTTCCAGCTTTACGTTTTCAATTACGATCCGTTTGACGTTATCGAGGTACATACCCAGCTTACAGCGCTCCTCGGCAAAGTTCTCCATCGCCGGAACGCCCGGTTTTGCATCTTCACGGAAACTGATGCGGCAGTCTTTGAAGCAGACCTCATCGATCGGCATTTCCGGCAGACCGTCAACATAACACGCAGCCACTTCCGCGTCAGTGCAGTCCAGATTATTGAAATGGAAGCTGCCCAGATGCGGTGTCCGATCATCCACAGGCAAATGCTCCCGGGACCAGACATATTCGGTAAAACGATCCGGGTCACAGCAGTTGTAATACATATTCATCACTACCGGCGTCTTGACCCCATCCATCCGGATGTTGTCAAACACAACATCATTGATGTCACAGAGCTTGCCCCTGCCGCGTCTGGTCTTGATGCGCAGCCCGCGGTCCGTCCCGCGAAAATAACACTGCTCGACGGTAAGGTTTTTGATCCCGGCACTCATCTCACTGCCCAGCGTCACCGCACCGTGACCGAAGTCCATCAGGCAGTTGCGAACGGTATGATGGTCCGCAGGCTTTTTGAAACGCATGCCCAGGTCGATCTTCCCGGACTTGATGGCGATGCAGTCATCTCCCACGCTGAAGCGGCAGCCGATGATGTTGACATAATCGCAGGATTCCGGGTCGATGGCATCCGTGTTCGGGCTGTCTTTCGGTGCGCTGATGAAAACGTCGTAAAAGGAGACCCGATCCGAGAAGAAGGGGTGGAACTGCCATGATGCTGAATTGCAGGCATGAATGCCGTGGATGCGGATATCTTTACAGTGACTGAAGAAGAACAAACGCGGGCGGGCGGTCTCAAACTCCTGAAATTTTGTCCAGAAATCACCGGCGCCGGCATTGCCGTCCACCATACCCGGCCCGATGATAGTGATATCTTCGGCATAAGCAGCGCTGAGCAGCGCCTGATACATCTCGCGGATCACTCCCTCGAAAGTCCCCAGGATGATCTCTGCGCCACTCTCTACATCATGGACTTCACCCGGGACGATCTGGTAACGGGCACGTTCCGGGGAACCTTTCAGCACCGCTCCTTCGGCGAATT
>CAYWKZ010000107.1:0-10971 GCA_964459115.1 uncultured Leptolinea sp. | reverse complement strand
GTTCCTGGTTATCACCTGAGCGCTTGAAGAGCGTCTCGGCACGGGTGATCAGGGCGACGGAGGCCCGTTCCCATTTTTTTGCCGCGATCAGCAGCGCCGCTGTGTTGGGGTCGGTGTTGAAATAGGCGTCGCGGGCCTTGATGTAGAACCCGAGGACGTTATCCAGCAGCTGTTCAAAGGAGTCCACTGACAGGACGTGCGTGAGCGGCTCCCGCTGCTGCGGGGCTTCGCGTTTTGTGTTGCTGCTGCACGCTTCTGTCATTTCTCCTTACTCCTTACTCTTTACTACTTGCTTATGAGTTTACCCTGCCTGTTAAAAAAAGTAAACCGACAATGTTGTCGGTTTACAAATGTTCGAAAATGTGGTAGAGAAGCATACGGGGACGGTTTTCCTGCTGCCGCTTTGCCGGCACAGGAGAACTGTCACCTTGTGCGCTCCTTCGGTAAGTTTACCCTGCAATTGACCGCACATGAGGACGGTTCCTGCGTGTCGGCAAAGCGACATCGCAGAACCCGTCCCCATATGCGTCCTTAAATGAATGATTCCCGAGTCTGCTCCCTTTTTATTTTCTCAGCCAGAAGAGCACGAGGGCCAGGATCACGATCAGGACCAGCATCAGGAGGGTCCCGGAACTGCCGGATGAGCCGGACCGTTCCGGGCGTTCCGGCAGGGAATCAGGCTCGCGCCTGGGGATGTTCGGCACGGCTCTCCGCGATGGTTCCGGCTCTTCCACGACAGAGGACTGCGGTATTTCGTGAACCTGATCCGGATGAGTTTCATTATTTTGAGTCATTTTCACCTCCGTTTTGTATGCCTGATGATCGTATAGTCTCTTTCTCGAAAAACCTTTTCCTGTATTATACATTATGTTTCAATGTAACATTTCTTGATGAGAAAATGCAGCACGGGATACATCCCTGCTGTGCGGACTTCGCCGCAGCATCAGGGACGTCACCGTGTGCTCCGTACTGAACAGGTACAATTCTAAAGATCTTTATTTTTTGAAATAATACAGCTCAGGTTTGGGACAGGCCCCTAACGGATATCGTCTCCCTGGATCGGCAATGCGACTACAATACTGCGGGAGGCCTGTCTTTAACAGTTGAAAAAGAAGGGGCATATTAAAATAACAATAAACAAGCGTAAATATTGAGGAAAATACCAGATTTCCTCAATATTTTTTTTGCATCTTGACCGTTTTTTTTTGAACTGAAATATACAAAAGATGAGAAGGACGATTTAGATCAGCTTGCAGCTGCCGCCCTGGCACAGATCGATGAGAAAAAATATGATGCTGAGATGATCGAATCCGGTATGGAAGAAATCATAAAAGTCGGGATTGTTTTTCATGGGAAAGATGCCTGCGTCAAGCCATAAGGGATATCAGCTGTACAATCATTGTGGGCCCGGCTGGGTTCGAACCAGCGACCAAGCGGTTATGAGCCGCCTGCTCTGACCGCTGAGCTACGGGCCCGAACATCTTGTTTATTATAAACGATAATCAAAAGATTCTTCATGTTTTTGCGCGAATTTGTTATAATGGTGTTAGTGGATAGTGGATAGTGGTAGTTAAGAAAACGCTGATTTATTCGTTCTGAGTCAAGAGTGACCTGTTTTCGTTGACTCAGATTTGAGTCAACAGAACAGGTTGCATTGACTCGTTTGACGTGAAATCGGTATTAATCAGTGCTTCCTTAAGAATTAAGAGTTAAGAATTAAGAGTTAAAGGTAATACTGGCAAGTAAGGGTTATTACCTAACACCTAAAACCTATAACCTAACACCTAAAACCTAATGTCTTTTTGATATAATTGGAGAAGGAGAAAACTGTTATCCGCGGAGGGGAGAGCGCGGTATCATAATAACAAAGCAGTGCAGATCAGGCGGCGCGCCGGGAGAGGCGCCGTGGGAGACCGGTCTTCTGACCGGGCAGGAACCGCCGGATCGTATCATGAGGAAAGAATTATGAGCAAAACGCTGATCCTGAATGCGCGGATCTTCACGCCGGGCAGGCCTTCCTTCACGGGCTGGCTGCTGACGGAAGACAAAAAGATCGCCGATCTCGGCGAAAATGATGTTCCCGAAACTTATAAAATTTCTGCTGATGAGGTCATTGACGCACAGGGACAGAACCTGCTGCCGGGCTTCATCGACATTCATACGCACGGCTGCCTCGGCTGCTGCACGATGGATGCGGATCCGGAAAAGATCCTGAAGATCGCCTCTTTCCACGCCGCGCACGGGGTGACCACCTATCTGCCGACCACCATGACCGCCGGTACGGAAGCCACGCTCAGCGCGATCCGCTGTGCTTCGGAATTCGTTGGGAAACGCGGGAATTTCGCGAAGATCGCGGGGCTTCATCTGGAAGGGCCTTATTTCAGCGCCGCCAAGTGCGGGGCGCAGGATACGGCGAACATCCGCCGGGCGGACTTGAGAGAATGCCGGCAGTTTTTGGATGCGGGCGTGGTCAAACGAATCTCCATCGCTCCGGAATTCCCGGAAAACTTAGAGGCGGGAGATTTTTTCCAGGCCGCCGGCGTGAGTGTTTCCGCCGGACATACCAACGCGGTTTATGCTGACATGAAAGAGGCCTTGAATCACGGGTTCCGCAGCGTGACCCACCTCTTTAATGGCATGAGCGGTTTCACCCATCGGGAGCCGGGCGTGGTTGGCGCCGCGCTGACACTGGATGATTATTCCGTGGAGATGATTTGTGACAACATTCATTCGCATCCGGCGGCACAGAACCTGGCCTGGAGGGCAAAGGGCTCCGAAAAAGTGGTCCTGATCACGGACCAGATCTGTCCTTCCGGTTTGGCGGATGGACGCTACCACCAGGCGGACGGCAGTGAGTTTGTTGTCAGCCACAACGGGACGGAACTGCGGTTGCCGAGCGGTGTGCTGGCGGGCAGTGCGCTGACCATGGAACGAGGGCTGCGGAATTTCACCACCAATGCAAATGCCACGATTGAGGAAACCTGGCGATGCGCTTCTCTCAATCCCGCACAACTGATTGGCATCGATCACGAAGTTGGATCAATTGAAAAAGGAAAACTTGCTGATCTCGTCCTTCTCGACAGTGAGTTCAATGTACTGAGGACGATCATTGAGGGGAAAAGCGTTTTTAGGAATGAAGAATGAAGAAGTAAGAATGAAGAAAATGCGCGGTTGTGGGACAATTCGATATAAATAAAGAAATAAGAATGAAGAAATAAGAAGGGTGTTTCGAGATGGAAAGAAAATATTTTTGGGAGCAGAGAAATAATCCGGTTGTCAATAAAAGTAAAGCTTTTGCTATACAAATTATTGAAATTTATAAATCTCTTGTTTCCGAAAAAAAGGAATATATTCTTTCCAGACAGATTTTACGAAGTGGTACCAGTATTGGAGCCAATATCAGAGAAGCTCAACGGAGACAAAGTACACCTGATTTTTATGCGAAAATGAACATAGCGCTCAAAGAAGCAGATGAAACGGCATACTGGCTGGAATTGCTTTATGAAGGTAAATTTTTGGAGGAAGAGCGATTCAACAAAATTTATGATGACTGTGAAGAATTGATACGGCTCCTTGTTAATATATTGAAGAAAAATTATTCAAAATAAAACAGTTTGAGGAGCGGTGTTAATTTCTTCATTCTTCATTCTTACTTCTTCATTGATAAAAGGATTTTTATGGGTAAAATTTTTGTAACCGGTGCGGCGGGGTTTATCGCTTCGCGTATCTGCGAAATGCTTTTAGACCAGGGAGACGAAGTCACCGGTATTGACATACTGAATGATATTTATGATGTGCGGCTGAAGGAATACCGGCTGAACAAACTGCTGGGCCGGGAAGGTTTCCATTTTTCCCGGACGGATATCACTGATTTTGAAGCATTAGACCGATTGTTCTCAGAAAACCGCTATGACGCGGTCATCAACATCGCCGGGATCCCCGGGGTGCGGCTGAGTATGGAAAATCCCTGGCTTTATTTGAACGTCAACACCGGCGGGACGCTGAACCTGCTGGAGTGCTGCCGCCGTCACGGGGTGAAGAAGTTCATCCAGGCCTCCACCTCCAGCATCTATGGCGAAAACGCTCCCTTCCCGACGGATGAGTCCGCTTCTTCCGACCGTCCGCTGCAGCCTTATTCGGCCAGCAAAAAGGGGGCGGAGGCTGAGTGCCACGCCTATCACTACCTTTACGACATCGACGTGACCATCTTCCGCTTCTTCACCGTCTACGGTCCCGCGGGACGTCCCGACATGGCGATCTACCGCTTCATCAAATGGATCGCGGAAGGAGAGCCGATTTTGCTCAACGGGGACGGGACCCAGACCCGGGGCTTCACCTATGTGGACGATATCGCCCGCGGCTGCATCCTCGGACTGAAGGACGTGGGCTATGAGGTGATGAACCTGGGCGGACACGAGTCTATCTCTATCAATGACCTGATCCGCAAGTTGGAAGGGATGATCGGGAAGCGTGCCGTCATCGAGCACAAACCGGTGGTGAAAGCCGATATGCTCGCCAACCTGGCGGACGTGACTAAAGCCCGGGAGCTGCTGGGCTGGAACCCGGAAGTGGAGCTCGACGAGGGTCTGCGCCGGACCGTTGACTGGTATTTGCAGGGCCGGGACTGGCTGAAGGATATCCGAATCTGATGCGAAACCTCTGGGACAGGCTGATGGGATGGTTCAATGACCGCGTTCTCCGCCGGGTGCTGCGCAATTCCACCTATCTGATCCTCTCCAACCTCATCAGTGTTTTCCTGACGATCTTCATCACCCGCCGTCTGGGTGTGTATAACTATGGCGTGCTGGGGCTGATCACTTCCTACGTGACCAACGTCAACAAGCTGTTTTCGTTCCGCATGAATGAAGTGGTGGTGCACTATGTCGGGGAAGCTTATGTCAACCAGGACCATCCCGGCACCGGTGCGCTGATCAAATTTGCCGCGCTGGTGGAGGCGGTGACCTCGCTGTTCGCGTTCCTGTTCATGGCTCTTACCTCTCGGGTTGGCGCCCGGATCTTTCTCGATGACAGCGGGCTTGCCGGGCTGATCATGTTTTACGGCATCAGCATCCTCGGCGGGCTCGTGATGGAGACCGCCAATGGGGTCCTGAGGGTCATCAACAAATACCGTTCCATCGCCCTTGTCAGCCTGGCCCAGAATGTGATCGTGGCCCTGATCGTCTTTTTTGCCACCAAAAATAACCTGGGGCTGATGGGGATCCTCAGCGCATACATGATCGGGAAGGTGATCCTGGGCATCGCACCGGTGATCCTTTGCCTGTACTGGCTGCCGCGCAAGATCGGGCATGAATGGTGGAAAGCGCCGCTTTCCCTCATCAGCGACAAAAAAGCGATCCTGCGCTTTACCGTTTCGACAAACATTTCCAGCACCATCAACCTGCTGGCGCGGGATGGGGAGCTGCTGTGGGTCGGGGCGCTGCTGAGCCCGCTTTATGCCGGTTACTACAAGACTGCCATGACCGTGATCAACATGGTGCTGACGCCCATCAATCCGCTCATCGACACCTCTTACCCGGAGATGAACCGGGCCATCATCCAGAAAAAATGGAGCAAGATCCGGCGGCTCCTGGGCAAGATCACCGCGCTTTCGGCAGTTTGGACCGGCGCTGCCTTCCTCGGGCTGCTGTTCCTGGGCAAGCCGCTGCTGTTCCATGAAGTGAACCTCTTTGGCTTTTCCTTCCAGATCTTCCGGGAGGAATTTCAGCCGGCTTATGACATCATCATGATCCTGATGTTCGGTTACGGGATCGCTAACATCCTGTTCTGGAACCGGACGCTGCTGCTGACCTTCAGCGAAGCGGATTATGCCACCACGGTCAGCTTTTACACGATGCTCGCGAAGCTCTTCCTGACGGTGGTACTGGTCCCGCGGGGGCCGTATTACATCGAAGCGATTTTGCTTTCGGCGTATCTCGCCGTTTCCGTGCTCATCATGACCGCCCGCGGGCTGCGCAACCTGAAGGAAGCGGAAAAGGCAGAGCCCACGCCTCAGGAGAAGGCCGCGTGAACATCATCTGCTCCACCACCACACAGCTGCCCTCGGAGACTGCCAACAGCATCCAGGCGGTGATGGCCTGTGAAGGGCTGCGCCGCTGTGGCGAGGACATTCAGCTGTTTGTGCCGGGTTCGGGAGAGATCGCTTTTGAGCAGGTGAAGGAGCATTATGACATGCACTGCGAGCCCTTCCCGGTCCGTTATGTGCGGTCCGCGCCTCATCTGCACCGCGTGGACTTCACCCTTTTGGTGCTTTCCGCCGGGAAAGGCCTTCATGTGCCGCTGCATTACACCTGGACGATCCAGCTGGCGGCCGCTGCCGCGCTCCGGGGACTTGAGACGGCTTATGAGATCCATGACCTGCCCATCGGGGGCGGGATCCGCTGGTTTGAACTTTATACCCGCACCAAAGCGCCGAAAAAAGTGATCTGCATCACCAAAGCGCTGCGGGATCGACTGTTGGCACATTTTTCGCATCTCAGGAAAGAAGACTGTCTGATCATGCCGAACGGGTTTTCCCCGGAGGATTATGCGGAGCTGCCGGACCTTGCCGGGGCCAAACAGGCGATGGGCTTTTCGCTCATACGTCCCGCGGTCTCCTGCAGCGGACATCTTTACGAGGGGCGGGGAGCGGAGCTCTTTGTGCAATTGGCCGCCCGTTTCCCTGATGCCGATTTCCATTGGTTCGGCGGGACGCCGGACGCTGTGGAGCACTGGCGGGAGGAAACCTCGCGTGCGGGTCTGTCGAATGTATATTTTCATGGTTTTGTGCCCCGGGAACGGCTGCCGCTGGCTGAGGCGGCTTGTGACGTGCTGCTGATGCCTTATGCGAAGCACATCGCCGGCTCGGGCGGGGGAAACTCTGCGGAGATCTGCTCCCCGATGAAGATGTTTGAGTATATGGCGCAGGGACGCTGCATCCTGACGGCTGCACTGCCGGTGATCCGCGAGGTGCTGGACGAGAGCTGTGCGGTTTTCTGCGAACCGGAGGACGTAGATGCCTGGCAGGCAGGGCTGCGTTCTGTTTTGAGTGATGCCGGGGTGCGGGAAAAACTTGGCTCTGAGGCCAAAAGACGTTCTGAAGCTTACACCTGGCAGAAACGTGCCGCGATATTTTTGAATGGGAGAAAACATGCGTAAAAACACATCATGGCTATGGTATATCCTGATCATTGCCGTCCTGACCGGAGGGATCGCTGCCGCAGTTGCCCGATGGACCGAAGGCGAATTCTGGATGACATTCCGGCTGGCTGCCGGGCTGAGCGTGCCGTTTCTGATCCTTTCCATCCTGGCGTGGAATTGGGGCGGCAGGGGGAAGACCCTGGCGGTGATGATGCTGATCGCTTTTACACTTCGGCTGGCCTTCGGGCTGGCTACGGTGAACCTGCTGCCGATCTATGGACATCCGGACGAGCGCCGGGAGCAGAAGGGCTACCTGTTTGACGATGCCTGGCGCCGGGATGCGGAAGCCTGGGCGATCGTGAATGAGGAAGACATCAGCTTTGTGGATACGCTCACCCGTCAGTATCACAATGACCAGTACGGCGGGATGACGGCCATGGCTGTGTGGCTTTATAAGTATTTTTCACCGCATGACCGCCGCTTTACACTGATCATGCTGGCAGGGTCCTTCTTTGCCGCGCTGGGACTGCCTTTCCTGTGGAACGGGCTGCACGGACGCTGGGGAAAGCGCATTGCGCTGATCGGCTGCTGGATCTATGCGCTTTATCCGGACAGCATTTTCTTCGCCGGGGCTCCGATGCGGGAACCTTTCCTGAACGGGATCGTCTGTGCCGCCTTTTGGGCGCTGGCGACCTTCCATAAACACCGCTGGCTTTCCATCGATGTGCTGGTGGCCTGTGTTGTGCTTTGCCTGCCGTTTTCTTCCATGGTTTCCGTCGTTTTGGCCGGTATCGCTGTGTTCTGGATCTGGGCGGAAATGCTGATCCCCCGCTCGAAAGCCTGGCTGTGGGGCGGGATCATCCTGCTGGTGCTGAGTGTTTTAACGCTGACCGTCGTGGCACTTCCCGCATTCCAGAACTGGGTCCATTATGACATCTTTACGACGGAAAACACCTCCGGCTGGGTGGAAAAGGTCGTTGGAGAGATCGGCGGACAGTTCCGTTCGATCTTTGTGGCGATCTACGGGCTGACGCAGCCCGTGCTGCCGGCGATCGCGGTCTATCCGGTCGCCCCGGCTTGTGACCTGGCGCACGGTCCCTGCACGACGATCTACTGGAAGGTCGTCGGAATCTTCCGTGCGGCCGGCTGGTACATCCTCGTGCCCTTCCTCTTTTATGCCATTTTCTCCACTCTGCGCATCAAGGACAAGCGGGAACGGGCGCTGATGGTGGTCAATGCCGTTTTCGTGGTGGTCTGGCTGTTCATCAGCTCACTGCGCGCGGGCGGTGACCAGATCGACAACCCCCGTTACCGGGTGATCTTCCTTCCCTGGCTGGCGTTCATGGCTGCCTGGGGCATCGATTTTGCCATCAGGCTGCGGGACTGGTGGCTGGTGCGCTGGATCGCCATCGAGCTCATTTTCCTCGGCTTCTTCACCCAGTGGTATTACAGCCGTTACAGCGGCGATGCCATCCGCCGTTATCCCTTCTGGCGCACGGTGATCTATATCGTGGTGTGCAGCGCGGCGGTCTTCGCCACGGGGTTGATCGAACCGATCAGGAAAATAAGAAATAAGAAATAGGTTTCAGGTGTCAGGTGTCCGGTGTCAGTTGTTGGTGTGGTTTACGACAGATAGATTTTCGTGATCGTAATTATGTTATAATGATTTTATAGGTATTAGGACATGGACAGACCGGAATTAGAATATCGCTTTGAATGGGATCCGAACAAAGACCTGAAAAACAGAATGAAACATGGTGTTTCATTTGATGAAGCGCAGACTGCTTTTGATGATCCAAATGCCATTTACCTTGATGATGTTGAACATTCGATCGATGAAGAACGGTTTCATCTCATCGGATATAGTGAAAAACTGCGAATTTTGTTTGTCTGCTATTGTAATCGCAGCTCAGACATTGTAAGGATCATTTCCGCACGAAGAGCAACCAAAACTGAACGTGACTATTATTACCAGGAAGGAGTGCAATGAACGAATATCCAACCCTCGAAGAACTTGAAGACATCCCGGAAATCACTGACTTCAGCCATGCGATTCGAAATCCGTTTGCCGGGCGGATCAAACGTCAGGTGACGATGAACATGAACATCAAGACATTGAACTACTTTCAGGAAATGGCTGATCAGTTAGGTGTACCTTATCAAACACTGATCAATCTGTATCTTGCTGATTGCGCCAACAATAAACGGAAAATTACTTTTACAACCGAACCGCAGCATTAATGTGCGTCACCTCGGGCTCTGAACAGATGCCTTATTTCATATTTTAGGCGGTAGCGAATTGTTTTTGCCAACGACGAAAAAAGAGATCGATTTGCTCGGTTGGGATGCGCCGGATGTGATCCTGGTGAGCGGGGACGCTTATATTGACTCACCTCACATCGGGATCGCGGTGATCGGGCATGTGCTGATGAACGCCGGCTACAAGACGGCGGTGATCGCACAGCCGGACGTCAACAGTCCCGCCGACATCACCCGGCTGGGAGAGCCGAAGCTTTTCTGGGGCGTCTCGGCCGGGTCCGTGGACTCGATGGTGGCCAATTATACCGCCTCCAAAAAGCCGCGTAAGAGCGACGATTACACGCCGGGAGGCGTCAATAATCGGCGCCCGGACCGGGCCTGCATGGTCTACACCAACCTCATCCGCCGCAATTTCAAAAACACGAGACCCATCATGCTGGGCGGGATCGAGGCGTCGCTGCGCCGGGTGGCCCATTATGATTACTGGAACAACAAGATCCGTGGCTCCATCCTTTTCGACGCCAAGGCCGATTACCTGATCTACGGCATGGGCGAGAAGGCGGTGCTGGAATTTGCCTTTGCGCTGGCCAAGGGGCTGCCGGTTGAAAAGATCCGCGGACTGGCCTTTAAGGCGAAAGAGATCCCGGCGGGGGCGGTTGAGCTGCCCTCCTTTGAGTCCGTCCGGGATGATAAACAGGCGTTCATCACCATGTTCAAGACCTTTTACGCGAACTGCGACCCGGTCAGCGGCAAGACCCTGGCACAAAAACACGGGGACCGTTACCTGGTCCAGAACCCGCCGGCGAAGCTGATGAGCCAACCGGAACTGGACGCGGTTTATGCCCTGCCTTATGAGCGGGACGTGCATCCTTATTACAAGGCGCAGGGGGCGGTGAAGGCGCTGGAGACCATCCGCTTTTCCGTCACCACTCACCGGGGATGCTATGGGGAATGCAATTTCTGCGCGATCGCGGTCCACGAGGGCCGGACGGTGCAGTGGCGCTCGGAAAATTCGATCCTTAAAGAAATCGAACACATCGCTACGCTGCCCGGATTCCGCGGGATCATTCCCGATATGGGCGGTCCGACGGCGAACATGTATGGCTTTGAATGTTTGAAGAAGCAGAAATACGGCGGCTGCAAAGACAAGCGCTGCCTGTTCCCCTCGCCCTGCCCTTCGCTGGGGATCAACCATGAAAAGCTGACCGGACTGCTGCAGCGGGCCCGGAAGATCCCGGGCGTGAAGCAGATCGTCACGGCCTCCGGCATCCGCTATGACATGATTCTGGCCGATCCCGGCGCGGGGACCCATTACCTGGATGAGGTCTGCCGTTATCATGTCTCCGGGCAGATGAAGGTCGCTCCGGAGCATCATAACCCGAAGGTGCTGGCGCTGATGGGCAAGCCGGGAGTGGAAAAGCTGCAGGAGTTCCGTGTGCTCTTTGACCGGCTCAACAGGAATGCGCCGCATAAGCAGTTCCTGACATATTATTTTATTGCGGCTCATCCCGGCTGTACGCTGGCCGATATGCAGTTTCTGCGGCGCTTTGCCAATGAGAAGCTGCACATGACGCC
>CAYWKZ010000106.1:0-10998 GCA_964459115.1 uncultured Leptolinea sp. | reverse complement strand
ATTCACCTTCAGCGGCATACCGGAACGGCGGGTATCATTCGAAACATCCATGGCTGAAAAATAGTTCATCGTCATGAGGACTCCAAAATTGGGAAATAGTCGCAAATGATCAATCTGGGACAATTATTCTCTCGGTCATAAAACCGTTACAAACCGCTGGGCTCGGCTTTTCGGTTGGTCGGGAATAGTCATTTGCACACGGCCTGCCCGGATCAGCGGAGTAATGTGGGCCTGGATAGCATAGGCGACTGATTTGATCCCGAGAAAATCAGCGATTTCCTGCCGGCTTCGCGGAAACTCGAGGTAACGCAGCAGTTCCTGTTGTTTATCGTTTAAACCGGAAAATCTTTCTGGATTGATGTGGCGTAAAGAATTATAAAAGGTGGTGATGAACGTCCCGCGCTGATCCTCAAAAACCGGATCGGGCAGATCATATTCTTTCAGCACCCGGCGGATCGTCGGGATCCCGGAATAGCGGTTTTCTGTGATATTCATAACTTCCAATGCTGTTGCGAGAACAGGATTTCGCGTATCAGGCTGCATTTTCCCGAGCTGATCCACCCGCAGTCTGCCATAGATCCCGCCCGGGTTTTTGATTTCGATTCTGTCCGGAAAGATAAGGATCTGGATCGGCATGCCTTCCGTATGAATGCTGTAATCACGATGTACTAATGCATTGATCACAGCCTCCCGAATTGCGGTGATTGGATAATCATATCTGTCTTCCCTTTTTCCGGTATTCGGATCAATGATCGTTTTGAGCCTCATGTTTTTTCGGACAAATGAAATGGCTTGTTCCAGCATTTCCGGAATGTTGCCTTCGATCCGTTGATTATCCAGAAATCTTTCTCCGGAAAAACCGGTTTCTCCAATTTCATTTCCCGGAAAAGCCACTGCTGTGATGCATAATTGCGGAAAGAAAACCTGAGGGTATCTGCAAAAAAGCAAAACGGCACTGAGCGTGATTTTTCCATCCCGGGTGATGCTCATCAGATCGTAAATTGTTTTGTCATCAAGTGCGCTGAGGTTCGGTTTTTTTTCTTTCAAATCATGAATATAATCACCAAGTAAATTTTTATCCAATAGGTCAAAAGAAGCTCTGTCAGCAATTCGAATGTCATCCTGATACTTCTTCCGATAGGCTTCGTAACTGTACACTTCATATTCGGTCATCGCTTCATCACTGTCGCCTACCCGGACATGAGAGCCTCTCAGTCTGCCTTTGCCAAGGTAATAACAGGGTCTGTCAGTGATATCGATCCCGGGAATTTCGGCAGAGACAAAGAACTTTCCACACTTTTCCGCAACAGTCAGCAGCGGTCTGACGACAGGCTCCATTTGCAGACACTGGTCGTTGATCTTTTTTTGAATATCCTGGGGATCATATACGCCGCATTCCATGAAATTGTCATCTTCGTCTACACCAAAAACGATGACCCCGCCTTCATCCTGGTTTGAAAAGGCGGACAGGGTATCATATAAACGCTGCGGGCAGCCTTTTGCCGCTGCTTTGATTTCCAGCGTTTGTGTTTCGCATTTCATCTTTTGAATTTCTTTCAGTTTATCAAGTAATTCTTCTCTTGTCATTTTATATTTCCTCTGTCAATTTGATATTCTACAACAAATTCATGAAAATGTCAAATTGATATTTGAGTAAATTTTGATAATTTTGATGTTAACTTAAATTAATTTTAGTAATTTATGAAATCATTTTATATTTTATTGAATTTTATAAATTTTATAAAAAAATATCAAAAAGCAGTTTTTTACAAATTTTCGTTATATGAGATATTTCAAAAAACCATCCTGCGAGAAACTATCTCATAAGATACTTTCTCACAAGATAGTATTTTGGGAAACGATAGTTTTGTGAAGTGAATGTGAATCAATTCGGAACGGAGCACACGGAGACTGCTCTGCTTTCCCTTTGTCTCATTTTCTGATATAGGTCTGGCTGCGGCTGGTGGGTTTGTCGGGGATCTCCATCACGATCAGGCCCTCTTCAAGTGCCGTGAGCAGGTAGTTCTTCCTCAGATTGGCTCCGGATTTCAGGGCAAGTACTGTGAGCAGCTGTCTGCCTCTTAATCGATTATTTATCTTAGAGGCTAATCTTGATCACTCGATTTGGCAATAAAGATTTTTTCATAACAGAAAGTTTCAGTCCTTCTGAATCTTGACAAATCTAATCATAAATGATAAGATATGAGCAGATATGATTAGATAAGATGAGGCAGTACATGATCTATCGGGAAAGTGAAACAACAGAACTGAAATCGGTCGTTACGGATGACATAAAGAAGGAAATCATAGCCTTTGCAAACAGCGAAGGCGGAACGATTTATATCGGCGTCAATGATGACGGCTCTGTGTGTGGAATTGCCGACGCAGATAGCGCAGCTCTTCAAATCAGTAATATGATCAGAGATAACATCAAGCCGGATCTGAGCCTTTTCGTGCATTACGAGACGATCAGCACTGAAGAAAAAGACATTTTAGCCATAACCGTACAGCGCGGAACAGAGAGGCCTTATTATCTTTCCGGAAAAGGATTACGTCCGTCCGGAGTATATATTCGTCAGGGATTTTCATCAGCTCCAGCCTCTGATTTTGCGATTCGCCAGATGATCAAGGATACGGATGGCGACAGTTTTGAAGTTATGCGCTCCATGGATCAGGAACTGAGCTTTCGGGCTGCCGACAAAGAATTTGAGATGAGAAAAATAAGCTTTGGAGATGCTCAGAAAAAAACGCTCGGCGTCATCGGTCAGGATGGATTATATACAAATCTGGCGCTTCTTCTTTCTGACCAGTGTCCGCATACGATAAAAGCAGCTGTTTTTGAAGGGACGGAACAGGATCGTTTCAAAAACAGGAAAGAGTTTACCGGGTCCCTGTTTGATCAGATGAATGATGCCTATACTTTTATTGATTTCTATAACGAAAACAGGGCAAGTTTTGACAAATTATACCGGATCGATCATAAAAGCTATCCGGAAGCGGCCCTCAGAGAAGCACTGCTGAATTGCCTGGTCCATCGGGATTACGGGATCAATTCGAGCACCTTGATCAGTATTTATTCCGACCGGATCGAATTTACCTCGATCGGCGGGTTGCTGCCCGGACTCACGATCCGGGACATTATGATGGGAATTTCTGCCTGCAGAAACCCAAAGCTTGCGAATATTTTTTACCGTCTTTCACTGATTGAGGCATATGGTACCGGTATCCAAAAAATATTAGGGGCCTATCAGGCTCATCCTGTCAAACCAACGATTAAAACAAGTGAGAATGTTTTCAAGGTTATTTTGCCCAATACAAATGAGATTCCCACACAACAGACAGAAGAAAAAAAAGCTGTCCCCAATATAGAAAGCACGGTGGAGAAAATTATAAATTATTTACACGAGAATGGATCCATCAATCGCAGGGATGTTGAAAGGTTACTGAACACCAGTCAGGCTTCGGGTGGACGTCTGCTCAAACAGATGGTGAGTTTGGGACAGTTGGAACAATACGGTTCAGCGAGAGCAACCCGCTATAGACTGCCTTAGACTCTCGGGCCCATAGGACAAACGAATGCAGCGGGCAGGATCGGAAGCAATCCTGCCCGCTGTATTGAATTCAGTAAAGTGTTACAATTTCCCCGGTCAGGGAGGGGCCCTCTTTATTCCTGAATCTCCGCGCAGAGCTGCTTCAGCACGGCAACGGCCTCCCGGAGCAGATTCCACGGGATGTTCAGCGCCGGCAGCAGCCGGACGCGGTCTTTGGCGGTGAGCGCGAGCACGCCCTTATCGATGGCGGCGGTGACGATCTTCGCGGCCGGTCCAACCGGTTTGATGCCGATCATCAGCCCCATCCCACTGACGGATTCAACGCCCTCGGCACCCGCGAACTGTTCGAAGATGTAAGCGCTCTTCTCACGGACCTCCGCCAGCAGCTCCTCGTCGATGCGGCTGAGGATGGTCAGTCCGCCGGCGCAGGCAACCGGATTGCCGCCGAAGGTGGAACCGTGGTCCCCCGCATGCAGCACATCCTGCACCTTTTCGCCCATCAGGCAGGCGCCGAGCGGCAGTCCGCCCCCGATTCCCTTGGCTGTGGAGACGATATCCGGCTGAATGCCGTAATTCATGTAGGCATAAAGCCGGCCGCAGCGTCCGTTGCCGGTCTGGACCTCGTCGATGATGAGCGGGATGTCGTTCTCCTGCGCAAAGACAGCCGTCTGTTTCACGAAATCTTCCGTCAGCGGCAGCACGCCGCCTTCACCCTGCACGATCTCCATCATGATGCCGGCGGCATTGGTTTCTAACGCAGTTTTCTTTAAGCTTTCGAAATCATTGGCCGGAACATGAACGAATCCGGGCGTAAGCGGCTGAAAAAGCTCATGGTAATGCTCCTGACCGGTTGCCGCTAAAGTTGTTAAGGTTCGTCCATGGAAGGAGTTCTGCAATGTGACGATGGTGAAGCATCCCGGCCCTTTTTTCTCCGCCGAATATTTGCGGGCGACCTTGATGGAGCATTCGTTGGCTTCCGCGCCGGAGTTCCCGAAGAAGACCTTTTTCATCCCGGTGCGTTCGCACAGCATTTTTGCCAGCATCGCACAGGGCTCGGTGTAATAAAGGTTGGAGGTGTGCGGGATCCTGTCCAGCTGGTCGATCACGGCCTGCTTCCAAACGTCATCGCCCGCACCGAACACGTTCACCGCGATCCCGGAGCCGAGATCGATATATTTTTTTCCATTGTTATCCACCAGTACGGAGCCTTTCCCTGAGACGATCTCCACCGGGAAGCGCGCGTAGGTGTTGGCGACATACGTCTTGTCGATATTCTTCAGTTCGCTCATAATCACCTTTTCCGTTTTACGCCTTGACCATGGTGCCGGCGCCTTCATCCGTCAGCAGTTCCATCAGGATGGAATGAGGAATGCGCCCGTCCATGATGACGACCTTCTTCACACCCGAGCGGATCGCTTCCACGCAGCATTCCACCTTCGGGATCATGCCGCCGGCGATGATTCCCTGTTCCCTCAGCTGACCGGCTTCTTTCACTGTCATCTCGCTGATCAGGGTCGAAAGATCGTCCTTGTCCCGAAGGACCCCGGGGACGTCCGTCATCATCAGCAGGCGCTCGGCCTGCAGCGCACCGGCGATGTAAGCCGCGGCAGTGTCGCCGTTGATGTTGTAGGTGTTTCCCTCATCATCACAGCCGAGGGTTGCGATGACGGGGATATAACCGGCATCCAGCATGTCAAGGATCGGCTCTGCATTGATGCAGGTGATGTTGCCTACATAACCCAGCCGCTCATCCTTGATCTCCGCCTGGATCATATGTCCGTCGATCCCGGAAAGACCGATGGCATTACCGCCGTAATGCTCCACCATGTTGACCAGCGACTTGTTGATCTTCCCGGCCAGCACCATCTGCGCGATGTCCACGGTTTCCTTGTCCGTGACGCGGAGCCCGTCAATGAACTGAGCCTCTTTGCCCAGCCGCTTCATCAAATCGGAAATTTCCGGACCGCCGCCATGAACCAGCACCACCCGGATGCCGATGAGGGAAAGCAGCACGATATCCTGCATGACCTGCTGCTTCAGGTCTTCATTGATCATGGCGTTTCCACCGTATTTGATGACGACGATTTTTTTGTAATAGCGCCGGATGTTCGGCATCGCCTGAACCAAAACCTCCGCCCGCTGTGTGTTTGTCAAATGACTGTCCATATATTCTCTCCTTCGTCGAGAAAATGAGAAATTATGTAATTAGAAATGAGAAATGATTTTATTCTCAAAATCAAATATTTATATTTTTATCATCATAGTTGGTGTAAAATTCTCCGATCTAATTTCTAATTTCTCATTTCTTATTTCTTATTTCTTATTTACTACGTCCGATAATCCCCATTGATCTTCACATAGTCATAGGTCAGGTCGCAGCCCCAGGCTGTGGCTTCTGCCTCGCCCTGATGCAGGTCGATGAGAATGTAAATTTCCTTCTCCAGCAAAATTTCTTTAGCCTTTTCCTCGGAAAAAGGCACGCCCGCACCGTTTTCACAGACCAGAATGTTCCCCTTTTCGGATTCGAAGCGCACTTCGATCCGGTCCACATCCAGCGGCACACCGGCGTAGCCGATGGCGCACAGCACCCTTCCCCAGTTGGCATCCGCTCCGAACATGGCCGCCTTGAGCAGCGAAGAGCAGATGACGGATTTCGCGACGGTCTGGGCGGAGGTCTCATCCGGCGCATGGGTCACGCGGCACTCCAGCATCTTGGTGGCGCCTTCCCCATCCGCGGCCATCTTGCGGCACAGGTCCGCGGTCACGGCATGCAGCGCTTCCCGGAAGGTCTCGTAATCTTCCCCTTCGGCGCTGAGCTCCGGGTTCCCGGCCAGACCGTTGGCAAGGATCGCCAGCGTGTCGTTGGTGGAGGTATCTCCGTCGATGGAAAGCATGTTGAAAGAGGTCTTTACATCCGCACTGAGCGCCTTCTGCAGCATTTCCGCGGAGACTGCAGCATCCGTGGTGATGAAGATCAGGGTGGTGGCCATGTTGGGATGGATCATCCCGCTGCCCTTGGCCATGCCGCCGATGCGGCAAGTATGACCGGAGAGCTTAAATTCCACCGCAGCTTCTTTCTTGCGTGTATCCGTCGTCATGATGGCTTCGACCGCGTCTTCATTGCCGTCCGACCGCAGTCCGGAGACCAGCTCCGCCATCCCGTTTTGGATCGGGGTAATGCTGAGCGGCTGTCCGATGACGCCGGTGGAACCGATGACGATATCCTTCGGCTCGAGTCCCAGCGCATCCGCGGTCAGGGCGCACATTTTTCGGGCGATCTCGGGACCGTCCGCGTTGCAGGTGTTGGCATTGCCGGAGTTGACGATGATCGCCTGAGCCTTGCCGTCGGCAATGTTCTCACGGGTGACCGCGATCGGCGCTCCCTTGACCAGGTTGGTGGTGTAGACTGCCGCGGCAGTGCACATCACATCGCTGACCACCAGCGCCAGGTCTTTGTCGCTATGGTTCGCCCGGATCCCGCAGCGGATCCCGTTCGCTTTGAAACCCTTCGCGGCACATACGCCGCCGGAAATAAATTGATATGACATACGAACCCCAATAAATCTCTATTCTAATGAATAGTGAATATTGAATAGTGAATAGTGAATGATTTCGGTGTGTAGATTGGCATATTGAAAATCATGTGCATTTTTCAACCCAGGCAATTCTCCACCAGGACTCTTTATTCTCTTAAAGTCGCGAAGCGACACAATAATTATTCATTATTCATTTTTCACAATTCATTGTTCATTATAAAAATCACTGACAAATAAGCGAAAAACTCTCGTTTAATCCCAGCACCAGGTTCAGGTTCTGGATCGCCGCACCGGAGGCGCCTTTGCCAAGATTGTCGAACCGCGCGGTCAGGAGGATCCGCTCTTCATTGCCGTCTACCAGGATCTGCATGTCATCACGGAGAGCAAACGCGGCAGCCGAAAGGAAACCGCCCTCATCCGTGTTTTCGTCAAAATGCACCAGCGGACCCGGGTAATATTCCTTGTATGTTTCTTTAAGGTTAGCAAGGTTTCCTTTAAGGTCTTTCGCAAAAAGCGGCACGGTCACTTCCATCCCGGCGTAATAATCCGCAACGATGGGACTGAAAAGCGGAGCGGTGTTCAGCCCGCATACATGCTTCATTTCTTTAAGGTGCTTGTGCTGCTGGGAAAGGCCGTACTGTCGCGGTCCCTTGAGCAGCCCGTCCCGGTCAAGCTCTTCATACTCGGCGATCATTTTTTTGCCTCCGCCGGAATAACCGGTGAGCGAAAAGCAGCTGAGCGCCGCGTCCGGAGAGAGCAGCCCTTCGTCGACCAATGGCTTGACCAGGGCGATGAATCCGCTGGCATGGCAGCCGGGATTGGCGATTCGTTTGGAGTTTCGGATGCGTTCCCGGAAGCCCTTCAGTTCCGGAAAACCGTAAGCCCAGCCCTCTGCGGTGCGGTGAGCGGTGGAGGTGTCGATGATGACAGTATCGGAGCCTTCTGCCAGTTCGACTGCCTCAATGGCAGCCGCGTCCGGCAGGCAGAGGAACACCGCATCCGCCGCGTGAATGGCTTCCTTACGGGCAGCCGGATCCTTGCGCTTTTCATCCGAAAGGGTGATGAGTTCCAGATCTTCACGGGTGCTGAGCCGTTCGTAAATACGCAGCCCGGTGGTTCCGGCGCTGCCGTCAATAAAGATTTTTGTCCTGTTGTTGTTTTGGGCCATTGCTGTTTCAAACTCCAATCCGAGAATTCTGACTAAATTATATCCAATGACCGGTAAATCTGACATTCGCCTGTTTTTGATTATGACGAATTAAACTCGGATGGATGCGTTTTGGCAAGTTATATTATAAGAATATGAGGATTTCAAAATACATAAGACGAGTATAATTATGTTGAAGATTAAAATATAGGATTGAAGATGAGGGTTTACCTGGATAATTGTTGCTATAACCGTCCTTATGATGATCAAGATCAGTTAAGGATTTACCTTGAAACTCAGGCAAAATTAGAAATTCAATCAGAAATACGTCATGGAAGATTGGAATTGGCTGTTTCTTATTGGTCGTTTTATGAAAACAGCATGAATCCTTCAGATACTCGTCGAAAGCAGATTTATAATTTTCAGAGACGTTTTGCAACAGTTTACGTTTCTGAATTACTTGATGATAAAATACTGCAAATGGCGAATGATATCGAAAAAACAGGAATAAAGCATAAAGATGCTTGTCATGTTGCATGCGCAATTATTTCGCACAGTGATTATTTGATTACTACAGATGACAGACTTCTGAAATATAAAACGAATGAAATTGAGCTGATAAACCCAATGAACATGATTAATGTTTTGGAGGAGATTAAAAATGACAACAATTGAAATACTTGATAAGGGAATGCAGTGTCTGGTTGATAATCTGGGAATTGTGGAGGCGGAACAATTTGTTTCTGCTTTGAAAAGGGAAAAATTTGATTATACAAAATGGCAGCAAGTTTTTTTTGATCAAATTCCTATTCAGCAGCTCCACGAAGATGCCGTAGAATATGGAAGAACACATCCATTCAGCGGTAATGCTAAAATAATATATAAATAAAGAGGTACAGTTCTTAAATTTGTAACCCAGACGGGTTGGATTATGACATTAATAAAAAATATTCAGATCTTGTCTGAAATGTTTATCAATTTTGTTTTTTCCTCTTTCAATTTATCATCATACTCAGACATTTACCAGGATTCCGGGATCCTTGCGGGTCGGTGAAGTTGTGGATAACTCCGCGTTTTCTGTGGATAAGTTTGTGAATAAGTGAAGTCTCCTGTGGATAAACATTAAAATTTTGTTGATAAACCTGTTGAAAACATGTTGATAAAACTTAAAAATTGTTCATAAATGATATGACAGTAAAGATAGCCTGAAATCATGCTATTCTTAGAAGTTCTTAAGATTCTATTTTGATGAAAAAAAATATTAAGTTACAATATTCTTAAGAAATATTGTCATGAACGGTGATTTCTTATCCCTTATTTTACAGAAACGGTGTCATATAGAGCGGGAGGAAGATAATGCCGTTTTCCTCTTCCAGGTCTCCCGGATGCAGCACATAGGCAGTATGAAGCTGCTCAGCGTATTTTGCCATGAACTTCCGCATGGAGGCGAGAGCATACCTCTTACCGGATTTTACTTCCACGGGTGATATATTGTGCCGGTTTGTGATGATCTTCTTGGCAATCAGAAAGTCGATCTCCATACGATTTTCATTATGTTCCCGGTCATTGTTGGCATAGAAATATAACTTATGCCCACCGGCTGTCAGCATTTGAGCCACCATGTTTTCCATGATCATTCCCATATCTACTTCCAGTTTGTCCAACAGCAGTTTTTTATAGATTTCTTCTGATACAATACTGTTTTCGTCAAAAGCATGGCTGATGAGCAGCCCCGTATCACCCATATAACATTTGAGCAGACGACGGTTCTGATTCATTTTAAGCCCAATTGCCGGGTCTGTAGTGTTATAGCAGTTGTTGACGATCATGGCATCTGAAAGCCAAAAGAGCGGTTCGTCATATTCCTCGAAACGGGCATCATTTTCCAGAGAAGATAGTTTAAAATGTCGATTCTGGTTTTGCAGCTGATTGGGAATCTCATCAAAGATAGCTTCCACTTTTAAGCGATCCTTGTCAGCATGTTTTTGGATATCGTCCCGATACAGGGTCAGAATTCTGCGTTTGATCCTGTCTGTTGCTGAAAAATCCTTTGTGTTCGCGAACTCTTCCACTGCCTGCGGCATACCGCCTACAATCAGATACTGACGGAACAGGTCCATCGCCTTGCGATGCAGCGCTTGACCTAATGGCCTTTTTTTCTCAAAACAGGACCGGATTAGTGGGTACAGCGTATCATTTCCAATTGCCCACAGAAATTCTTCAAAATCCATCGGGTACATGTTTACAGGTTCTTCTTCGGAGGGAATCAGTATGTTTTTGACATTATTTCTGATGGAAATGAGAGATCCGGTTTCAATGAAGTCGTACCGGCCATCTGCAACCAGGTACTTGACAGCGCTCCGGGCTCTCGGAAACAACTGTACTTCATCCAAAATAATCAGAGAGTCCCGTTCATAAAGTGGGATGTTATATGCAGCTTTGAGTTTCAGAAAAAAAGTATCAAGATCATCAAGGTCGTTGAGAAAGAGATTGCTGATTTCCGGAGAGGTACGGTTGAAATCGATCAGAATGTAACTTTTATATTCATTCTTTGCGAATTCTTCAACAATGTAACTCTTTCCCACACGTCTGGCACCTTGTATTAACAGGCAGCTTTTTCCACAGTCTTCACTTTTCCAGCGAAGGAGACGATCATAGATTTTCCGTTTCATTTGACGATCCTCTCATGTTGCTCTTTTATATAAGGTATTTTACCCGGAAATCAAAGAAAAGTCAACTGTAAAAACAACGGAAATCAAAAAAA
>CAYWKZ010000105.1:0-11056 GCA_964459115.1 uncultured Leptolinea sp. | reverse complement strand
ATGTGAACCCGCATCATGTGAAGAAGTCGAAAGAACTGGACGACAATAATCCATCAAAGAATGCCCGGAAGGATCCGAAGGTGATAGCGGCGCTGGTAAATGAAGGACGATTCAGCTATCCATATATACCGGAAGGTGTCTATGCGGAGATACGGTCATTAGCGGGTCAGTTGGATCGTACTGAAAGTCAGCTGATTCGGCTGAAGAACCAGATTGCGAGATGGTTCAGCATCTATTTTCCGAATTACAAGGAAGTATATCGGAAGCTGGATGCAAAAAGCGGATTGATGATATTGAAATATGCGCCACTGCCGGGTGATATTGTCAAACTTGGGGTTGAAGGTGTAAACCGGATATGGAGAGAAGCAAAGCTACGCGGGACTGGAGTGAAGAGGGCGAAGACCCTGGTAGCAGCAGCGGAGCACAGCATCGGCAATCGGTCAGCACAGGATGCAGCAAGAATTGAAATCAGAAACCTGTTGAAAGACTATGAGACGCAGGCAGCCAGAACAGCTGAACTGATGGCAATAATCAAAGAGAAGATCGTCGAAGTACCATATGTCGACAAGCTTCTGGAAATAAAAGGTATCGGAATGAAAACAGTGATTGGATTCATCGCAGAGGTCGGAGACATCACACGTTTCCAGGATGCCAAAGAGGTTCAAAAACTTGCCGGATATTCAATCGTTAGGAATGAGTCCGGTAAACATAAAGGTGAGAGTCACATCAGTTATCGGGGGCGGAAAAAGCTGAGGTATGTATTGTATGAAGCAGCTATCAGTGTAGTTGGACACAGTCCTGAATTCATGAGAATACACCAGTACTACACGACCAGACCGAAGAATCCGCTGAAGAAGATACAGTCGATAGTAACTGTAGCATGCAAACTAATCAGGATATTCTTCCTGATTTTGAAGACGGGAACGACGTACAATCCCGAAAAGATGATAAGCGATATTCAAAGAATGGCCTAACATACCCGGCCACCCTGGAATACAGCCGCTGTCACCATACAGCAATCGGAATTCAAACCGACGCCAGAAGAATTTCATCAGGTTACGTCCGCCGAATGGTGCAGAAACAACAGACGCTGGAGTCAGCAAACAATTACATAAAAATGAGCCAGTAGTCGGCAGGAATTATTTCCAGAGGGCATGACCCTGTAAAGGAGCTACGCCGACACCCTGGTTATGGGCAGGTGGAACGAAGGAAGTTAGGACCCGGCGGACAACCACCGGTGATCCTGGTAGATACGGGAGGTGCACTGCCATAGAGGAAAGGGGTACACAACGGCCATGCAGATCGAAAAAACAAAGACGGTTCTGCTTCGTGTACCCAAAACACCTCTATTCTCGTACCAGATACACTGAGATGCTCATGATTGAGGCTCATTTTGATGAGGTATCTAAGGAAAATGTCATATTTTTCCGAGGAAAACACTTGACAATATAGGGAGGCTGATATGTTTCTTTGTCGGGAAAGAGAACTAAAAAAACTGAATTCCAGATATGAAAGCAATTCTCTTGAATGCATAATAATCTACGGTAGGAGGCGGGTGGGAAAAACGGCCCTTATTAAAGAATTTGTAAAAAATAAGCCGGTAATTTTCTTCCCTGCACTGAGGGCTGCAGCGAATGATAATCTTGAAGCTCTATCTAAGGTGATCCATAATTTCCATCACCCGGATGCCGAATCAGCTCCAAATTATTCATCTTTCGATAACGCATTTTCTGCAATCACAGATATTGCAAGGTCGCAGGAAAGAGTTGTTTTTGTAATTGATGAACTCCCATATCTCGTAGATGCCGACAAATCGATACTTTCAAGACTTCAGCACCTGATGGATCATGATTGGAAAGAGAGCAGCCTTTTTGTAATTCTTTGCGGATCCTCCATCAGTTTTATGGAAAAAGAAGTTCTGAGTGACAAGAGTCCGTTATTTGGCAGGAGAACCGCTCAGATGAAAATTGAGCCATTATCCTATCTTGATGCAGCAAGGTTTCATCCGGAACTTACGCCTGAAGAAAACGCTCTGATTTATGGAATTACCGGAGGAATTCCGCATTATATCAATAAACTTGATGTTCACGGCAGTATCAAAGATGCTCTCCTGAATAATTTCTTTGATCCATATTCTTACCTGTATGAAGAACCGGAAAATCTTTTAAAACAGGAACTTCGCGAACCCGCACTCTATAATTCAATCATTAAAGCCATTGCGAATGGAGCTTCCAGACTCAGTGAAATCTCTGATAAGGTTCGAATTGAATCATCGCTATGCACAAGCTATTTGAAAGTTTTATCTGAACTTGGAATTGTTTCCAGGATAGAACCTGCAGTTGATAAGACCAGAAAAAAAACGATTTATCGAATTACAGATAATTTCTTTCGTTTCTGGTACAGATTTATACCCTCATCGATGCTTCAAATACAAATGGGAACCATGGAAAAAGCTTATGATGCCGCAGTCAGCAGTTATCTTTCCGATTATATGGGGCAGGTTTTTGAAGATATATGCAGACAATACCTGGTCAGGTATGCTGATGATCTTCCTTTTATCATAGGAGAGATAGGAGAATGGTGGGGTACACATCCTTTATTAAAAAAAGAGGCTCAGCTGGATATTGTTGCGGTAAATTTACGTTCAAATAATGTTACCAGCGGAGAAAAATATATTATAGGGTCGTGCAAATATCGAAATGAAAAAATTGGTCCGGATGAATTTGATCTGATCCGTGGTTATTCTTCTGTATTCACTAAGGCAGATGATGAAAGATTTTTTTATATTTTTTCAAAATCGGGCTTTTCTGAAAGCTTATATGCCCTGCAGAAACATCAGAAAATAAAACTGATAACATTAGATACGGTATATTCTATGCCAAAACAGTTCTAAAGCATATTGGAAGGAGAAACAGCCACGAATTTCATGGCTGTTTCATTGCTTTCATTATTTTCCGACGATACCTGTATCGGTTCTTGTGATTTCATTTCTTTCACAGCTGAGCGGTCCGAATTCAGCTGCGATCATCGTCCCGTTTTCAGTCCGGTACAGCCCGGAGACATAATCTCCCGTACGGATATCTTCACAGTAGCGCTGCGTTTCGCTGTCAATTGCCATTGCGTGTCCGTCGATGATAACATAATCGTCCCCGAGATCATCCACAAGTCCGCTGAAAGGTGTGAGCGTATCTCTGACAGTCTGCAGTGATTCAACGACCAGCACATTTTCCTTTGCGTATGCCCGCCCTTTACCGATCGCCCGGCTGTTTCCAGCGATTCCGGCTTCGATCCGGCTGAAGTCCGCAAGCATATATCTGGTGCCGGAGACAGTCACGGAGACTGAATCCATCCCGTTGACTTTGCCGCTGATATCGAATACCGTATATTCCGGTGCCTGTTCCGGTTCAGACTGCGATGTGCTTTCACCGGCATGGATCCGGCTGTTATAGCAGCTGATAATACCGTCGACATCTGTTACCTCGATCGTAAGCCAGTACCATCCTGCCGGAGCTTCAATGGAACCTTCAATAATCACGGTTTCGCCGTCTTCTGTCTCACGAATCTCATTCTTTGGGAAAGTTCCGTCCCAGCGGAAAGCGTAATTATTCCTAGAGGACAGTTCAATATCCCGATGGTCATAGCCTCTGCCATAAACAAAGGCGCGGGCGGATTCGATCCCGGAAAAATCGTCAATGACATTTCCTTCCATGTCCACAACGGCAGGGCGGATCAGCATATCTGCTTCCGTGGCGGCTGGAACCGACAGTTTCGCGGATGCGTCGCTCACCTTGACCAGTGGACCGGATTCGATCAGCGATTCATTTCCGGCTCCGTCGGTCATGGACACCCGGACGGTCATCCGTTCATAGGGTGCGGCGATAATGGTGAAGCTGCCGTCATCGGCCAGTTCCAGGTCTTCCCATGTCTCGCCGCCGTCGGTGCTATACCGTGCGCTGCCGATCCCCGTGACGTTATCGGAAGCTGTTCCCGTGTAGGTGACACTGGCATCTTTGTTTTTGAAAGATCCGGGAACGGATGTGAAATGGATCTCCGGACCGGTAGCGTCAACAATGATTACAACCGCCTCGGATTCTCCGTTTTTATTTCCGGCCTTATCCTCGAGTTCATAGTACAGGAAATAATTGCCGTCTGTTGAGAAGGACGCATCAAAGCATACCTGATCTCCGCCCTGCGCCTCGGATGTCAACTTTCTTTCCCCGTCGGGTCCGGTGATCCTGAGATATCCGGATTTCAGACCAGAATGCTGATCTTTCGCACCGTTGATGCAGGCACGTACCTGTTTCCCGTTAACGCTCCCGGAAGCAGGACTGAAGGACGAAGCTGTCGGGGCGGTATTGTCAATTTTTACCGCGTTATTTACCGTATTCTCAGACGTGTTGTCCGCATAATCGGATGCTTTCACGGTAATACTGCATGTACCGGAATAGGATGCGGGAATTATGGCTGATTTGCCTTCAGCAATGCTGATGGACGGAGAACATGACATACTTACACTTTCGGACATGACCCCTGTGCCATGGTCTGTTGAAGCAGCAGTAACGGTGACGGATCCGCGGTACCATCCGGAACCGACCCCGTTTCCGTTCACTGTATAATCCGTCACCGGAGCATCCGTGTCAACTGTCACAGGAACCGACACTACGATCGATTCATTTCCGACTTTATCGATTCCTTTTACAGAAACATTATAGTTTCCGCTCGGTACGGTGAAATCTGCGACAGCACTCCAGACAATACTCTCGGCCGGCGGAGCGGCAGTAATCACACTGAAATCAACTGTTTTGAAAACGTTATTTTCGGGAAAGGAAATATAAACTTTATCAAATCCGGATCCGGGATCTGTACCGAAACCGGAAACCGTGTCGCCGGGGACAAGCAAACCTGATACCCCGTTATGGGATATTTCATTGATGATGAGACTCGGCGGATCGATATCGATGAGAAACGTGAATACAGAGCTTTCCGCTGTAATTCCGACATTGTCAGAGATGCGGTAGGAAACGGTATGTTCTCCCGTTTTAGTAAAAGATACGGATTCCGTTCCCTGGCTGCCGCTGATGGAATGTTCCTCACCATCAATAATAATGACAACGGATTTCACACCGGATTCATTGTCATGTCCGGAAACGGAAAAGGTGAGGTTCCCGTTTCCGTAGGGAGAAGCATCCGGAACCGTGAAGGAATCCAGGACCGGTGCAGTATTGTCAATGGAAAAGGTACCGCAGCTGACTTCGTCAGTATTATAAGCGTAATCCTTTGCGGTCAGGCTGACACCAATATTCTTCCCGGTCTGTGACAGTGTGATCGAATTCCCTGATGTTGTTACGCCGGAACTGAACAGATTCTCATACACTCCGGAAACAGAGTCAGTGGACTTACCTTCGATTTTGACGTTACCTGTATACCATTCCCCGAATGTTGGAGAAGACTTCACATCGCAGACCGCTTTCGGAGCGCTTCTGTCGATCTTCACATGGGTCTGTCCCTTTTCAGAAGTATCGCCGACGGTGGAATAGACCCAGTAACTGACGTCATTGCTCCCTTCTTTGGAAACATCAAAGGTATATGGCTGTGTTCCCCGTTTGGTCTGACTGTCACCGGCAATAACGATCTCACCGCCATTCAGGTTGTTGTGAGGTTTTGGTTCCGTACCGGATAACGTAAGCGTGACGTTCCCGCCGCACCAGTTATCCGCGCCGGTTGTTCCGGAACAGACTGAGGACACACTTGCCGTGGCATTATCCGCCTGTTTCTGCACATTGACACCGATCGTGGTGTTGTATTCGCAGGATGTTTCGGTGATAATAGATTTTGTTGCTCCGGCAAAAGAAGCACAGGATGTTACCGTAGGCGGAGTAATGTCAATCGGAGTTGGTGAATGGGATATGTCACAGTATTGTCCAAGTGCTCTGGCAGGAGACGCTGTATCATCAACACACTGGACATAAAGGCCCGGAACCGAAATCGGTTCAATAGTATATTCGGTATAGGTCCGAAGATCCGGATTCGGCCCGATAAAATCTGCAAATGCTGTATTTACACAAAATGCGAACAGCATAAGGCAGATCACGGAAAATAAAAGATGTCTTTTCATACATGTTGACCGCAGGTAACTTCCGCGGCGCTCTCCTTTCAAAAGATGTATGAAAATATACAAACTTGTATCAGGGACGTAGGCCGGATCGGAATATAAAAATTAACGTAATTATTTTCTAAAATCCCTTGACAGGAACTACTGTTCCGATTTATAATCCCAACATAACAAGTGAACTATAGTTCCTAACCAATAGTTCCGTATCATCATTCTACTCATTCGTTACCGTAAGGGAGGCAGTGTTTATGAGTACACAGGATAAAACAAAAAGCAGCAATATCGATGGCGAAATCAGCATAGGACCTGATGCTTCGATCGGCGACAAGGTACGGGCGCTCAGACTTTCCAAAAAGATGACGGTATCGGCTTTATCCCGTACCAGCGGTCTTACTGACCGTGCGATCCGCTACATCGAAACCAATCAGCGGAAACCAAGCATTGACGCCGTCAAAAAACTGTCCGCAGCTCTTGGCGTCGCCACAAACTTCTTTATGGAGGATATCCTTTTCCAGGAGGAAATGGATAAAGAGGCTTTTCTGGAACAGGCCAGCAAAAAGTACGGATCAAAAGGGAAGGCGCAGGCCGCGGCTATTCTGGATCAGACCCAGACACTATATTCCGGCGGTGAACTGACGGATGAGGATAAGGAAATGTTCCGTAACGAGATGATGGCTATTTTCTGGGATTCCAAAGAAAAAGCAAGGAAATTTACGCCGAAAAAGTTCTTAGAGGACTGATTTACAGCAGTAATCCCGCCCATCTGGTTTCCAGGGAAAGGAATATCTTATGTTGCCTCAAGCGATAAGCATGGCGGACTTTTGCGTCCGCAAATATAAGACACGTGACCCTTTTGAAATTATCGATCGGAGAAACATTGAGCTTCGATGGTTCGACGGCCGGAATCTGCTTGGCTATTTCCGGGTGGTGAACCGTCAGCAGTACATAGGGCTGAACTGCAATGCCGAAGACGGGGCTTTGAGGACTGGTGCAGGCCATGAGCTTGGTCATTCATTTCTGGATTACGCGTCAGCTTCCTGCGGAATGCTATTCCAGGATACTATGCTCTACAGCCTTAACAACAGCCGCAGTGAACGGAACGCGAACCTTTTCGACGCTGAACTGCTGATCCCGGACGAAGATATCCTGAGCAGGATCTACTATAAGGAGTATTCGCTTCTTATCGGGTACATCCAGGATAATATCGAAAAATATAAGAGCGACCGGGCCAGGTTTGAGTTTGAACAGGAACAGATGATGGAATTTTATCAGGGTCATCAGGACATGGGAACATTTGAGGATCTTGCAGAAGAAATGAATGTGGATGTCCATCTTGTCGGGTTCAAACTGCAGTGCCTGAGAGAGAAAGGACTGGAACTGCCGAATGTGCCGGAAACAAGATCCGACTTTTTGAAAAGCTGGCAGAAAAGACAGGATTAGTACGCTTCGAAACAGGTAAAGCGTTTGATGAGAAATTTGAAAATACAGGTTTGAAAAGAAGGGTGAAGGAGCATGGGTGCGTTTATTGCGATCGACATGAAAGCTTTTTATGCATCTGTGGAATGCGTCTATCGTGACCTCGATCCTCTGAAAGAAAACCTGCTTGTTGCCGACGAGACCCGCTCGGATCAGACGATCTACCTTGCGGTAAGTCCCAGTCTAAAGGCAAAGGGTGTTCCGGGAAGGCCGAGGCTTTTCGAAGCGAAGCAGGCAATCAGCCGGTGGGAACGTCAGAACCGTCAGACCCTTTCATATCTGATTGCCCTTCCCAGAATGGCGGAATATGAACGGGTCTCAGCGCTGATCTACAGCGTGATACTGAAATACGTGGCTCCGGAGGATGTCCATGTGTACAGCATCGACGAGTCCTTCATCGACTGCGATCCATATCTTCATCTCTATAAGAAAGAAGCCAGGAAAAGCGGTGTGGAGCCTGCCAGACTCATGGCCATAGAAATCGTGCGGGACATTCTTCGCACGACAGGGATCACCGCTACAGTTGGCATCGGAACCAACATGTACCTCGCAAAGGTCTGTATGGATATCGTTGCCAAAAAGATGCCTCCGGATAAGGACGGCGTCCGGATCGCAGAGCTGAATGAGGAAAGCTATTGCTATCTGCTCTGGAGCCACAAGCCGCTGACTGATTTCTGGATGGTGGGTCCCTGTAAGGCAAAAAGGCTGGAGAACGCCTTCCTCTTTACCATGGGTGATATCGCCAGGAAGAGCCAGTACAATGAAGAATGGTTTTATAAGACATTCGGAATCGACGGAGAAATTCTGATCGATCACGCCTGGGGACGGGAGCCGGTAACCATGCAGGATATTAAAAGCTACCGTACGGACAGTCACAGTCTTTCAAATGGCCAGGTGCTGCCCAGACCGTATGAGTACGAGGAAGCAAAAAATGTCTTTTGCGAAATGATTGATGGTCTCTGCGTCAGAATGTTTACGAAACATCTTCAGGCTTCGGTATTTACCTGGTGGGTAAGCTATGACTGGAAATCGCTTGAGATCGATCCTTATTACAGTGGTCCGGTAGCTGTGGACTTCTACGGTCGTCCGCATCCGAAGCACAATAACGGAACAGCCAAAACGAGGGTCCTAACCAGTAGTCCAAAGGTGATCAGGGAGGCTTTGCTGCCCTCTTTTGAACAGAAAACTGATCACCATCTATTGTTCCGCAGGCTTGGCGTCTGCGCGAATGATGTGACAGATGACAGCGGCGCATGGCAAGCGGATTTCTTTACTGACAATGACGCTCTGGAAAAGGAGAGAAAACTGCAGGGAGCGATGCTTGAAATACGCTCCAGATTCGGTGCAAACGCACTTTTCACCGGAAAAAATATGATAAAAGGCGTGACAACACTTGAACGGAACATGCAGATCGGCGGTCATCGTGCCTGATTCCTGATCCTGCCTTCACCTGCTTTTCTGTTCAGGTAAATAGAAAATAAAACCGCACAGTGAACCGAGAGGAGGTGCGACAATGATCGGATACATGCAGATGCCTGCGGACTTTATTTATAAAGATGTTTTTCTGAAAGGCAGACCCGTCCATCAGCGGTTTGACGGCTTCAGTCTCCGCCACCCATCTATGGACTGCGGACACAGAGCCAAGATATTCGCTCCGTTTGATGCCCTGGCCGGTTTCAATGAGGCCGTTGCGGCAAAGGTAGTGCTGTATGAGTTCAAGCGAGAGTTGGATGACGGGGAAAAGGAAGAATTGAACCGGAAACTTGTTGTTCTCCACAGCATTACTTATAACAGCAGGGCTGCAGAAAAGAACAAGGTTCCCGTCACAGTCACATACTATGTTCCCTGTGCGGACAAAAACAGCTTCTCATATGGCTGCCGCGGTCAGTATATGAAGGTAAGCGGTATCTGCCGGTATGTCGGATTGAGATCTATAACGGTGGATAATACTGTGATCCAGTTTGATGATATTCTTGAAATTACTAGTACTAAAACCGTGAAAGGTCAGAACATCTTCGAAACCTGGGAGGATTATGCATCATGAGCGGGAAAATCAAATCCGGCGCTGAAGTCCTTCCGCCAAAACCGAAAACAGCAAGGGAAATTGCTGAGGCTCAGGCAAATCTGACAGAGGCAGACAGAAGAAAAAGGCGGTGTTGTTTTACCGGACACAGACCGCAGAAACTGACAAGACCGGTCGATGACATCAAGGTGGATCTCGAAAATGAGATTCTGCGCACGATCAAAGAAGGGTATACCACATTCATAACCGGTATGTCATATGGAACGGATATCTGGGCCGGTAATATTGTAGTCAGGTTGAAGGACAGATTTTCTGAATTGAAGCTCATTGCAGCGGTGCCGTTTCCGGGTTTTGCAGACAAATGGACGGATGAATGGCAGCAGAAGTACGAAAAGCTCCTCAAAGCTGCTGATTTCGTAAAGATTGTATGCGCAGATTGCAGCAATAACGCCTATCAGATTCGGAATCAATGGATGGTCAATCAAAGCAGCAGGGTTATCGCGGTGTTCGATGGAAAAGCCGGCGGGATAAGAAACACGATACAGTACGCGTATATGAATCACATAGAGGTAAAATATCTCAGGGGATAGGTATAAGAACATGAGTCCTGAAAGTTTAGGACATCTCATTTAGATGAACGCAATGGATAATACCCAGCTTGAATTATTTCCCGGTCTGATAGAGGCTGACATCCGCCCGCCTGAAACAGTCACTTGGAACCTCTGGCACGGATGTACAAAAGTCAGTCCGGGGTGTCTTCATTGCTACATGTATCGGCGGGATGAACTCATCGGAAAGGATCCGTCAACTGTTCGGAAAACACAGAGTTTCAATCTTCCTGTCCGCATACTGAGTTCAGGTCCTCACAAAGGAAGATACAAGATTCCCTGCGGATCAGTTTTCTATACATGTTTTTCGTCTGATTTCTTTCATCGTGATGCTGATGAATGGAGAAATGATGCGTGGAATATGATCCGGGAGAGGCCTGACTGCACTTTCTTTATGATCACAAAACGGCCAGAGCGGATCGCTGAACATCTTCCTTCCGACTGGAATTCCGGATGGAATCATGTTCACATTGCCGTCACCTGTGAGAATCAGGATATGGCGGAAAAAAGACTTCCTGTATATCTTCCGCTGCCGCTCCGACATCATTCCATAATGGTCGAACCCATGCTGACATCTGTCGATTTACGGCATTATTTCCGGAAGTATCAGGAAATTATCGAGAGTGTAAGTTGCGGCGGCGAGTCAGGTCCAGATGCGAGAATTTGTGAATTTTCCTGGGTGCAGGATCTTCGGAAGCAGTGCGTAGAGAACGGAATCTCCTTCACATATCATCAGACAGGAGCAAGGCTCCTCAAGGACGAAAAGATTTATGAGGTTCCGAGATGTTTTTTGCAAGCCCTTTTTGGAGGAAAGTGCAAAAGATTTTTGGAGGTAAT
>CAYWKZ010000104.1:0-11079 GCA_964459115.1 uncultured Leptolinea sp. | reverse complement strand
CACTCCCAGGGGCTTTACATGGTGCAGCGCATCCGTGACGAAGCTCACCGCTTTGCCATCACTGCCCACCGCAACCGCCGCACAAAAGCGGGGCTGGCTTCGACGCTGGAAAAGGTCCACGGTATCGGTCCCGTCAAACGCAAGGCACTGCTGAAAAAATTCGGTGACCTGTACGGCATCGCCAACGCATCCATTGAAGAGCTTTGCCTCGTCAAAGGCATTGACCCTGACCTCGCCCAGGCCATCCACGACCATCTCGAGTCGGGAAATTGATAACGCTATAAAAAAGAAGGAGCAGAAAACCGATCAGCTGCCCCTTCCTGCACACATTTATTCAGGTTGTCATGCGCCTTCCATGACAATCGTCCCGTCCCGCAAAAGGCGCAGCATGACGTCCGCAACCTCCGGGTCAAACTGACGCCCTTTGTTGGTTTCGATTTCACTGATAATCCGTTCTTTTGTGAGTGATTTCCGGTATATCCTGTTCGAATTCATGGCGTCAAATGAATCGGCAACACAAATCATCCTCGCAACAAAAGGAATATCCTCTCCGGCTTTCCCTTCAGGATAACCCTTCCCATCATATCTTTCATGATGATAAAGCGCACCCAATTCCACATCTTTCAGGCTCGTAAAGCTCTTCAGTATTTCACCGCCGCGCACCGTATGAGATTTGATGATATCAAATTCCTCGTCGGTCAGTTTTCCCGGCTTGTTCAATATAGCATCCGGAACACCGATCTTCCCGCAGTCATGAAGCAGGGCTATATAGTAGATGTGGTTCAGCTCTTCGCCTTTATAGCCAAATTCTTTGGCGATAAGTCGCGTATAGTCACCGACCCGTTTTGAATGACCGTTTGTATAGGGATCCTTGGCATCAATGAAACCGGTAAAAGTTTCGATTGATTCACGGATGATCTCATTATCTCGTTCATGCCGTTCCTGGTACCTTTTGATCCTTGCGGAGGCAATGGCGTAGACAATAAATGTGATCAGCCAAATTTCCAGGCCAATCATCGAACCTATGAACAATGGTTCGGTGGTCAGCTGTCTATGGAAAGAATAGTCCAGTTCAAGAACAGCATCCCCGATATTCTCATCAACAGGAACATAGAGAATCATACCCGGTGTTGTACCCTCATAGGACTTGATCGGCACTTCCATTGCATTCATGCTTGAACTCGGAATATAGTTTAAATAGTCTCCCGGCCTCATGATGATACAGGTCTCTCCATCTACCGTAACTGTTTCAAGAGGATGATTTTCCGGCACAAATTCCCGAAGATCAGGGACTGTCGATATGATCTCGTTGTTCCCGACATTTTGATGGACCTCCAATGCACCGTTCCATGCAGATGACAGGTAGACAGTCGTATTGAACGTCAGTTTAAAAGTAAAATCAGATACGTCATCTTTGGTGTTGTTTGATATGGTGAAATCATAGGTGTACGCCTGAATATTATTTTCGGTAAGACCTGCATTGTCCGGATCAAAAATTTTTCCCCATGTACTGCTTCTTGGCACAGCCGCCACCGAAACCGGTTTTTTCTGTGAGTTATTCGAGGAAAAAAGATTTGAACCGGAAAAGGTCTCCTGATGCGTCTGATGGTTGTACGAATAGGTTTGTACAGCGCTGATACCCAAGCAGGTAAGGGCTGCAATCAGTAAGACGGAAAAAAAAATAACTGCAGTTCTTTTCCCTTCCGTCTCTAATATTTTTCCATTCATAAAAGCCGCTCTATCCCTTTTTTCAATATTGCATTATTTATCAATTTGTTATTGACCTGTTCCGATAAAACCACATAATTATATCATAAGTACGCTAAACACCTTTAAATTTCAGACAACACCGAATCATCTCCGGTATTCAGGAACCCTGATGTATGACATTCGTCACATGAATGGACTGCATGTCATGGATTTGCGTGGATTTTGTCATGGAAATTTCGCATACACCGGAAAAAATCTTATAATCTAAACTAATCTTTTTTTGTTGGAGTATTAACAGCAATGATAGAAAATATCGTAAACCCTATTGAACAGGGTGCAAACCTTGACCCCGATAATAACATGGCGTCCCTCCTCGAATCTGAAGGCGTCAATATCGATTTTCCCCGCCAGGGCGAAATCCGGCAAGGAATTATCGCCAGCATCACCCCGGGTCAGATCCTGGTAAGTGTTGGTACCAAGTCCGAAGGCATCATCACCGGTAAAGAATACGAAGCGATTCCGGAAGATGAACTGAAGGCGCTTGAAGTTGGTAAGGAAATTTCCGTTTACATCATCAATCCTGAAGACAGCAACGGAAACCTGGTTCTTTCTTACACGGCTGCCCGTGAAGAAGAAAACTGGAAGCACGCTGAAGAGTTGATGGCGAACAAAACGGCTTTTGACAGTAAAGTGGTTGCTTACAACAAGGGCGGTCTCATCGTTTCTCTCGATGGTCTGCGCGGTTTCGTGCCCGCTTCCCAGATCAGCATGTCCCGCAAAGCCGGCATGACCGGTGATACCCCGGAACAGCGCTACGGCAAACAGGTTGGCACTCCGATCACCTGCTGCGTGATGGAAGTGGACCGCGAACGCCGCCGCCTGATCTTCTCCGAGCGTGCCGCCAGCAATGAGACCCGCGAAACCGTCAAAGAACGCATCATCGAAAACCTGCAGGAAGGCGAGATCCGCAAGGGCCGCGTTACCTCCCTGGCCGATTTCGGTGCATTCGTGAACATCAACGGCGCTGACGGGCTTGTCCACCTTTCCGAAGTTTCCTGGGATCACATCAAGAACCCGGCTGAAGTTCTGAAAGTCGGCGACGAAGTCAACGTGAAAGTCATCTCCGTTGACAAAGACAAGAAGCGCATTGGCCTGTCCATCCGCCAGACCCAGGAAGATCCGTGGGGCGACCGCATCGCGAAATATCACATCGGCGATCTGCTCAACGCTGAAATCACCCGTCTGACCAAGTTCGGTGCTTTCGCAAAAATCGAAGACGATTTGGAAGGTTTGATCCACATCTCCGAAATCAGCGAAAAACGCATCGAGCATGCCAAGGAAGTCCTCAAAGAAGGCGACAAAGTCACCGTCCGTGTGATCAAGATCGACCCCGAAGCTCACCGCATCGGTCTTTCTATCCGCCGTGTTGATTCCATGGCTTACGCCGATCAGGACTGGAAAGCTCTCCTGGACGAAGCATAAGTCTCTCTCATATATGATTGCAGGAAGCTGCTCTGAATCAGGGCAGCTTTTTTTATTCAGCACGGAGCACACGGGAACCGGCGCCATGCGCGTCACATCAGGTTTGGAACAGATATATATTTTTCAGTAAAGTTCATGACGCTGAATCACTCTTTTCGCTTTGTAAATCAGCAGATATCTTATCAATTAGTCTCCTCTGCATTCTTTTTGTGCTATGATTAATGAAAATATAAGAGACGCGCTCACTTTATCAGGAAAAATTATGGAAACTACTAATTGACAGGTAACCGCAGAACGGAGAAGTTCCGGGTGAGCAGAGGCAAGAAAAACGGGAGGATGTATGGCAGTAAAAATTTTGGATGATTCCATCACCTTTGAAGCGTTCGTCGACCATGAAGACGCGGAGTTCGAAGACGATATCTGTCTGCGCTTTACCGAAACCTGCCCGGAAGAAGAAAAGGTCTTCTATGGCGGGGAAAACAACCTGTACATCACCCGGGATCAGGCCCGTCAGATCGCCGTTGAGATCCTGAAAGCATTGGATGAATAACATGACAGGAACCGCTACCGCTCTTGCACACCCGAACATTGCCTTCATCAAGTACTGGGGGAACCGGGACGACGCGCTGCGTCTGCCCGCAAACGGTTCAATTTCCATGAACCTGGCTGAGCTCCGCACGCAAACATCCGTGAACTTCCGGAACGACCTTCGCGGCGATGTCCTCACTATTGACGGGAAAGAGATCAATGGTGCGGCACTCGCCCGCGTGAATTCTTTTATGGATCAGGTGCGCAGACTGGCACCGGACGCGGGCTATGCGGAGATCGTCAGCAAAAACAATTTTCCGATGGGTGTGGGGATCGCATCCTCCGCAGCTGCTTTTTCCGCCCTGGCACTTGCAGCCACCGGTGCCGCCGGGCTGGACCTTAAAGAAAATGAATGCTCCCGGCTGGCCCGGCTGGGCTCCGGTTCCGCCTGCCGCTCCGTTCCGGACGGTTTTTGTGAATGGAGCTATGGAACCGGGGACGAAGACTCCTGTGCCGTCTCGATTGCGCCGGCTTCCCACTGGAATCTGGTCGACCTGATCGCTCTCATCAGCGATACACACAAAAAGGTTGGGTCCTCAGCAGGACACATGTCCGCACTGACCAGCCCTTTTCAGGCTGAACGGATCCGCACCGCTCCGGAGCGGATCGCAATTTGCCGGCAAGCAATCCTGGAAAAAGACTTCAAAGCCCTGGCAGAAGTCAGCGAACAGGACATGATCATGATGCACAGCGTGATGATGACACAGGATCCGCCGCTGCTTTATTGGGAGCCGGCTACCATTCAAACGATCAAAGCCGTGAAGGGCTGGCGTAAGGAAGGACTGGATTGCTTTGCGACTGTTGACGCAGGGCCGAATGTCCATGTCATCTGCACCGCAAACTCCGCCCCGATTGTAAAAGAACGGCTTGAAAAAATCAGCGGGATCCGGGAGATCCTCAGCTCCGGCCCGGGAGGAAAGGCAGAACTGCTGTGACGATTCAGGTTTTAGCGGATGAGGTCGCCAGCCAAATTGCGGCAGGTGAAGTGATCGAACGGCCGGCTTCGGTCGTCAAAGAATTGATCGAAAACGCCATTGATGCGGGCGCGTCAAAGATCGTCATCCACATCGAACAAGCCGGGAAAAAGCTCATCGAGATCATCGATGACGGCTGCGGCATCCCCGCGGATGAGATGGAAACGGCGGTCAAACGCCACGCCACATCCAAACTGCGCACGGCAGACGATCTGTTTCACATCCGCACGCTGGGATTCCGGGGTGAAGCGCTGGCAGCAGCCGGTTCTGTTTCCCGGATGACCATCACCACCCGCACTGCTGACAGCGAAACCGGTCACCGCATCGTAGTCGACGGCGGTTTCGTGACCTCAAACAAGCCGGTCGGAGCACCTTTCGGAACCACCATCCTGATTGAAGACCTGTTTTATAATGTACCGGCCCGGCTCAAGTTCCTCAAAAGTGACACCACAGAGCGGAACCAGATCGAGACACTGGTCTCCCGCTATGCACTGGCCTATCCCGACATCCGCTGGGAGCTCATCAACGAAAACAAGACCACCCTGCAGACGACCGGCAACGGCAATTACCGGGAAATTCTTTCAGCAATTTACGGGCTGGACATCGCCAAACAGTTCATCGAAGTGGAACTGGAAGAGGAAGGTCTTTCCATCTTCGGTTTCATCTCACCGGTGGGCCTGACCCGGTCTAACCGGAAGGAGATGAATTACTTCGTCAACGGGCGCTGGGTCCAGGAACAGGCATTGAATGCTTCCGTACAGCGCGCCTATCAGACCCTGATCATGGTTGGACGCTTCCCCCTCATCGCGTTATTCATCACCATCGACCCGGAAGATGTGGACGTTAACGTCCACCCGGCCAAAGCTGAAGTTCGCTTTAAAAACCCGGACAGGATCATCGGCGGAGTCCATCGGGCAGTCCGCAGAGGGCTGATCACCCAGTCACCGGTCCCGGAGCTGAACACTCCGGTCGCCTGGCCTTCCTACCGGCAAGCCACCCCACCGCCCTTTGACCCGAACGGGCAGGGCATTCCGACCGCCGAACCGCTGTGGCGCTCAAACCTGATGAACCAAAACGGACAGGCTGCTCCCTCCGCACCGGAAACGCAGAAGGATCAAACGCCCGGAGCGTTCCCCTCTGAACCATGGCAGCCCGGGCCGGCGGTTTACCAACCCTTTATGACTCAGCCCCCGGCAGCAGCTCAACAACCCGAACAGACCCCGCAGCAGGTGCCGCCGGTCGCCCCTCCGCAGCCGCAGAACCAGGCAGCCTCACCCTTCTTCCCGATCCTGCGCTGGATCGGACAGGTCGGCTCAACCTATATCATCGCAGAAGGACCGGACGGACTTTACCTGATCGACCAGCACGCAGCCCATGAACGGATCCTTTATGAAAAGATGCTGGATGCGGAAGCCAACGGGACGATTGTCTCCCAGGCGCTGCTGGAACCCGCGGTGGTGCAGCTGCCACCCTGGCAGGCCTCCGCACTGGAAGAAAACATGCCGATCCTCAAACATCTCGGCTTTGAGATCGAGGAATTCGGCCCTTCCGCTTTTCGTGTTCTCGCCATGCCGACGCTCTTTGAAAAGGGCTCTCCGGCGGCCGCGATCGCAGCAGTAGTGGAAGACATCGAAAACGATAATGTCCCGATGCAGGGCCTGACTTCAGAACGGATCGCCTCTTATGTGTGCAAACGCATGGCAGTCAAGGCCGGGCAAACGCTGACAACGGACGAACAACGGGCGCTGATCCGTGACCTGGAACAGTGCCGTTCCCCGCGCACCTGCCCCCACGGACGTCCGACGATGATCCACCTGAGCATCGACCTGCTGGAAAAACAATTCGGACGGAAAGGTCCGATGTAAAATGATCATCTCCGCACAAAACAAAAAGATCCAGGAAGTCCGCCGCCTGGGCAGCAAGCGCAGAGAGCGCGAAGCTTCCGGACTTTATATCGCGGAAGGCATCCGGCTGGTTGAGGAAGCGCTTCCTCATGCGGCTGATTGTGCATACCTGCTCTGGTCCGCGCCGCTTTCATCCCGGGCTGAGTCACTGGTCCATGGATTTGCGGATGCAGGTGTTTCCGTGGAAGAGATCACCCCGCAGCTGATGGACTCCATCGCAGGCACCGATTCCCCGCAGGGCATTCTGGCTGTGATGAAGATGGCCCCGCTGCCGCTGCCTGAAAAAGCGGATTTCGTCATTATCGCCGACGGGATCCAGGACCCGGGAAACATGGGCACCCTGTTCCGGACGGCTGCTGCCGCCAATGCGGATGCGCTGCTGCTGATGCCCGGCTGCGCGGATGAATACAGCCCGAAGGTGGTCCGTTCCGGGATGGGAACACATTTCCGTCTGCCCTTCGAGCGCATGGATTGGGATCGGGCGCAAAGCTGGCTGCGTTCCTTTCCGCAGATGCAGATCCTGGCTGCGGATTCCGATGGCGGTGTCTCCTGCTGGCAGACCGATCTGCGAAAACCCACCGCACTGATCATCGGCTCGGAAGCCAACGGTCCCTGTGACCGGGCCCTTGCCCTTTCCGATGCCCGTATTCTCATCCCGATGCCCGGGCAGATCGAATCACTGAACGCCGGGATCGCCGCCGGGATACTGATTTTTGAAGTGGTACGGCAGAGAAATGAGGAATGAGAAATGAGAAAAGAACATCATGAATGACTGGATCCAGGCTGCCGGGACTTTATTCGGCATTGATCTTTCCAGGGAACAGCAGGAGCAATTTCGGGTTTATGAAGCCCTGCTGATGGACTGGAACAGCAAAATCAACCTGACCGCTGTCCGGGATGCGGAAGGGATCCGCATCAAGCACTTTCTTGATTCCCTTTCCTGCGTCACAGTCCTCGGCGACATGAATGGAAAATCCTTGATCGACATCGGGACCGGCGCCGGATTTCCCGGCATCCCGCTGCGTATCTTTTATCCGGAGATGCACCTGACCCTGGTGGATTCCGTCGGGAAAAAGGCGGATTTCTGTCAGCTTGCAGCCGAAACACTCCATTTGAAAGGTGTGAAGGTGCTGAAAGACCGATCGGAAGAATTGGGAGCAAACCGGGATTACCGTGAGAAATTCGATGTTGCCACAGCCCGCGCGGTCGCCGGGCTGCCGGTTCTTTGTGAATATCTGCTGCCGCTGGTCAGAATCGGCGGGATCATGCTGGCACAAAAAGGGGAAAGCGCTCCGGAAGAGGTGAAGGCCGCCGAGAATGCCATCCACAAACTCGGCGGGACCGATGCGGAACTGACCGAGGTAGAGCTCCCCAACGTTGAAGGGAAACGCTACCTGGTGAAGATCCCGAAAGTCACAGCGACCCCGGCCGGGTATCCCCGCCGTACCGGTCTCCCGCTGAAAAAACCGATCCTCTGAGCGTTAAATCAAAAAATCAGGCTCCGTTCAAGGTATAATAGCTTTATTCAAAAGAAAAAAGGAGCGGAAAATGCTTGAATTTTATGAAAACGGAATTTATATGAACCTCGAACAGGCAGAGGACGGCACACTGAAACTGCTGCATTTTTCCGCTCTGCCTTATGACCCGTCTCTGATCCCGCCTGAAAACAAACGCGGATTCCGACTGACGGAAGTTCAGGTTTCAGGATTGGACCGTCCGGAAGAGCGGCACGGGACAAAATTCATCGTCACTGCACCGGGCTATCGGCTGAAATTTGATCGATATGAAGACGAGCGTAATGAATTCGGTCGAAAACTCACCTTTATCACCTCCGATGAAGAAACAGGTCTCCTTGTTCACAGCTGCTTCCAGTTTTATGACGGCATCTCTGTTGTCCGCAGCTGGACAGAAATCGAAAATCACGGGTTAGAAACACAAACACTGGAATATATCTCTTCCTTTGCCCTGACAGGTCTTGGCAAAGGTGGTCTGCTGAACCGGGACGAGAAAATCCTGATCAGCATCCCGCACAATTCCTGGCAGCGGGAGATCCAGTGGCAGCAGTTCACCCTGCCGGAGACAGGACTTACGCTCACACAGCCAAAATATATAAGCCGTTCTTCCAAAACGCTCTCCGTCACCAACATCGGGAACTGGTCAGCAAAGGAATATATTCCGGCTGGATTCCTGGAAGATACGGAAACCGGTGAAAGCCTGATGTGGCAGATCGAACACAACGGCTCCTGGCACTGGGAGATCAGCGACCAGACAGGCTACCTCTATCTCCAGCTCAGCGGTCCCAGCGAGACCTGGGCACACTGGTCAAAAGACCTGAAACCGGGTGAGCGCTTCGTCACTGTTCCCGCGGCAGTCAGCCCGGTCTGCGGCGGATTTGAGAAAGCAAACGAGGAAATGACCAAATACCGGCGCCTTATCCGCCGACCCAACGCCGACAATGAAAAATTACCGGTAATTTTCAATGATTATATGAACTGTCTCTGGGCAGACCCCACAACAGCCAAAGAGCTGCCGCTCATTGAAGCTGCCGCCAAAGCCGGCTGTGAATATTATGTCATCGACGCCGGCTGGTATTCCGACGGTTTCTGGTGGGACAGTGTGGGCGAATGGAAACCGGCTCCGGGACGCTTCCCGGAAGGGCTGAAATGGCTGATGGACCATATCCGTTCCAAAGGCATGATCCCGGGTGTCTGGCTGGAGATCGAAGTGATGGGCATCAACTGCGAACTGGCAAAAAAGCTGCCGGATGACTGGTTCTTCTGCCGTCACGGCAAGCGAGTCTTTGACCGCAGCCGCTATCAGCTGGATTTCCGAAATCCGGAAGTTCGGGCCTTTGCCGATGAAATCATCGACCGTTTCGTCAATGAATACCATGTGGGGTATATCAAGATGGACTATAACATCGAACCCGGCATCGGTACTGAGGTCAATTCTGACAGTTATGGTGACGGACTGCTGGAACATGAACGGGCCTATCTCACCTGGCTGGATGCTGTTTTTGCACGCTATCCGGACCTGGTGATCGAAAACTGCTCCAGCGGCGGGCTGCGCATGGATTATGCCATGCTCTCCCGACACTCGATCCAGTCCACCAGTGACGTGGAGGATTACCGGGTCTATGCGACCATTGCAGCCAACGCACCTTCAGTGCTGACACCGGAACAGGCAGCGGTCTGGAGTTACCCGCTGAGCGATGGAGATGAAGAACAGACCGCATTCAACATGGTCAATGCCATGATGCTGCGCGTCCACCAGTCCGGTCATCTGGCGGAGATCAACCGCACAGGGAAAAAGCTGGTTCGGGAAGGGATCAAAACCTACAAACGCATGCGGCCTGATATCCGCCGTGCCATTCCCTTCTGGCCGCTGGGACTTTCGGATTATGCCGATCTCTGGGTCTGTCTGGGACTTCGGACAGAACATCGGGCATATATAGCAGTCTGGTGCCGGAACCCGGTAAGTGACACCGTCAATCTGCCCATCGACTTTCTGCAGAACAAAAAGGTCAAGGCTGAGCTGCTCTATCCGGCTTATGCTCCCTGTATCTACAGCTGGAACACGGGAACATCTTCGCTGAGTGTGAAAATGCCCGCACCCTATTCCGCCCGCATCTTCCTGCTGCGGTATTGAGATCAGGCCATATGGAAAGGAAACCGCTATGGAAAACACAATTGACGAAAAAACATTTCGTTACCTTCAGCTGCTCTCCCGGAATTATCCCAGTATCCAGTCTGTCTGTACCGAAATCATCAGCCTGCGTTCCATCATGAGCCTGCCGAAGGGCACCGAGCATTTTATCAGTGACATCCATGGCGAATATGAAGGATTCCGTCACATTCTGCGCAATGCATCCGGGTCTGTCCGCCGCAAGATCGACCAGGCACTGGATGAATATATTCCTTCAGCCGAACGCCGGGAACTCGCCGCACTGATCTATTACCCGGAACTCAAGCTCAAACAACTCAAAAAACAGAATGTTCTAAACCGGGAATGGTATACGCTTACGCTCAAACAACTGGTAGCCGTCTGCCGCATCACCACTTCCAAATATACCGCATCCAAAGTGAGAAAAATGCTTCCGAACGATTTTAAGAACATCATCACGGAGCTGATGACCACCGGCAGCAAGGACTTCAACAAGGAAGAATACTACGGACAGATCCTGGATGCCATCATCGACATTGGTAACGCGGACAAGTTCATCATCGCCATCTGCCACCTGATCCAGAATTCCGTTATCGAAAAACTCCACATCGTTGGCGACATTTATGACCGGGGCGAAAGCCCCCACCTGGTGATGGATGAGCTGGAAAAACAGCGCAATGTGGACATTCAGTGGGGCAATCACGATATCTTGTGGATGGGTGCAGCCCGGGGAGAACCCCGCTGTATCGCCAACGCGG
>CAYWKZ010000103.1:0-11182 GCA_964459115.1 uncultured Leptolinea sp. | reverse complement strand
TTATTTGTACCGAATTTATAACAAGATTTTTTGTTTTTCCTGAATGATGATATAATAGACAAGGTTTGCTGAAAGGCAATCTTTCCGTTTCCGTCTCGCGCGGAAATAATCCCATGGAAAGGAGAAATAAACATGCGTAAGTACGAAATCATTTTCATTGCTCATCCGGATCTTGATGAAGAAAACCTCAACAATGTTGTTGAAAAGGTCAAGGGTTGGATCGCTGATGATAAAGGTGAAGTTGTCAGTGTTGATAACTGGGGCAAGAAACGAATGGCTTACCGGATCCGCAAACAGCGCGATGGTCAGTATGTCCTGATCACTGCCAACATGGAACCTGCCGCGGTGAAAAACCTGAGCCAGAACATGCGGTTCGTTGAAAGCATCATGCGTTCAATGATCACCCTCGTTGAAGAAGACTAATTAAAATAATCTGCATAAACGGTGAAATACCGTTCAGGAGATATAAAATGAGTGAAGAAATGATGAATGAACAACAGGAGCATCGTGGTGGCGCCCGTCGTTTTGTTGCACGCCCGAAGGTTTGCCAGTTTTGTTCAGATAAAAATGTAAAAATCGATTATAAAAATGCCGATCTTCTGCGCCGATTCGTCACGGAAGAAGGAAAAATTCGTCCCCGCCGCCAGACAGGCACCTGCGCAAAACATCAGCGTGCTGTGGCTTATGCGGTGAAACGCGCCCGCCAGATCGCACTGCTGCCGTTCACCTCTGAACCCTACCAGGATGTTGTTCGGTAATTTTGCGTCGTAACATAGATCTACTAGGGCATGGAGGAAACTCTATGCCCTTTTTTGAAGGAAGTTATTATGGCTGAAAAAGATCAAAAAGGAATCTTGAATCCCCGTGAAAACAACAAAACCAATCGTGAACGCCGTGAACAGGAAGAAAAACAGACAAAACTGCTGAAAACCGGTGGCGCAATCGTTGCATGTATTGTTGTTGTCTGTATGATTGCCGGGATTATCCTTGGTATTGTCAATAAACCCTCACGCAAAGTTGTTGCGACCGTGGGAGATGAAAAAATTACTCTCGATGAATTCCAATCCGCTGTCCGGTTGCAGCGTTCAAACATCAACAGCAACTACCAGTACATGAAACAGCTTTATTCCATGTTTGGTATGGAAATGGATGCGAACACAAAAGAAAGCTATGCCATGCAGATGTCTGATTCTTATAAGGGGCTGCTGGGACAGAGTGTGCTTTCCAACATGATCAACCAGAGAGTCATGGCTTACGGTGCTGCCCAGGAAGGTATCGCTGTCAGCGATGATGAAGTAGAAGCCTACTATAAAGGTATGTTCGGATACTATCCGGACGGGACCCCAACCGCCGCTCCGACAGATGAACCCTTCGAAGCTACCCCGACTGTAACGGACGAACAACTTGCCATCCTGCGTTACACTGAAACGCCGCTGCCCACTGAGATTCCAACAGAGGAATTAGCTGAAGCAGTTGAAGAGGCAGTTACCGACGCTGTTGAGCAGGCTGAAGATACTGTCGATGATGTCGAGGAAACAGTTGCTGATGTTGTCGAACAGGCTGAAGATACTGTTGATGCAGTCGAAGAAACGGTTGCTGATGTTGTTGAGCAGGCTGAAGATGCTGTCGAAGCTGTTGAATCCGAAGCAGAAGAACTTGCGGCTGATACTGTTGACCAGGTCGAAGAAATTCTCTCTGAACCTACTTCCGAACCGACTTTGGCCCCGACACCTACTGTTTATACCGAAGATATGTTCAGACAGTATGAAAGCGTCTATTTTGCCAACAATTTCTATTACAGCAAGGATTTCTTCAAGAATGAACTGCGATATGAGCTGCTGCAGAATAAAGTTCAGGAAAATCTCAAAAAAGATGTTGCCCGAACTGCTGACATGGTCTGGGCCCGCCATATTCTCGTAGAAACTGAAGAAGAAGCTCAGGCAGCGTTGGATCGCATCAACGCCGGTGAAGAATGGGGTGATGTTTGCGCTGAGGTTTCTACCGATTCTTCTGCGTCAAATGGCGGTGATCTCGGATGGTTTACTGAAGGAACAATGGTGCAGCCGTTCAATGATGCAGCTTTCAGTCAGGAAGTTGGCACGATCAGTGATCCTGTCCAGACTGATTATGGCTGGCATCTGATTCAGGTGATCGGTCATGAAGAACGTCCGCTGACCAGTTCACAGTACAATACAGCTGTTGAGACAGCTTATCAGAATTGGCTGGATGGATATTCCTCTCAGTTGGATATCACTATGGAATCTGTCACTGATCTGACACCTACCGATCCGGCTTTCGCTGAATAAGAATCGTCAATAAATTAAATAAAGAAGGAAAGTCTGTTTGTAGGCCTTTCCTTTTTTTATACATAACAACAAAAAAAGTACAGATACCATAAAGAATATCTGTACTTTTTTTGAAGCAATTCCTTCTGACTTACAGTGTTACGACCCAGCCACCCATTTCATCGGGAAGGACACCGGTCTGCATGCCGTAAAGCGTGTTAAACAATTTCTTACTGAGATCGCCGACTTGCTCGCCGTTGATGGGGTAGTCGACTCCCTTGTAGTTCAGCAGTCCCATCGGTGCAATCACGCAGGCAGTACCGGACGCCCAGGCTTCGGTCATGCGGCCGGACTTGGCGGCTTCAACGGCTTCTTCAACCGGCAGACAACGCTGGTCAACTTCAACACCCCATTTTTCCAGCAATTGGATGACACTGTCTCGTGTCACGCCGGGGAGGATGGAACCGGTCAGCGGAGAGGTGACGACCTTGCCGTCGATCACAAAAAACGCATTGGAAGTGCCGACTTCTTCGATATATTTATGTTCTTTCGCGTCCAGCCAGAGCACGTCGTCGCAGTGGTATTTTGCCGCTTTGACATTGGCACGCAGTGCACCCGCATAATTCCCGCCGCATTTGGCAAAACCGGTACCGCCTACCGCAGCACGGATGTATTCATCTTCTACCAGAATATGACTGACTTTGGAATGGTAAGGGGTGGCAGGTGCAAGAATGATGATGAACCAGAAGCTCTTTGGTGCAACCGGAGCCATATTCAATTCGGGAGAAATGATGAACGGGCGGATATAAAGAGAGTTTCCTTCACCTTCCGGGATCCAATCCGCATCAATTTTCACCAGTTCTTCAACTGCGGAAACAAAAAGGTCTTCATCGATTTCCGGTATGCACATCCGCTCACAGGTGTTGCGCATACGTTTCGCGTTCATATCGGGGCGGAAAAGATTGACCTTTCCTTCCGGATTACGATATGCCTTCAATCCTTCAAAGGCCTCTTGCGCATAGTGTAGGGTAGCAGCTGCAGGATCAAGACTCAAAGGCCCATAAGGAATGATGCGGGCATCATGCCATCCCTGACCTTCGTCATAGTTCATGAAGAACATATGGTCAGTGAAGTATTTGGCGAATCCCATTTCTTTCGGATCCGGCTTCGGCTTCGGATTTTCATTTCGTGTAATAGGGAATGTGTAGTGCATAATAAAATTCCTTTTTGAAAAAATAATCTGTTCCAAAAAAATTATCTGGCTTCACTCTGGAGCCAGGTAATCAACTGGCTGGCTGTCCTTCCGGACATACCTCCGTGACGCAGTTCCCATTTCCGGGCACGGTCATATAATTCTTTCTCACTGAGCTCAATGCCATTCCGTTCGGCAAGCTCTTTCACGATGTGAAGGTATTCTTCGGGAATTGGTTTGGAATAATAAATCGTGACACCAAACCGGCTGGCAAGTGAAAGCTTTTCTTCCATTGTGTCCGAATGGTGGATATCGTTTTGATATTCCATGTCATTTCGGTCTGTCCAGGTTTCCCGGATTAGATGTCTGCGGTTGGAAGTGGCATAGATCAGGATCCTGTCGGAGCGTTTTTCAAGAGCGCCTTCCAGCATGGCCTTCAGCTCTTTGTAATCGCTTTCATTTTCTTCAAATGAAAGATCGTCGAGGTAGATGATGAAGTGATAATTGCGTTTTTTAATAGCAGCCATCACTTGCGGCAGCAGTTTCCGATCGGTTTTTGTCAGCTCGACCAGCCGCAGACCTTTATCGAAGTAATCGTGCATGAGCGCATGGATACTGGTTGACTTTCCGGTGCCGCTGTCACCGTAAAGCAGCACATTATTTGCGTGTTTCCCATTCAGAAAGGCTTCTGTATTCTCACGCAGTGTCTGTTTTTGTGTTTCCAGTCCTATCAAGTCATCAAAACAGACATCTGTATCATCAGTAACCGGGATCAGGCTTACATTACTGCCGGTTTCGGAGATACGAAAAGCCTTGTACAAACCAAACATTCCGACACCGAGGGCAGCGTAATGTTCGGCAAGCCGCATCCCGAAATTCTCTGCAGAGTCGGTGGCAGCAAGATCAGCACTGAGGGATGTGATAACTTTTCCTGCCCGGTTCGGTTCGCTGCCGGTATACGGTGCCTTGTATGCAGTCATGACCGAAAGGGCTCGCATCTTCATAGAATCTAAATGGAAAAGATCCATGATAAATCGGAAGTCACCTTTTGCCAATTCAAAAATCGTTGCACCGGTTTGCAGGTGCTGCCGTTCGCAGGTCAGGGAAAAGGCATTCTCATGCATCATCAGCACGTAGGTCAGCCAGTATTGCCAGATGTTTCCCGACAGACCGAAATCTGAAGCAAATGTGACCATATGCCGAAGCAGCTCATTCACCGCATCAGGATCATCAAAATTCCGAACAGCGGCAGCTGTTTCATTCCAGCCGTGTGGTGCCTCAGATGGTGTGTTGAAAAACAGCAAATCGGAAACAACAGAAGTCATTGCAGAATGCCTTTATTGATTCAGATATTCAAGGATCTTTTCCGTCATTTGAGACCCGTTCAAATAGCGTTCTTCATCCGGAGCTTTGATATCGGCAGTACGCCAACCGGCACTCAGTACGTCTGAAACTGCTTTTTCGATGCAGCCTGCTTCTTCCGGCAGATCAAATGAATATCGGAGCATCATAGCAGCCGAAAGGATGGTTGCGATCGGGTTGGCAAGATCCTTACCGGCGATGTCCGGCGCAGAGCCATGGATCGGTTCGTACATACCGCGGGTGGTCTCGCCGAGTGAAGCAGAGGCAAGCAGACCGATGGACCCGGTCACCTGTGAGGCTTCATCAGAAAGAATGTCACCGAACATGTTGGAAGTTACAATGACATCAAAGAAAGACGGCGCACGAATGATCTGCATTGCGGCATTGTCCACATACATGTCATCCAGCGTCACATCCGGATACTCTGTCTGTCCGATACGATGAACGGTTTCACGCCATAACCGGGATGTTTCCAGGACATTCGCTTTATCTACAGAAGTCAGGTGTTTGCGGCGTTTTCGTGCAATTTCAAAAGCAGCCCGTGCTACGCGTTCGATCTCCATAACTGAGTAGGCTTCCGTGTCATAAGCTGCATCACCTGCTTCATTGCGGCCTCGTTCACCGAAATAAATGCCGCCGGTAAGCTCACGGACGATCATCAGGTCAAACCCTTTTTCAGCAATGTCCGGACGCAGCACGCAAGCTTCTGCCAAAGCAGGTTGGAGCGCTGCCGGACGCAGATTGGTATAAAGTCCAAGAACTTTGCGAAGTCCCAGCAGGGCTTTTTCAGGCCGCATATTGCCGGACAGGTGATCCCATTTCGGTCCGCCGACAGCACCGAGCAAAACACTGTCTGATGCGAGACAACCGTCAATGGTTACTTTCGGAAGTGGTTCACCGTATTTGTCGATAGCACAGCCGCCGGCGAGATAGGTCGTGAAATTGAACTTATGACCGAATTTGTTTGCGACAGATTCCATCACTTTCACGGTGCCGCCGACGATTTCCGGACCGATCCCATCACCGGGAACCAATGCGATATTGAATTCCATGATTTACCCCAGCTTTTCTTTCAGGTAGGGAAGCAACCCTCCCTTATTGATGATGTTATCGATGAAAGGCGGAAAAGCCTTTGCTTCAAAAGTTTCACCGCTGGTTTCATCAACGATTTTCCCGCTCGCTGTATCGACGCTGACAACATCGCCGGCCTTGATCGCTTCGGCTGCCTGAGGACATTCCAGAATGGGAAACCCGATGTTGATGGAATTTCGATAGAAGATCCGGGCAAAACTGGCAGCAATAACACAGGATATGCCGGATGCCTGAATAGCGATCGGTGCGTGTTCCCGGGATGATCCGCAGCCAAAGTTCCAGCCGCCAACCATGATATCGCCCTGCTGGACAGAGGATGCGAAACTTTTATCAATATCCTCCATGCAGTGAGATGCCAGCTCTTTCGGGTCCGGAGAATTGAGATAGCGCGCGGGGATGATCACGTCTGTATCCACATTGTCGCCGTATTTCCAAACTTTTCCTTTGAACATGGTCTCCTCCTTCTACAGTTTCCGCGGATCTGCGACGCAGCCGGCCAATGCCGAAGCAGCGGCAACAGCCGGACTGGCAAGGATCACTTCAGATTTGGTATCGCCCATGCGTCCGACAAAATTGCGGTTTGTGGTGGTGACAGCCCGTTCACCGGCAGCCATCACACCCATGTGTCCGCCAAGGCAGGGCCCGCAGGTCGGTGTGGATACCGCGCAGCCGGCATGGATGAAATCTTCCACCAGGCCTTCATGCAGCGCCTGCAGATAAATTTCCTGTGTGGCCGGGATCACGATGCAGCGTACGCCGTCGGCAATCTTTTTTCCTTTCAGGATAGAGTCGGCAATGCGCAGGTCTGAGATGCGTCCGTTGGTGCATGAACCGATGACTACCTGCTGAATGGGCATGCCTGCGGCTTCTGTAACGGTTTTCGTGTTGGATGGCAGATGCGGCAGGGAGACAGTCGGTTCGAGTGAGGAAAGGTCAATGGTGACCATACGGGTATATTCTGCATCCGGATCAGCTTCATAAATAACCGGCTTACGCTTGAATCGGTCTTTGATATAATCCTTTGCTGCATCATCGACCGGGAAGATCCCGTTCTTCCCTCCGGCCTCGATCGCCATATTGGCAATTGTGAAGCGGTCATCAATGCTGAGGTTTGCGACACCCTCACCGGTAAATTCCAGTGATTGGTAAAGCGCTCCGTCGACGCCGATCTCGCCGATCAAATGCAGGATCACGTCTTTGCCGGAAACGCAAGGACCCGGTTTGCCAACTAATTCAACTTTGATCGCAGCAGGAACCTTGAACCAGTTTTGTCCGGAAGCCATACCCGCTGCCATGTCCGTAGAGCCGACGCCCGTGGAAAAGGCTCCCAAAGCGCCATAGGTGCAGGTGTGAGAATCAGCGCCGATGATGCAGTCACCGGGACCTACAAGGCCCTGCTCAGGCAGCAGCGCGTGTTCGATGCCCACAGTACCGACATCGTATAAATGTGTGATTTTATGTTTTCTGGCAAAGTCACGCGCTGTTTTACACAGATCCGCGGATTTGATATCCTTGCAGGGGGTGTAATGATCCAACGCGATCACGATTTTTTCCGGGTCGAAGACTTTCGTAAACCCTGCTTTTTCAAAAACAGTGATTGCAACCGGGGTGGTCACATCATTCCCCAGGACGATATCGAGATTGGCTTCGATCAAATCTCCGGCATGCACTTCCGGCAGCCCGGCATGTGCAGCCAATATCTTTTGAGTCATGGTCATTCCCATTTATGCAGCCTCCTTTGATTTCTCCTCGTATGCGGAAAGGCGGTTCATTGCAGTCAGGTAAGCGTTGACACTGGCTTCAATGATATCTGTGGAAAGACCGCGCCCGGTGAAGGTTTTGCCATGAGAACTGATTTTCACAGTAACGTCACCCAAAGTGTCTTTGCCCTCGGAAATGGAGTTAATGGAGAAAATATCGAAGGAATGCTCCGACGGTTTGATGATTTGATCAATAGCATTGAACGCAGCATCGATCGGGCCGTCACCCAGAGCAACAGCCTGGAATTTCTCTTCATTTTTCTTGATGCTGACCGTGCAGGTCGCTGTGGTAAAGTTGCTGGTAGAGGTCTGGAACCAGTCAAGGCTGTATCCGTTTTCATCAGTATCCGGAATCAGGTTCGCGGTGTGATGTGTGACGATCGCTTCGAGATCAGCATCGGTGATGTTCTTTTTCTTGTCACAGACATCCTTGAACTCTTCAAAGCAGCGGTCGATTTCTTCTTTGGACAGCGTGTAGCCCAGCTCTTCGATGCGCTGTGAGAAAGCATGCCGTCCTGAGTGCTTGCCTAAAACAAGACTGTTTGCAACGATCCCGACAGCTTCCGGTGTCATGATCTCATAAGTCTTCTTATTGGCCAAAACGCCATGTTGATGAATGCCTGCCTCATGCGCAAAGGCATTTTTGCCGACGATGGCTTTGTTCAGCGGCGCGGTCTGGCCGATAATGTTATAGACAGTTTTACTGGTGCGGTAGATCTGCGTCGTGTCGATGCGGGTACCGACCTGATAAGTGTCCTGACGTGTATGGAGGGCCATAACGACTTCTTCCAGCGCAGTGTTGCCGGCCCGTTCACCGAGCCCATTGATGGTGCATTCGATCTGACGTGCACCGCCCAAAACGCCTGCAAGAGAGTTGGCGGCTGCCATACCCAGGTCGTTGTGGCAGTGGACCGAGAAAATTGCTTTTTCGGAACCGGCAGCATGTTCCCGTACATAGGAAATCAGGTGACGCATCTCCTCTGGTGTCGTATAGCCAACGGTATCCGGCAGGTTGATGGTTGTTGCGCCGTTTGCTATAGCGGTTTCTACTACTCTGGAGAGAAAATCAAGATCAGAACGGCTGGCGTCCTCAGCTGAGAATTCAATGTTTGAACAATAGCTCTTCGCATAGGCAACCATTTTTCCAGCTTGTTCCAGGACCTCTTCCGGTTTCATACGCAGTTTATATTCCATATGGAGCGGAGAAGTGGCAATGAAAACGTGAATACGCGGGTCAACAGCACCTTTTACGGCTTCCCATGCTGCATCAATATCTTTGACAGTAGCACGTGCAAGAGAAGCGACAGTGCAATCTTTGACGGTTTCGGAAATGGTTTTTACGGATTCAAAATCGCCGGGGGAGACAATAGCGAACCCCGCTTCAATGATGTCAACTTTGAGCTTTTCCAGACAGCGTGCGATCTCGATTTTTTCTTTGAGATTCATGCTGCAGCCCGGAGATTGCTCACCGTCACGTAGGGTGGTATCAAATATTTTAACCTGATCCATACCTTACTCCTTACTTTTTATTCCAGAATGGCTCCTTTGTCGGCAGAGGAAACCAGTTTGGCGTAACGTGCCAGGTACCCGGTTTTTACCTTTGGTTCCGGACATACCCAATTTGCCTTACGGGCTGCCAGTTCTTCGTCTGAGACAAGCAGCTCGATCGTGTGAGCGGGAATGTCAATGGCAATGTGATCGCCTTCTTTGACGAGTCCGATCGGACCGCCGGAAGCTGCTTCCGGACTGACATGACCGATAGATGCACCGCGTGTGGCCCCGGAGAACCGGCCATCGGTGATCAGTGCGACAGATTCGCCTAACCCCATACCGACGATCGCGGATGTCGGGTTCAACATTTCCCGCATACCCGGACCGCCTTTCGGTCCTTCATAGCGGATCACGACTACATCACCGGGGTTGATCCCGCCGTCATAGATAACACGGATCGCTTCTTCTTCGGAATCAAACACACGGGCGGGGCCTTCATGCTTCATCATAGCCTGTGAAACGGCAGCTTGTTTGACGACACAACCATCCGGAGCCAGGTTGCCTTTCAAAACCGCGATACCGCCGGTGCTCATGAAGGGATCTTCATAAGGACGGATGATTTCAGTGTTGCGGTTCTGAACATTTTCCAGGTTTTCTTCCATAGTCTTGCCGGTGACAGTCATGACAAAGGTGTCAAGCAACTTCCCTTTTGTCAGTTCCTTCATAACGGCATAAACACCGCCGGCCGCATCCAGATCTTCCATGAAAGTATCCCCCGCAGGAGCTAAATGACAAAGGTTCGGGGTTTTCCCGCTGATCTCGTTTGCCATGTCAAAGTCCAGTGTGACATGGGCTTCGTGAGCGATCGCAGGGAGGTGCAGCATGGTGTTTGTGGAACATCCCAGTGCCATGTCAACTGTTTCCGCATTATGGAAAGCAGCAGCTGTCATGATGTCAGAGGGGCGGATGTTCTTTTTGACCAGTTCCATGATTTGCATGCCGGTTTTCTTTGCCAGGCGAATGCGGGCAGAGAAAGGCGCGGGGATGGTCCCGTTACCGGGGAGCGCCATGCCGATAGCTTCTGTCAGGCAGTTCATGGAGTTGGCAGTGTACATGCCGGAGCAGGAACCGCAAGACGGGCAGGCTTCTTCGACATAGGTCTGTACCCCTGCTTCATCGATCGTATGTGCGTGATAGGCGCCGACTGCTTCGAACATATGGCTCAGACAGGTGCGGCGTCCGTCCGGGAGCCGTCCTGCGAGCATCGGTCCGCCGGAACAGAAGATGGTTGGAATATTGATGCGGGCGGCTGCCATCAGCAGGCCCGGAACGTTCTTATCGCAGTTGGGGACCATGACCAGACCATCAAACTGATGAGCGATCGCCATGGCTTCCGTAGAATCAGCGATCAGGTCACGGGTGACGAGAGAATACTTCATGCCGATATGGCCCATGGCGATTCCATCACAAACCGCAATGGCCGGGAAAAGAATCGGGGTCCCGCCTGCTGCGCGGACACCGGCTTTTACTGCTTCAGCGATCTTGTCAAGGTGCATGTGTCCCGGGACGATCTCGTTGTAGGAACTGACGATGCCGATGATCGGGCGGTTCAGTTCTTCTTCCGTGAGGCCTAACGCATAAAGCAAACTGCGGTTCGGTGCACGGTCAACGCCGATTTTGATTTGATCTGAATTCATAAGAACTCCATTCGTAAAATGAAGAATGAAGACGTAAGATGTAAGCAGACTTGTATTGTGCTCTATAAATCATATCTACAATGATCTAATTCTTCATTCTTCATTCATAATTCTTCATTAGTTAGAGGCTGTATCCAAATCGGAGTCGTTCTTCCACAGCATTTGTTCACGCAGCTGTTTGCCGACGATTTCCATCGGGTGTTTGGCCAGCTGGGCGCGTTTGGAGTTGAAGAAGGTGCGGCCATTCTTGTTTTCAGCGATCCACTTGCCGGCGAAGGTACCGTCCTGGATGTCCTTGAGGAC
>CAYWKZ010000102.1:0-11263 GCA_964459115.1 uncultured Leptolinea sp. | reverse complement strand
CCCCAGCTCCGTCGGATGCAGCGCGGAGAAGCCGGTCTCCGGCAGACGGTAGAAGCGCAGTGCGGTGGGCGTCTTTTCAACTTCGGTCCTGTTCGTGAAGGTAGTGGTTATGACAGCAGGAGCCTCCAACTCGAACCCATCAATATTTGACAGATTGATAGTAACATGTTTTCGTTCCGTGTCATAGCGAATACCGTTATATACTCCATTCTCGTCAGCACCCTCCGGAATCACTTCTGTAATGGAATAGATGAGCTGTACATTGTTCATAGACTGCCCATCGATCATCAAATCTTCAGGCGTAAATATGATCTTGCCAAAGGAAGCTGTAGGCTGATCTTTTGTGACCGTTACGGTATCCTTTTCCGGACGGCCTTCCATATTAACCGGTCTGGTCAGTTTGAATGTGAATCCCTCTTCCGGCCATTGACCATCAAAGAGCTTGGTAACTTTCAATTCCACTTCAGCTTCCTGTGAGCGGATGGTTTTGTTGTTGAAGGTCAGGCGCTCTTCAATGTTTTTATCAGCAGGATCAACGATTTCAGCCTTTACATTTTTGTTCTCATCAAGAGAAACTTCGACCGTGAAGGTTTTGGGTGTGTCATTTTCAATGCCCGGCAGCGAAGTCGTTTCACTGATGGTATAGATGTATCGCTTCGATTCACAAACGATATTATTTTCCTCATCCAAACTGCATTCACCCAATTGCTGAGGAGTGAAGGTGAGGGGCGGAAAGCCGAATTCTCTGTCGCTGTTTTCAACCGATGTGTAGACTTTCCCGGTCGCGTCGGTCGGCATCGGAGCGGAACTGTCGTTCGATGAGATCGTGAAGGTCCATCGCTGTCCGTTCAGTACTTCGCCGTCCAAAAGTTTTTTTCCGGAAATTACAATAGGCGTGGAATTGGTGCGTTCAGTGTTGAAGAACTCACCGACGTCAATTCCGGTCCCGTCAGTACTCAGCGAAGCGGAGTTGACTTCTTTGATCGTGACATTGGTACGTTCGGGTTCAGTTGGTAGGAATGTGTCGACGTTGGCTCCCGCACTGATCGCAGCATTATCGGTATTAATGTATGTTGTTGACTGCTTTTCCTTGACAGCATAAATGTCGACTGCCATCGGGGTGATGACGCCGTTCCCTTCATCGGTAAGGACAACAGTGACCTTGAAGGACTGGTCCGGTTCCTTCAGTTCACGGTCGACAATGGTCTTTTCGGTCAGGTAATATTCGACTGTGTAGGTGTCAAATCCGGCTGCAGCTTTCGGTTCCCCAATCTTTCCGCTTGCAATGAGGCCCGGCAGGGAAACACGGGGTACACCGGCAGCGGTCCTCGCAGGAATGGCGGGATTTTCCAGCGTGTATTCAACGTCGTAATAAAACGCTGTTTTCTCGTCTTCCGTCACGACCGGCTTGTTGGTGATGAAGGGCTGCAATTCGGTATTGCTGTCATGCTGGTCCCAGTCGGACTGATACCAGAGCTCAAACGGCAAATCGGTGTGTTTTTCACCTGCGATCCCGTCCATACTGAACACGGTTTTGGCGCTCGCCAGTCTCAGCTGCCCGCTTGCTGTATAGGTATTTTCGATCTCACCGAGGGAAAGAACATAGATACCATTCTCATCCGGGCCGGAGAAGGTTACGTTCACATCCTGACCGGTTTTGTCCGTGACAGCAACAGACGGGATGATCTTTCCGTTTTCAACATGAAGGTCAACTGTCAAGGTGTATTCGTGATTCGAATAACTGATGCCATCAATGGTTCGTCCGGAATTGGTTTCACTGACGGTATAGACATATGTTTTGCCGGCATCGCTGAGGGCATATCCGATCGGAGAGAAGACAATATTGCCGTTTTCGTCATTTGTTTTTGTCTCACTGTAACTGCTGTCATCTCGGCTGAAGAGATTGAAGCTGAACTGTTTGGCAGAAAGTTTTTTCCCGGTCAGGGATTTAACTGCTTTGATTTGCAGCGCTCCGGCAGCTTCATAGCTGTTGCTGAAGGTTCCGATTTCGAGCTGAGTCTTTCCTGTTTGAGGCACTCCGTTAATGTATGGAATGACTTTTCCGTATCCTTCATCTTTAAAGGTCAGGGTTATCTCTTTGCTGAAGGGCGGATTATAGGTGATGCCGTCCAATACATAATTCTCTCCATCCGCCACAGCCCCGTCCGGTATGGTTTCGGAGAGCGTGAATTTATATGCCTGGCCGGAGTCATGACTCTCATCGATGGTAATAGCGCCAAAGGAAACCGATTTATGGGTTTGATCCGCGGTGACGCTTGTCCTGAGTGTATTTTCCGTAGAATCCAATAAGTTCTGCGTTGCTTCATCCGGGGTGAGCGTGAACTCGAAGGATTTTCCGGTAGGCCAGATGTCATTTTCGAAATTCTTGGTGACAACAAGCTGGAAGGTCCCTTCTTCATGATATTCATTCATGAAGGTTCCGACCGGGAATTTGTTGTTCGTACCGCCGTTTATGGAATCTCCATTGACGAACTTGACATTCGGCTTGATGGTCCCATCACCATTGTCGGTAAACCACATCTCAATTTTGATTTCCACGGCAGTGTAGGTAATGTCGTCTTTTACCCTGTAGATGATTTCACCGGCATCATTTCTGATCTCTTTATCCGGTTGTTCCGGAGCCTTTTCCCGGACCGTAAAGATATAATGACCTTCCGGTGAGGCTGTGGCGCTGACATCGGTCAAATCGAAATTGACTTTACCGAAGGAGCCGGAAATTTTGTTATCTGCCAGATTTGCGGTAGACAGGGTAATCTCTTTGGAATCCGGATCACCGAAAAGCTTTTTTGCATTCTTGCTGTTACCTGTGATGGTGAAGGTGAACTCGTGATTGCCGGTCGGCCAGTGGGCATTTTTCATTAATTTTTCCGTCAGTAGTTCCGCTTCGCCGCTTGCCGTATAAGTGTTGCCGGATATCGTGCCGACGGTGACCACATTATCGTTATTGGAATCAGGCTCTTTTGTTGCACCATCGACAGTAACAACCGGAGTGATGTGCCCCTGTCCGTCATCACTGAGGATGACGGTTGCAGTAATGGATGCGTTTGTGTTGTAAGTGACACAATCTTTATTCTTGATGTTACAAGTGACAGATCCGCCTGTTTCTTTGATCGTGTATGTCAACGGCTGCGCATTTTTCAGATCGTCCTGGGTGAAGGTGATCTCTGCAAATTCCGCCGGATGACCAGAAGTATTAGTTGACGCGGTATTGTTGGCATTGTCAAACTTTGGTCCGTTGATTTCAAAGTAGAATGAGCCGCCTTGTGGCCAGTTGTCGATGCCTTTCAAAACGCCCGGTTTCAGTGTTCCTTCAGCCTTGTATTCATTTGTGAAGGATGCAACAGTGAACCCGATGGTTTGTCCTGTGTGGTCTGTGTGAACATCCTCATGACCTTCTTCATGCACGATGATGTTTCCGCTGCCGTCATCACTGAAGGTGATGGAAAATGTCTTTTCAAATGGTTTTTTATAGGTTACGCCGTCGAAGATCTTATTGCCCTGCCCGTCATCCTTGGCTCCGGATGGCACTGTTTCGGTGATTTTGAAGGTATAGGTACCTTCATTGGTTTCACTGATTTTTATGGAGCCGAAGGAAGCAGGTTCGGTTGAAGATGCGATTGCTTTATGGATGGTTGCATTGTTATCCTGCAGCAGTTTGGTCGACTTTTCATCGGATCCGGAAAGCGTAAATTCAAATGTTCTGTCCTTTGGCCAGACATTCCCTTCTCCGAATGATTTTGTGACCATCAACTGGATTGTCCCGTCTTCATGATAGGCGTTTTCAAAATTGGTATTGTATTCATAATTGGTGATTGCTGTGCCATTTACGATAACATTGAGTGAGCCGTCACCCTTGTCCGTGAGTTTGATGGTCACCGTTACCGGATCGGCGTTATAGTAAATGCCGTCTTTTATGTAGTATTTTTTGCCTGCTATCGTTTCTTCGGTAAACGGTTGATCTGGTTTGCTCTCCTGAATCGTGAAGGAATATGGTGTGTTCATCGTTGCCTTAGCATCGTCCATCGTGAAGTTTATGGCACCGAAACAGCCGGAAATTTTGTCTCCAGTTGGTGTTCCTATGCTTGAGATGGAAACACTCTTTTTAAAACCAGTGCTGCTGCTAAGTTTCGCTTTGGACTGTTCATCAGTCCCTTCTATGATGAAGGTGAAAGAATGTGGTCCACTGGCAGGCCAGTGATTCCCCTGCATGGTCTTTGAAACATTGAGTGTCACCTGCCCATCCGCAGTGTAGCTATTGGTGAAAGGACCGGCAATGTAGACTGTTTTTCCGTCTATAGTTTGGGCTTGTACTGGTGTATCGCCATCTTTTACATACTCAGGGATGATCGTCCCGTTTTCTTCTTTGAGTTTGACAGAAATTTTGATTTCTTTTGTATCACAGGTTATTCCCTTTTGTGTAATTTCAGTTGGACAGTTCTCTTTGATGATGTAGGTGTATGGGGTTGTTGCTGTTGCAGTCACATCATCGGATGTGAAATTGATTGGCCCGAAGACTGCCGGTTTACCATTTTGGGCATTGTCTGTAAGTGATCCGGTGATTTTTGATCCGGTGAGTTGAAACGGGAATGATGTCGTCCCGCTAGGCCAGTAGGTCATTGTTTTCGTTGCACCTAGGTACAGGCTGCCGCTGACCGAAGTATCAGTTTTTTTATTTGTGAAATAGATATTGTCAAGCTTATAAGTGCGGGGATCTGTTCCGGTAGAAGAAACCTCAATTTCATTCACTTTAACCGTCAGACTGATCTCATATTCTGTGGGGTTTGTTCCTGCTTTTGCCGTGCTATTAGCTGTTACCTCCAGTTGGATCGGAGCTGCATATTCAATATCGTCTTTTTTAAACCCTCCTGCCTCAATTTGCTCGGTTGTCGCATCACTATATGCTGTTCCGCTTGAATTTACCGCGTCAGCGGGAATCACTTCCCAAATCTCATAAGTGAAAACCTTTGTTTCTCCATTAGGAACATTCTGACTATTGTAGGCAAAGGAATGAAACTCGATTTCTCCCGTAGAAGTGTCAGCCGATGTGGTCTCTTTTCGCGTGTAGACAGTATTGCCATCTTTTGATTCTATTTCGTACAAATTAAATGTGAAGTTTTGATCTTCTAAAGATAAATCGGTTCCGGATCCGTTTACAAATTTTTTCTTTGTCTCCAGCCTAAACCCGCCCTTGGCAACGTAGCTGCGGGTATGGCGGTAAAAATGCCATTCTTTACCAGAGTCGACTGTACCGCTCGTCAGTATCCATCCAGCACCGTTATTCTGTGTCACTTGTTCAGCTTCTGGTAGCAGAAATAATGCGGATACAGTATCAAGATGAACATATTTTGCACTTGTTACGTTGAAAAAGATATGTTCAAAAAGAACTTCATCCGCACGCTGATTTTTTCCTTTGTCCGCATTTTTTGCAGAAGTATTGGATTGTACTTCATTTCCTCCATCGTTCGGATTAACATAAAATTCCGCAATTTTTACCGCGTCTTTAATTTCATTGGTCTTGTTGTCTGTAACAGTTGAGTTTGTACCTTCAGTGATGTTGAAAACGATTGTTTGGTCGGGTAGTTTATTAATACGCCATCCACTGTTTCCTATACAGTCTAATATTCCATTAGCATTTACATAAATTGTTTTTCCATCCGGAAAACCGGTCGTGTCTACAGTGCACCTGGAGCCGGAAAATATAGGCGTGAGGTTTGTTTGATTGGCAAGCTCAGCAGATCTATCTTTTCCTGCTTGAATTAAATTATTTACGTAGGTTTCGATAGTCTCCTTTTCTGTTTGATAAATGGTTACAGGTTTAGGGCTGGTATCTTTAGATTGGGTAATTTTAATCTTCCCATAAATATAAGTACGCTCCTTCTCGTTCTTCTCAACGGGATCGCTTGTATCTGCTGATGTTGCAAAGATATCTGCGGGTACAGTTGTCTCAGCTGAAAGCCAAAAAATCTGTGCATTTTCGGTCATGTTACCATTTCTGGCGGTGTTTGTGATGTCAGCAACATAGAAAGGAATCGGGGTATCACCACTGCCGTCAATGTCAATATTGGCGTTATCGAAGAAATGATTTACCGCAAAATTTGTTTCTGAATGACCATCTTGGTCATATCTGTCGGCAACAATGCCAAAATTGGCAGCATCTCCCAAAACATATTCCGGGGTAAGCGCATTTTCATAGGAAGAATGAGCTGTTAATGAAATCGCATATTGGCAGGTTGTAGTATGAGTGGTGTCATCATCATGTTTATTATCGCTGCTGATAACCATTCTTCCGTCCGAATAATTTCCCGGATAGCTGATCTGATAATCTTTTACATAACTTCCGGACCCTAACGACATAATAGGTTTTTCAACAGCCAGTCTTGCAATTTCTTCTACAGAGGCAGATTCAGCAGCTTTTACGATTTGAACGGTGACCGCTGGCTCATTTCCTGTAAACTTCTCATTATTCTGAACATTACCGTTCTGGTTCCGCCATTGATTCGCTGTAAGTTTGAGTTTATTCCCATCTATTGTTATATCAGAATTTGTTCCATCGGTGACCAACCGGGTTAAGTAATATGTATCCCCACTTGTTGAATGTTCAAGTATTGCACGAATCCAATACCCATCCGCTTCCTTAATTTCTGTTGTTACTGTGGGATCTAAGTTGATTTCTATATTGAGATAGGAGTCACCCCATTGCTGCATCCGAGTCGTGCCTTCTGTGTCGTTAATTGTGGTGCTCATGAATTTGTATCCGTTCGGGACACTGTCGTTTGGCCTCTCATTTGATTCAACTTCTTCGCGAACATTGTGATAGGTTGGTTTAATATTTCCACGGTACACACGGATACGTGTAACGATATGATTATTTTCATTAAAAGTAATTGTGTTGTTAGGTGTCTCAGGTGTGTTTCCGTCATTGTTTGGATCTACACTTCCGAATGTTTCAAAGGTGAAGGAAAATGAGGACTCATTCGAATTACGTGGATAAAAACTGTCTGAAACATTCCAACCGAGTCTTGGGAGGTCATCCGGATCCACTCCTGCTGCGGGTCTTTCTTTTATTTCTACATAAACATACATGGGCTCCCAATAATCCGCTACAAAAGGATTGGGTTGTTGATCATAGTCATAAAATTCCACATTTACTTTATAACCGTTCGCTTGTGCACCGACAGCAAAGCAACACAACATTACAAATGCCAGCAGCAAAACGACGGACAGCTTCCTGAATTTTCCCATGGTCAAACCTCCTGAATTTCCCTGATACGGTTGACACAAGCCAGGGGACTCATCCCCGTGAAGGCTTACAAATTTCTCTTCCCATTTCCCGGTCCGGCGCTCCGGGCCTTAAACGACAAAAGGGTATATGATCCATATACCTGATTCTTGTGATATTCTGTTCCTGATCGAAAACTGGGCAACAACCGCCCGGTATGCTCTCCCATACCGGTATTCCCTCCCCCTATTTGCGATTATTCCAAATATTGTATCACGGATATGCGAATTTCTTAGGAATTAATGTAAAATCGAAAAAAGAGGGTGACTGTGACGATCGTCCGCCAAACGCTGTGACTTTCGGCACAGCAGAGGGACGGGTCCCGAAGGGGCCTGTACCTCGGGGACTCGGCATTCAATTGCCGGAGGCAGACCTGTCCTGCTCAGGGTACAGGCCCGCTTCGCGGTACCGTCTCCCCTTAGCTTTATGGTAAATATCTATGCCACGCGCATTTTTTCGAGAAATTCTTCCACCGTCATACCGGCTATGGCCGCAGCCTGCTCAACTGAGATAATCCCGTTCCGCTGAGCATTAACCAGAATATTAAGAAAGCACTGATTAATACCGATTTCACGTCAAACGAGTCAATGCAACCTGTTCTGTTGACTCAAATCTGAGTCAACGAAAACAGGTCACTCTTGACTCAGAACGAATAAATCAGCGTTTTCTTAAATTAATTTCTTTGTTCCTGCTTAATTCCCCGTTCAATTCCCTGCTCAAATGCTTCGTCTGTTATTTCCATTTCATGAATTGCCATGTTCATATATTCCAATCTCCTTTCTTCGTTTGTTTTGATACTATTCACTGCTTGTTCCAGCTGTTTACTGTATTCTCCGGAAATCACTCCATTATTCAGGTAATGAATGATTTCGAGTAATTACGAGTACTCCAACCCAAGGACCCTCTGCCCTTACCGGGTGGATTTTTGGTAAAGGTTATAGGTGGGACGGATGTCGAGAAAAGCATAGTTGGCGGGGAATTTTTCCACCAGCGTATAATTGGGGTTGTCGATAGTGCGCATGAAGGCGAGGACGAAGTCCACGCATCCCGTGGCGAGACAGGCGTTCTGTTCCTCTTCGATATCTTTCAGCGGCAGGTTGAAGCCGCAGAAAAAGCGCTGGTTGGGCAGGATGCCGGCGATGGTATCCACGCCCATGTCCAGAAAATTGTAATTCATCAGAGTCGGATGTTCGATGCCAGAGGCTTCGATGGCGGCTTTTGCCTGGAACTGTGGATAGTCTTCCTTCTCGAAGGCCAACGATCGCATGTTGCCGGCGAAGAGGAACATGCCCAGCACGCACCCGGCCAGGGAGAGCGCCGTGTTCATGGAGATGTCATAGCGCAGCAGGACGGGGATGTGGATGTTCCGCTCATAAACGTCCACGGCCGCGATGAGCCCGAAGGGAACGAAAGCGCCGAAAATCTGCGGATAGTAGGAGTAAAAGCGGCCGCTGAAATAGATCAGCAGGTACATCGCGATGAAGGTCCAGCTCACGAGGCGGGAAAGGTTTTTGTTTTCCTCCCGCGAGCACCAGATGAGCCCGATAATGAGCGAGATAACCGAGAGCGGGTTGAAAATCAGCATGTTCAAAAAGCCGCTGAGGAGGTTTTGGATCACGGCAAAGCGTCCGTAAAGGTCCGCCGTCTTGGGGTAGAGGAAGATGTTCTGGTAAAAATAGACCGTGAACAGCTCGCTCAGCCCGCCGGCGAGGGCAAACCAGATCATGACCAGGGCGGTAGGGATCATCACGCCGGCTGCGATCCAGCCGATGCCTTTGAGAACCTCCAATCGCTGGTTTTTCCCGCGGGCGAAGAAATAGATGGCGAGGATCCAGCCCACATAAAACCCGAGCATGGAATATTTCATCCACAGCATGCAGCCGGAGGTGACACCGATCAGGAGCCATTCCTCCCGGTCGGGCAGCGCGTTCTGCTTCATGCGGTGGTAGGCGACCCATATCGCATAGGTGATGAGCGGGAGGCAGAATTCCTCGGCGCTGTCGCCCTGGTCAAAGGAGACCGCGGTATAAACGATCAGCGCCAGGATCGGGACCAGCGGCAGGGCTGTGCTGCCCAGACGCATGCGCATGATCTTGAAGGAAAAGAGGAGAAAGAAAAAGCAGCTGACGATCTCGAGGATCCACATGCCGCGGAGGGAATCGAAGGAGAGCAGTGCGCCGGCGGAATGCAGCAGAAGCAGCAGCGGGCCCTTTTGTTCATAGACGTCGCGGTAGGGAAGCATCCCGTGGAGGATGGACTTGCCGACCGAGAACATGGTGTGAGGGTCGACCCAGTCGTTGAAGGCGTAGAAGGGCGAGCATTTGGAGGCCAGTGTCATCATGACAGCGGCGGTGAGACCGATGAAGGCGGTCTCGTGCCGGGCATCCGAGCCGTCGTTGACCCCGGCGAGGCGCTCCGCGATGACCGAGACCAGCCAGTCCGTTCCGATGAGCGCCAGGACGCAGAGCACGGCTGCAGCCGTTCCGCAGATGCGTTTGGCGGGCATCGTCGGCAGGGATTCCCAGGAGAGGAACCATTCGAAATGCCGCCAGCGGAAATAAAAGAGTGCGCCGAGCGCGAGGGTGAGTGCGGAGGTAATGAGCGGGTACTGAAAGCGGAAAAGGGGTTTGGGCGAATGGGTCTTTTCAAATCGGGTGACGGTGAGCCCGGTTGCTGCATAGGCAGCGACGGCCACAGCCGCGGAGATCAGGTCCGGAGCGGAAAGTAAAAGCAGGTGAGGCAACAGGAACAAAAAGATCATTTTTTATCCAATGATATTCCACTAATATATAGTGTACCCGATTAATGGGGCTTTGCGGGAAATCCGGGAAAAAAAGAAACGCGGGGAAATGGGAACTTTCATTAAATCGTATCGTCATATATAATAGTAAAGTTAATAATGCAGGAGGATGATATGCTTGGCAAGGAAAAATGCAAAATTCTGAAAGAGATCCGGCAGAAGATCGCCGATGAAAACGATATCCCGTATGTGACCCGGGAGTGCACCCATCAGGGGAACTGCCGCGGGACCTGCCCGAAGTGCGAAAGTGAGATGCGCTATCTGGAAAACCAGCTGCGGATCCGCTCGTCACTCGGGAAGAAGATCAAGGTTGCGGCGCTGTGCGCCGGCATGGCACTGACCGCCGCCGGGTGCAGCGCGGTCAGCGCGGTCATTGATCAGGGCAAAGGGGCCGATGACCTCTCCGGCATGGTCCCCATGGAGAGCCCGGCGCCGACTCAGACAGAACCTGTTGAGGTGTTTGTCACCGAGGGAGAGGTGCTCTGGCCGGAACATATTGAGGAGGAAACGCAGACCGTGGTGCTGCCGACGCAGGTGAAGCCTGTCGAGATCAATGACTTTGAGCTGTCGGGCTACGTTCCTTCAATCGAAGAATACGGGACCAATGGCTGAGCCGCTTTTCCCGCTGTTGAGCCTTGTGCGGCTGCGGATGGGGTCCGACGGTCAGGGTGTCACGACCCTTGTGGCCGGGGCGGGCTGTCCGCTGAGCTGCCGCTGGTGCATCAACAAACGGCTGCTGCGGGAGGCGCCTGCGGAGCAGGTGACGGCGGGTGAGCTGTTGGAGCGGGTCCGGGTCGATGACCTCTATTTCCGGGCCTCCGGCGGTGGGGTCACCTTCGGGGGCGGGGAGTCCCTGCTGCATGCCGCGTTTATCCGCTCTTTCCATGAGATCTGCCCGGAGGAGTGGCGGATCTGCGCGGAGACCAGTCTGGCTGTTCCGGCGGAGCAGGTGCGTATCGCTGCGGATGCGGTGGATGGCTTCATCGTGGACTGCAAGGACATGGATGCGGCGATCTATCACCGCTATACGGGCGGTGACGGTGCGTTGATGCGCTCCAACCTGCGGCTGCTGCTGGAGACTGTCGGCCCGGAGCGGGTCACTGTCCGCGTTCCGCTGATCCCGGGGTATAATACGGCGGACGATCAGTCCCGCAGCGCGGAGC
>CAYWKZ010000101.1:0-11416 GCA_964459115.1 uncultured Leptolinea sp. | reverse complement strand
CATGCGGGAACGTCAGCTATCTCGATATTTACGCAAGACGCGAAGGCGTTGCTTGGGTATACCATGGTCATCTACACCGAAATAAATATCCCCTCCTTCCCGATAATTCAGAAAAGCAACCACTTCCTTTTCCAGTTTATCATTGAGGGTGGTCTTTAATTCGGTAATATTTGATTCCCGCAAAAGATTATCATTCATCTCAAATACCATTCATTCACTACGATTCACTGTCATTTTCCGGCCCGTATTCCCCGTAATCGAGGATCTCGCGGGGGATGGCGGGATTGGGATTGGGCGGACCGATGATGCCCTCTTCTTCCATGCGGGCCAGCAGCTTGTTGGCGCGGCTGTAACCGATGCTCAGGCGGCTCACCAGCATGTTCGCGGAAGCACGCCCGGCCCGCTGCACCATCTTCACCGCCTCATCATAGAGCACATCGCCCTCTTTCTTGAGCTGCGGCGCCGGTTCGTTGAATAGCGGCAACTGGGTCAATGTCCCGTTATTGGTGATCTCCGGCTCCCGGATCACTTTTTCCGTCACCGGTCCCGGAACATTCACCAGGTCCGGATCAGCGTTTTCCGGAGCTCCGTCTTTGCGCGGGTTCTTCTGCCAGTAACTGACAATGCGGCGGATCTCGTCATCTGAAACATATACGCATTGCAGACGCTTCAGTTGGGTCTCTTCCGTAGAAAGGAAATACATGTCACCTTTGCCGAAGAGGTTTTCCGCACCCGGACGGTCCAGGATCACCTGACTGTCCACATAGGACGCTACCGCAAAGGCGATCCGGGTCGGCAGGTTCCCCTTGATGGTACCGGTGATGACATCCCGGGATGGACGCTGGGTCGCCACGATCAGGTGAATGCCCATGGCACGGGCTGTCTGAGCCAGGCGAACGATGCTGTTTTCAATGTCGGAAGCCGCTTCCATCATCAGGTTCGCCAATTCATCGATCACCACCACGATATAGGGCAGCTTCTTGTTAGCGAACTTGCGGTTATATTCCTGAATGTTGCGCACGCCGTTTTCCATGAAGTGCAGGTTGCGCATGTCCATCTCCCGCAGCACCCACTGCAGCACATTGCCGACCTGCTCGATGTCCGTCACCACAGGGGTGATGAGATGCGGGATGCCGTTGTAGCCGGTCAGTTCCACGCGTTTCGGGTCCACCAGCACCAGCTTGAGCTGGTCCGGCGAATTGTGCAGCAGCAGACAGGCCAGGATGGCATTCAGACAGACAGATTTACCGGAGCCGGTGGCACCGGCGATCAGCAGATGCGGCATGCGGGTCAGGTCCGCCCCGAAGGTGGCGCCGTTGATGTCTTTGCCCAGCGCGATGCCCAGTTCCCGCTTATGACTCCTGAAATCGTCGCTTTCGATCACCTCCCGCAGGCTGACGGGCGTACGGGTCTTGTTCTGGACCTGGATCCCCACATAGGTCTTTCCCGGAATCGGCGCTTCGATGGCCAGTTGTTTGACGGAAAGCTCCATCTCCAGGTCCTTCTGCAGCATTTCGATCTGTTTGATGCGGACCCGGGTCTTGCGCCCGCCGCGTTCAATAAAGCCCGGTTCCACCCCGAACTGGGAGAAAGTCGGACCGCACTGGATATCCACCACGGAGCTCGGCGCTCCAAACGTGTCCAGCAGGCGCTCAATTTTCTCCGCCTGTGCTTTGATCACCGGATCGTCCGGAGAGGTACCCTTATACTGTTTGACGGGGTCCAGGATCTTTTGCGTATCCGGCAGGATCCAGGGATCTTCAGTCGGCTGTACAGCCTGTCCGGATTTTTTCTCTTCTTCCGGCGGAATGGTGGGGACAAAAGAATAATCGACCCGGGTCGTCTCGACTTGCTCTTTTTCTTCATCAATGGTGACCGAGCGTGTACGGACCTGGACCACTTGCTTCGGTTCTTCTTTCTTCACAGGCTTCACGGGTTCCGCAGGCGCGGAGAGCAGACCGGAGCCGTTGTGATCTTCCTGCTCTTCAAAGACCGGTTCCGGCGGCAGTTCTTCCTCTTCCGGGAGCAATTCCGGGGCTGTGGGCGCCAGCGGCAGCTGCTGCGGCTTCTGAGCCACAGGTTTTTTCCCGCCGCGCTTCACAGGAGTGTTCTGGCTGGTCGGTTTCGTTTTTTTCTGCAGCCCTTCCCACACCGGCTCTTCCATAACGGGAGCCCGTCTTTCTTCCGGTTCCTCTTTCGGGATCATGGCATCCTTGTCGGGGATCGGCTGGGCGATCTCCCGGAATGTGTCCCGGAGCTTCCGCAGGGATTGCCCCGCTTCTTCCCGGATCGAGGTTTTTCCGTTTTCTTTGCTCTCCGCGGCTGTCAGCAGACCCATCGTCGAACGGAAATCCGCCTCAATATCGGAGGTAAGCGCTTCAGCTTTCTGCTTCTCCGCCTCCAGGGCTTCAGCTTCCGCAGCCGTGCGCACATCCCAATAGACATGCACCGGAACTTCCTCTTTGTTATTCTGCTCTTTTTCACGGGCGGAAAGGAAGCGCCATGCCTGCCAGATGAAAAATAACATCAAAAAGATCAGCAAAATCAGCATGCCGCTGTTGCCGAGCACATTGGTGACCATTGTGACCACCGTCCCGGCAATGACACCACCGGCTTCCTCAGGAGGGGTGACCGGGATGCTCTTGTTCGCGTTATACTGCAGCACCAGCGCCACAAAAAAATAGAGCCCAAGGAAGTAAAAATAACGCCCAAAATGCATGACCCGGAAGCGCTCAATGTTCCGCATCCAGAAACGAATGCAGAAAACAACCACCCAGACATAAAACAGGAAGCTGATGGCGCCGAACAGGTGCCGGGACATCTCTACACTCCACACAGCCGCAGGCCGGTCATTCCCGGACGCGATGGAATAAAGGCAGAGCAGTGCAAAAGTAAAGAAGGGAACCAGCAGGAAATCCCAGATTCCCTTGTGCTTCATGAAGAAAAGCCGGATCGGCCCTTTGTCTTCATAAGCCTTCCGCTCGGCCAGCGTTTTCGGCTGTTTGCCGCGCTCTTTGATCTGCGCTTTTTTCTCTTTCCATCCGTCGGACGCGGTCAGCGGCTTTGGCTGCTTTTGCTGTTTTGGTTTCTTTTCAGTTTTTGCAGTCTTTTTCGCGGCCGCGGCAGCCGTGGATGTTTTTTTAGCAGACTCTTTTTTTACAGCGGTTTTTTTTTCCGCAGCTGTGGTTTTGTTTGTTTTTGCCTTTGTTTCTTTCGGCGTTTTTTTCGTTTCTTCAGTCTTTGCCATATGCCTTATTTTAACATAATTTCTATATAAATCAATACATCTATAAACACTTTAATAATGCAAGAAGGGTGCCAAACTCATAAATCACAGCTCATAAACACTTCACTGCTGCAAAAGAAACACGTCCGTGATTCGCTCTGATTGAGTCAGTCACATTTCAGCCATCAATCTCTCCCGTTCTAATCATAATTTTACAAAAACCTCATATAATTTATTTTTACGCATCATTGAAAAAGGAGGTTTTAATGACAGCACATAATCTTGACGCCAACGAAGTCGTCAAAGCCCTGGGGTCCGACCAGACAAACGGTCTGAGCGAGAGCCAGGTCAGCGAGCTTCGTTCAAAATACGGCGAAAACAAACTGAGAGAAAAGAAAAAGAAGACCAATTTTCAGCGCTTCATCGACCAGTTCAAGGATGTGATGATCCTGATCCTGATCGCCGCGGCCGCCATTTCCTTCTTCATCGCCATCTCGGAAGGCAATCCGGAAGGGTTTTTTGAACCGATCCTGATCCTGGTGATCGTGATCGTCAACGCCATCATCGGAACCATCCAGGAGAGCAATGCGGAAAAAGCGCTGGACGCGCTGAAAAGCCTTTCCGCTCCCCATGCCCGGGTGATCCGGAACGGGGACGAGAAGATCGTCGACGCGGTGGACCTGGTTCCGGGCGATATCATCCGCCTGGAAGCCGGTGACTTTGTCCCGGCTGACGCCCGGCTGCTCCGCAGTGTGAGCCTGAAAAGCGAGGAATCCGCCCTCACCGGCGAATCCCTTCCTTCCGAAAAGGACGCTTCTGTCACCGTGGATGAAAAAGCGCCGCTGGGAGACCGGGTCAACATGATCTATTCCGGCTGCTCCATCAGCTACGGCACCGCCACCGCAGTGGTGACCGCCACCGGCATGGATACCGAGATGGGCAAGATCGCCAACCTGCTGGAAGGCGAGGAAGAAGGCCAGACGCCGCTGCAGGAAAAGCTGGCGCAGCTCGGCAAATATCTGGGCATCATCGCCCTGGCTGCCTGTGCCATCGTCTTTGTGGTCGGCCTGACCAGCGGCATCCCGGTGATGGAGATCTTCATGACCGCCGTTTCTCTGGCTGTCTCCGCCATCCCGGAAGGGCTGCCCGCCATCGTCACCATCGTGCTTTCCCTCGGTGTCCAGCGCATGGTCAAAAAGAACGCCATCATCCGCCGGCTGCCGGCTGTGGAAACGCTGGGCAGCGCCTCGGTGATCTGCTCCGATAAGACCGGTACCCTGACCCAGAACCGCATGAAACTGGTCAAGACCTATCTGGACGGCGCTGAAGACGCTGTGGACATCAGCACGGAAAACAGCGATGAAGTGAAGAAACTGCTGATGTACGGCACACTTTGCTGTGACGGTTCCGTGGTGTTCAACGGCAGGGAAGAGCTCCACATCGGTGATCCGACGGAAACCGCAATCGTTCTGGCTGCCCATCGCAGCGGGATGCCGAAAGAGGATCTGAACAAAAAATACCCGCGTCTGGCAGAGCTCCCGTTTGACTCTGACCGCAAGCTGATGACGACCGTCAACCGCATCGACGGCAAATTCATCGTCATCGTCAAAGGCGCAACCGACGTCATGTCTGCCCGCTGCACTTCCGGTGACCTGGAAAAGGCAGCCCGGGTCAATGAAGCCATGAGCAAAAAGGCGCTGCGTGTTCTGGCCATAGGTTACAAGGAAATCGACCGCATCCCGACAGAACCGACTTCCGAACAGCTGGAAAACGGCCTGACCTTTATGGGCCTTGTCGGCATGATCGACCCGCCGCGTCCGGAAGCCAAAGAGGCGGTCGCAGTCTGCAAACAGGCCGGCATCCGTCCGGTGATGATCACCGGCGACCATGTCGTTACTGCCTCAGCCATTGCTGCGGATCTGGGGATCCTGCGGGAAGGTGACCGCGCCATCACCGGTCCGCAGTTGGATGCTATGTCTGAAACGGAACTGGACCGGGAGGTCGAAAATATCTCCGTTTATGCCCGCGTTTCACCGGAAAACAAGATCCGCATCGTCAAAGCCTGGCAGCGGAAGAACCAGATCGTGGCCATGACCGGCGACGGTGTGAACGATGCCCCGGCGCTGAAGGCCGCCGACATCGGCTGCGCCATGGGCATCACCGGCACGGATGTCGCCAAGGGCGCTGCGGACATGACGCTGACGGATGATAACTTCGCTACCATCGTTGAAGCCGTCCGCGAGGGACGCGGCATTTACGCCAACATCAAAAAAGTGGTCGGCTTCCTGCTGGGCACCAACATCGGTGAGATCGTCACCGTTTTCACCGCCATGATCCTCTGGCACAAAGCGCCGCTGCTTTCCATGCAGCTGCTGTGGATCAACCTCGTCACCGACGGACTGCCGGCAGTCGCGCTGGGTGTGGAACCGGTGGAAGATGACGTGATGTACAAAAAACCGAAGCCGAAAAACGAAGGCATATTCGCCCACGGTCTGGGCCTGCGCATCGTTCTGCAGGGCCTCATGATCGGCGCCCTGTCTCTCGCGGGCTTCTACCTTGGCGAAAAGATGACCGGAGAACTGGCAGGCGGACAAACGCTGGCCTTCATGGTGCTGGCACTCTCTCAGATCGTGCAGGCCTTCAACATGCGCTCAGAACACTCCCTGTTCCGGATCGGTCCCTTCACCAACAAAAAACTGAACGGAGCTGCGGCGGTTTCGATCGCGCTGATGTGCCTGGTGCTTTTTACACCGGTTCGCAGCGTTTTCGGGCTCGTCATCCTGCCGCTGAATGTCTATCTCATCGGGCTCGGCCTGATCTTCGCTCCGCTCGTTGTGATGGAGTTTTCCAAAGCATTCGGCCTGACAAAATATTTCAGGGATAAATAAAAAAATCAGACAGGATCTGAGGGACGGGACTCGACCCGTCCCTCTTTTAATTCCAAACGTGTGAGCAGCACCTTCAGCCGCGGACGGTTGTAGCGCTGCACCAGGATGAAAGGCAGGTTCCCGAGAATCACATAGATCAGGTACATCACGATCCCGCCGATCCCCTGCCAGAGTCCGAGAATCCGGAGCCCGGCAAGATTGAGCAGATCATGCACAGCTTCCGCCGTGCAGGTTTCATTGATCATCGTGCGGACGGTTTCCGCCGTAAAGCCGACATTCAGCTTTTTCTGAGGCATCCAGCGCCGAAGAACCTGGCTGACATCCGGGATCCTTGATTGCCAGCTTTTGATATGCAGCTTCTCATAGATCTTCCCGCCCAATTCCCAGGCACGTTCTTTAAACAGGAAGCTCTCCGGGTTCGGACCATATTTGGAGATGATCCGACCGACCGGATAGGAAATAATGCCGAGAAAGCCCATATAAAGAACGCAGTTTACGAATCCCATAGCTTAATCATAATAGATATTGTTCAAAAAATCAATAACGAATTTTTCCAATAATTAATCACAGCAAAAGCCCGATTTCCCTCATCCGGTACAGGGGAACGATGGCGAGCCATTAAAGCCCGTAAATTTCGCTGTACTTTTTCTTAAGGTAACGGCAGTACGGCTCAGGTGTGAATTTCGCGCCGCAGTATTGCTCAAACAACGGCACCGGGTCCAGCAGGCAGCCATAACGGAACACGTTCTCCGTCAGCCACGCAACGATCGGCGCCAGGTCACCCTCTGCACAGCACCCGTCCACATCCACGTCCTGCCGCATCCGTTCGCACATCTGCGCACCGTAAGCGTTGCCCAGGGCATAAGTCGGAAAATAACCGAAGGAACCGCCGCTCCAATGGGAATCCTGCAGCACGCCCTTCGTGTCATTCGGCACGTCCACGCCCAGATATTCCTTCATTTTTTCCTGCCAGATCCGCGGCAGATCCCGCACCGCGATCTCCCCCTTTATCAGTCCCTTTTCGATCTCATAACGCACCATCACATGGAGGCAGTAGGTCAGCTCGTCTGATTCCGTACGGATCAGCGAAGGGCGGGCAATGTTCACCGCCCGGTAATAATCCTCTTCATTGACATCCGCGAACTGCTCGGGGAAAAGCTCCTTCATCTTCGGCAGGATGAAATCACAGAACCCCCTGCTGCGCCCGATGATGTTTTCAAAGAAGCGTGATATGCTCTCATGAATGCTGGAGGAAGCGCCGGAAGCCAGCGAAGTGAAGCGCAGCTCATCGCCGGTGTGCAGCTCATAAAGCGCATGTCCGCCCTCGTGCATCACGGAATAAAAAGAGCTCATCACCTCGCTGAGATGGTAGTGTGTGGTGATGCGCACATCATCACGGTTGAATTCCAGCGTGAAGGGATGCTCCGTTTCCCCGATGGCACAGTGAGCGCGGTCAATGGTCAGCACTTCCATCAGATAATCGGAGAGCGCACGCTGTTTTTCAAGCGGGGCCTCCCGGTGCAAAAAATCGGAACGCGGCTGCCAGCCTTTTTCCGTGATGGAACGGACCAGCGGCACGATCGTCTGCTTCAGATGCGCGAAGAAATCGTCCAGAAATTCTTCCGTCAGTCCGTATTCATACTCGTTCAGCAGCACGTCATAGGGATTTTTCTCGTGCTTCGGGTCCCAATAGTCAATAAAACGCAGCTGAGTCTCCACGATCTTTTCGAGATAAGGCGCAAAGGAGGCAAAATCATTGTCCCGCTTGGCCTTGACCCAAACGTTCTGAGCCTCTGAGATCAGCACGTCGTATTTCACATACTCCTCCTGCGGGATGGACTTCATGCGGTCATAGTCCCGTTTGAGAAATTCAGCCTGCCGGGCAGTCTGTGCCGGGAGTTCCGCCTTCCGTTCCGTGAGCTTTTCCAGCAGCTCGCCGGTTTGTTCCGAAGCAAAAAGCCCGTACCGCCCATTGCTCAGATATTCCGTCACCACACCGCGTCCCGACGTGCTGTCCTGCGGTGCAGCCGTCATGGCGTCCAGCTCCACCAGTGAGGAAAGATGTCGGAAGATATAAAGCGAGCGCTCCAGCTCATCCAGTTTTTTGATCAGATCTTCAATCATAGTGCACATTTTCCTTATATCGCGTGATAAGTGAAGGACCCCTGTCCTCCTTCGATGATGGAACCGGAATCCGCGTCATAAAGCTGAAAATAGAAGGTCGTCCAGCCCAGGTTTTCACTTCCATAAGCTGAAATCGTGAAAGAACAGCGTCCGCCGGGCATCACCGGGTCACTTGTGCGGTCCGAAATAACGCTCTCCGCATGTCCCGTATATTCGCCCACGTTCCCCACATGGCGCATTTCGATCCGAGGCGGCCAGATCAGTGAGCCGTCATTTTCAAAGACCACGTCCACGTTGAAACGGGTGTTGGGCGTATATTCCGTATGGAACTGACGGACTACGCCGTTTTCATCCTCGCCGATCGTGTAGGCGTAGGCGTTCACCTGTTTGGCATGCAGCCCGCGGTAGGTCCCGTCCTCCTGCTGCACTGCCCCATCATAATAATCCGCGATGTTGGTTTCGACCAGCCGGGGACCGGCTTTTGCTTCGGGCACCGGTGTGCTTTCCTCAAGAGATAAAGTCGGTGTCGGCGTAACAGTCGGCTGGATCGCTTCCGGAGCTGCGCTCTCCCCGGTTTCCTGACCGGGCACGGAAAGGGCCGCGGCCAATCCCACATAACCGGCAGCGGTGAATTTTTCCAACAGGTCCGCCTCCACCTCGGCAATGACCGTCGCCTTCATGGCATCCGGGTTCATCGTCTGCACCACCGCCTCAACAATGGCTGACTGTTCGTCCATGCTGAGCTGCGGCTGCACAGCTGCCGCGGAGATCAGGATCACAAGTAAAATTCCGGGAATGATCAGGTTTTTGATGTTTTTCATGTTCGCTTTCCTCTGTCTTTTTATTAATATCCAAACGCAATTTTATCACCTTTATGCTAAAATTAGCCTTATGAAGAAAACACTCCTGTTAATCCTGTGCTGCGCTGTTCTGTTCAGCGCCTGTGCGGTCCCCCATGCAGATCCGACAACTACCCCGACTGAAGAACCGACCCCGACCGAAACCCCGATCCCGGAACCCACACCGACGCTCCCTCCCGCCGCAGCCCGTGTCAACGGGCTCGTCATCGCCATTGAAGACGTGGACCTGAAAAAGACCCAGCTCAGGGAAGCTTATGAACAGTTGGGTGAGAATGTCCCCGATGACGCTGCCCTCCGGGATGAGGCCATGGAAGACCTGATCGACGAGACGCTGTTCCTTTCGGCGGCACAGCTCCGCGGCATCGCACCGGACAGCACCGACCTGGAAACACAGACCCAGGCCCTCTGCATCAAACTCGGCTCCTGTGATGCCCTCCGCGAATGGCAGTCGCAGAACCATTACAATCAGGACAGCTTCCGCAGAGCGCTTGAACGGGAAACCGCTGCGGCCAACATGCGGGAAGTCATCTTTGCACAGCTCAAAGACACCGAACAGCTGCACGTTTACCGCATCTGGTCCGAGCGCCGCTCTGACCTTGATGAGGTGGTGAACCGCCTGAACATGGGCATCTCTTTCACGGAAATGGCAAAAAATTATGACGAGGTCACCGGCGGCGACATGAGCTGGTTCCCCCGGGGCGTCCTTTTCTCACAGGAAGCCGAAGACAAGATCTTCGCACTCAATGCGGGTGAACACACCGACATCATGGAGCTTGACGGCGTATATAACATCTTTTATGTCGCTGAAAAGCAGACCGGCCGCGCCATGGACACCCAGGTTCAGCAGCTCGCCCAGCGCAAAGCGCTCACGGACTGGCTGGAAGAACAGAGAAACCAGGCCCAGATCGAGATCCTCTGATCATGCGGAAGAAGAAAACCTACGATTACGATGACCTGCCGGACCTCAAGTACCGGCGGCAGCGGCGTCTCCGCCGGGAGCGGCGCGTCAAGTGGATCCTTGCCCTTTTCGCGATCCTGGTCATCGCTGCGATCGCGGTTTTCTTTCGTCACCTCGCGCTCAAAAATTTCGGCGGCAGCTTCAAAGCTCCGCTGGAAAATCCCACTTACTGGTTCGAACAGACGCAGGAAGTGCTCTTCCTGACCATCACGCCGACCATTTCCCAAACGCCCACCGCCACAGCGCCGACGCCGACCTTTACCCCGACCATCACCGCCACACCCACTGTCTCACCGACGCCAACGCTCACGCCTACGCCGAAGCTCCGGCCCCGCAAGACCGTGGAAGGCAACGCGGCAGACCTGCTGGCGCTGGCGGAAAGCACCATGACCGTTAAGCATTACACACAGGGCAGCACCTCACAGTACAGCGAGGAATGGTTCGAACTGCTCGGCAGCCCCTCCTCCTTCGATCCCGCGGAAGTTTATCCCAACGCAAATTGTACCTGGATGGGCGTCGCCGGCAGCCTGATGGACAAACGCGGCACCCCTCAGATCGGCTATTACGTGCAGGTTGGTTATGCCGACGGCTCCCTTTCGGAAACCCTTTCCGGGCTGTTCCCGATCTACGGCGACTCCGGCTATGAGATCACGCTGGGACGCCCGGTCCACCCCTTCGACAAGCCTGTCTGGATCCAGATCCTGGACATGAACCGCCTGCCGGCCTCGGAAAAAATCTACTTCCGTCCCAACTCCGAGTGCGACAAAAGCCTCACCATGATCAATTTTCAAAGGGTACATTAGTGTCTAGTGGATAGTGATTAGTGGCTAGTTACTGGTGATTAGTGGCTGGTAGTTAGGAATTAATAAAAAACACAGGGAACCAGAAACTAACCACTAGCCACTATATTTAAACACCCTCATCATCTCATTGGTCAGGCTCAGGCTGTCCGGCTGGAGCACGATATCCTCCCGTCTGACCCACTCCGCATATTTCAGCTCGGAGTCATCCCGGTGGATGGTGTCATCACCGTCCACATCACAGTAAAAGCCCATCAGCACATCAGCGGCGATCCCCCAGGGCTGGGACTTATAGTAAGTGATGTTCTTCACCTTCAGCCCGGCCTCTTCCATGACCTCCCGCTGGACGGTCTCCTCCAGCGTCTCACCGATTTCGGTGAAGCCTGCGATCAGCGCGTTATACCCATACCCCACCCGATAGCGGGTGAGCAGCAGCCTGTCCCCGTTGCGTACCCCGACGATCACCGCCGGATTGATGCGCGGATAGATCTTGCTGCCGCACTTCAGGCAGACCATCGCCCGCTCAGCGGTGTCAAATTCCGTCGGTGCCCCGCAAGCTC
>CAYWKZ010000100.1:0-11444 GCA_964459115.1 uncultured Leptolinea sp. | reverse complement strand
ACGGCATGTACTGGTGGTGTGAGAGGGGAGCCTCTTAAAGCTCCCCTACTCGATTCTGTGTGACCTGATTCCATATCGGCTTTTTTCTCATGAACTTTGCATTTTAAAAAATTCTGTTATAATTACTCATTGAAGATAGTGGAAAAATGCTGTGTCACCACAGCATTCAGAAAACCAAAGGAGTTAATTGTATGAAAAAAGGTTTATTGTTTGTCTTAGTGCTTGCAATGCTTGCGCTCGTCAGCACAGCCGCTTTCGCTGCTGATGTGAAGATCGCCCTCGTCACCGATACCGGCGGTATCAATGACCAGTCCTTCAACGCCTCTGCCTGGGAAGGCATGCTGCGCGCGCAGGAAGAACTTGGCGTGGATGTGAAATACTTCGAATCCAAGACCGATGCTGACTACGAACCGAACCTGACCATGGCCGTCGATGATGGTTACGACCTCATCATCGCTGTCGGTTGGATGATGGCTGACCAGCTTGCTGAAGTTGCCGAAGCTTATCCGGATCAGAAATTCGCGATCATCGACAACGGTTCCGTTGGCGACAATGTTGTTGGTGTCAACTTCGCTACCGAACAGTGCTCCTACCTGGTCGGTGTTGTTGCCGCTACCATGACCGAAACCAAGAACGTCGGCTATGTTGTCGGCATGATCTCCCCGCTGATGGATACCTTCGGTGTCGGTTACTACGCCGGTGTCCTCGACACCTGCCCGGACTGCACCATCCAGGCCTTCAATGCCAACAGCTACGGTGACGTTGCCGGTGGTAAATCCGCCACCCTCAACATGTACACCAACGGCGCAGACATTGTCTACCATGCTGCCGGCGCTACCGGTATGGGCGTCATCGAAGCCGCTGCCGAACAGGGCAAATATGCCATCGGTGTTGACCAGGACCAGAACTACCTGGCTCCGGAAAATGTCCTGACCTCCGCCATGAAGCGTGTTGACATTTCCGTCTTCTCCCTCATCGAAGATGTTGTCAATGACACCTTCGCAGCCGGCGACAAACTCTACACACTGGAATCCGGTGCTGTTGACATCGCCCCCACCACCACCCTGCTGAGCGAAGAAGCTCTGGCCGCTGTTGAAACCGCGAAAGCCGCGATCCTCTCCGGTGACATCGTCGTCCCCGCTGACCGCGATTCTTTTGCTGATAAATACGGCGATGACATCTACACCCTCGAGTAAGATCAACTGAATGAGTTTATAAAGCGCTCCTCTCACCGGGAGCGCTTTTTTGTATAACGAATATTCGAAAATTGAAATAACAAAACATATAAAAAGATGTTATATTTATTTTTATGGAAAAACACAAATATGACAGATATCCGGTTTTGATCCTGCTGGCGGCCATCACCGGCCTTTATTCCTTTACACAGGCACTGCAGGTCCCGCTGACTGAAAGGGCTGCAGAAAAGGTCCTCGCCGCCTGGAACATCCTTCAGCATACGGGGCCGCTCTCCGACTGGGCTTTTCCCCCACTGGAACTGCCGGTATATCTGCTTTTTGTGAAAGTCCTCGGTCTCGGCACCTTCACTTCGATCGCTGTCAGCCTCTTTTTTTATCTGCTCCTGTTTTGCACAGGTCTGCTCATCCTGAAATCCCGCGGACTGACCACCTTCCCCAACCTCCTGATCTGGACCGCCCTCACCGGGCTCCCTGATCCGAACTGGATAAGCGCGATACAGGGCGCACCATTCCTGATTTTGGGGTTGATCCTGACGCCTCATTTTCTTTCTGACTTTATCGACCGGCGCAAGCGGCAATCGGCAATTCTTTCACTGCTCAGTTTCATCCTGATGGGTTTCTCTCTGCCGAAACCCTTCATCCACCCGGCACAGCCTCACGCAGTCCATGAGACGCTGCGCGCGCTTCAAACCGTATTCCGGGCGGACTTCTCCCAACAGCCGATCATGAACTTCACCACCGGGCGTTATTTCCTGATGACCGTCGTGCTCCTGCTGATGGTCTGGGGATTGATCCGGACCGCCCTGCGATTCTGCGCCCATCAGCACCAACACACATCTCAATATCTATACGCATTATTTATTTTTACAACGCTTTTCTGGTGCTGTTTGCCCGTCAGCGGAGACCGTGAACAGAAAACAATCCTCTGTTCCTGGCTGCCGTTCGGAACTGCACTGCTGCTGATCCAAATCAAGGAAGCCCTGGCTTTCCGCGAGCTTCGTTTCGCCCAAAGGCGGCTGCCGCTCTCGGCCCTCGTCAGCATGTTCTCACTCCTCACCATCCTGTTCAGCGTCGGTCCCATCGTACGCAGCAGGCCAGCCGGTCCTGCCGATCATGTCATCATTTACCTGAACGGCCATCATCAGCTTCAGGGAGCCTGCCCGCAGAGCGATCTCGCACTCCTGAGTGTCGCCGCCAAGGGAAATATCGCTTTTACAACAGCCCCCGACGCACCGGGGAACACCTTCACCATCATCCGCACATCCTCAGAACCGGATAACACGGCAAATGTCGAAGAAATTCCGCCTTATCTGGTCCTTATCCATCAATAGCAGGTCAGAGCCATGAACAGACCGGACACCAACACGAGAAGCAATCATTCACGGAAACCCTCCGCTTCGTTCTTTGCATCGCTCCTGCTCATTGGGCTTCACTGCGTTTATATTTATCTCACCTTCCTCCGTGTCCCGCTCAACTCCGACCATGCCAACCAGGTGCTGCAGGCAGCCGACATCCTCAGCGGCAACATCCTGCTGAAGGGCTGGAACCTGACCGGTGTCTCTTTCTACCTGTCCGAACTGCCCTTTTATGTGCTCGGGACCGCGATCACAGGCATAGACACTTATGCCTATCTCATCGCGGCCTCTGCGATGGTCATCTGCCTGAGCATACTCGGGTACAGGTTGGCCTTCAATGACCATCTGAGCGCCCCGCTCCCCAAAGCATTGCTTTATCTGGCGCTCACGGGGTTCCCGACCCTGACCTGGCTCGGATACCTGCGGGGGCACTGCGCGATATTCATCTATTTCTGCCTGCTGCTGCTCATCTCCGAACGCATTTTAACCGCGGAGCAGGTCCCGGTTTCCTCATGGGTCCTCTTCGGGCTGCTGACAGGGAGCGGATGCATGAGCGACATGCAGCTGCTGATCATCGCCGTTGTGCCGGTTCTGCTGTTCTGCGCTCTGAACCTGCTCAGGAACGAGCCGAAATTCAGCGTAAAACGCAGCGCCTGGCTGGCCGGGATCGCTCTCGCCGGCACAGCGCTGGGCATGCGGCTGGACGCCCTGCTGATGAAACTTGGCGGCATCAACAAAAACAGTTTTCTGGATACCCGCAAATTTGTCAACATGGACGCGCTGAGAGAAAAGTTTCTGCTCTTTGGAAAGGGGATCCTGAACGTCTTCCGCGCAGATCTTCCGTCCGACACATGGAATCTTCGCAGCATATTCAGCCTGGCCGCGGCAGCCGTGATCATCCTGGCCGCGCTCCTTTGTTTGGTTTCGATCCTGCGCCGCTTTCTCAAACAGGGAGAAGGCGACCCGGTCTCGGTCATCTGCGCGCTCAGCCTCACGGTGATGTGCCTTGTCTGCTTTTTCACCGATATCTACACCGCCCCGGACTCCGCCCGCTACATTTCCTGGCTGCCCTTCGCTGCAGCTGTTCTGATCTGCCGCAGTCTGGGATCCAAAGGCTGCACCTTCCGGCCTCTTCCCTGTGAGATCGCCTTCCTTGCCGCCGGCCTGCTGTTTTTCATAGCGCCCGTTACCGAACGAGCAGAAACGCCTCAGGACCGTCTGGCCGCATTTCTTGAAGAGCGCGGTCTCACCGAGGGATATGCCGATTTCTGGAACGCCTCTCACACCACTGTGGCCGCAAAGGATCAGGTGAGGGTCCGCGCGATCCGGGGACAGGTCCCGGTGCTGGGGGAACCGGATCACATGGAAATGCAGAACTGGTTTTGCAAGACCGAATGGTACCGCACAAGCCCACACCATTTCATTGTCTTCGACGGCAGCGGTTACCTTCACGTCAGCGAGGATGTGGTCACCATACTGCTGGGTGCCCCGGATCAGATTCTTGAAACGGAAGGATATCGAATCTATGTTTATGACCGTGACCTGACCGGCGAGATCATCCTCCCCGCACACGTTTCAGTGTCACACTAATTCTTGTGGCACCTTTGATACAGTGTGTACCGATCGAGGTACACCTGTATCAGGTGCCTCTTTGTGTACCGGATCAGGTTGCAGTTCTGTTTCCTGACTTCTCCTATTTCGGAAATTTTTATGTTATATTTTTTATAAGTTTTTGTTCAAAACAGACCTCATAAATGGGACAAACGCCTGACGGCAGCAGGCCCCGGGCATGATTCGGATCGGAGTAAGTATATGAAAAAGATCGGTTTCGATAACGAAAAATATGTAAAAATTCAATCCGAGCACATTCGCGAACGGATCGAGCAATTCGGCGGCAAGCTCTATATGGAATTCGGCGGAAAGCTGTTCGACGATTATCATGCTTCCCGTGTCCTGCCCGGCTTCCTGCCGGACAGCAAGATCCACATGCTGCAGCAGTTCAAAGATGACGTGGAGATCGTCATCGCGATCAATGCCAACGCGATCGAGCAAAACAAAATGCGCGGCGACCTGGGCATCACCTATGAAGATGACGTCCTGCGCCTCATTGACGGCTTCCGCAGCATGGACCTTTTCGTCGGCAGCGTGGTCCTGACCCGATACAGCGGGCAGGTCTCCGCCGATGAATTTCTGAAACGCCTCACCGCGCTGGGGATCCGCTGTTACCGGCATTATCCCATCGAAGGATATCCCTCCGAGGTCGCCCATGTGGTTTCTGAAGAAGGTCTCGGCAAAAACGATTACATCGAAACGACCCGGCCGCTGGTGGTCATCACCGCCCCGGGGCCCGGCTCAGGGAAAATGGCGACCTGCCTTTCCCAGCTTTATCATGAGAACAAGCGCGGCATCAAAGCCGGGTACGCGAAATTCGAGACCTTCCCGGTCTGGTCCCTGCCGCTCAAGCACCCGGTCAACCTGGCCTACGAAGCGGCGACAGCCGATTTGAACGATGTGAACATGATCGATCCCTATCACCTGGAAGCCTACGGCGAACTGGCGGTGAACTATAACCGGGACGTGGAGATCTTCCCCGTCCTGAGCACGATCTTTGAAATGATCCAGGGTGTTTGTCCCTACAAATCCCCGACGGATATGGGCGTGAACATGATCGGCTCCTGCATCGTTGATGACGAAGCCTGCCGGGAAGCCTCCTACAAAGAGATCCTGCGCCGTTTTTACACCGCATCCGTTGAGCGCGTCCGGGGGAAATGCAGCGATGAAGTGGTCCGGAAGCTGGACCTTCTGATGAAACAGGCCGGCATCACTGCCGGGATCCGTCCGGAAATTTCCGCGGCACTGGTCAAGGCGGAAATGACCTGCGGCCCGGCCGGCGCCCTGCGGCTTCCCGATGGGCGTGTTGTGACCGGGAAGACCTCGGACAACCTGGGTGCGGCGGCAGCGCTGCTGCTCAATGCCCTCAAAACCATGGGCGGGATCGACGACCATTTCGACCTGATCTCCACCGAGGTGCTGAAACCGGTCTGTGACCTCAAGACCCGCTATCTGCATCACAAGAATCCCCGGCTGCATACGGATGAGGTGCTGCTGGCGCTGACCATCTGTGCGCTGACCAACCCCATGGCTCAGGTCGCCAAAGAACAGCTCAGCCGCCTGAGTGACACGGAAGCGCATTTTTCCGTGATCATCAGCGATGAGGATGAAAAACTGCTCAAACGCCTCGGCATCAGCGTGACCTGCGAACCGCGCTACGAGATCAACCGCCTCTATCACAAATAGAGGGTCGGTACCCGGGGCGGAGCCATTGAGAAAAGATACCCCGGAATATATAATATTTCGGGAACAATAAACATTCCGACATAATTTATTTTGACCAGTGAATTGGAAGGAAAAATTCATACGAGTCTGCGTTTATTGAGTGAACATGCAAGTGAAGAGGATGTAGAGAACTTCATTTCAGCAGCAAGTTTATATGTCGACCCTGTTGATCGGCAAAATGCTGATGCCGTATTAACAGTAAGTTCATCCGCAAATATTGGTGTATACGAAAATGTAAGAAAGAAGAGTGTAATCATGAGTGACGCATTGAAAGAATTAATGAAAGATGTTATTCAGGAAGAAAATCAAAAAGCAGTTGATACTTCACTGATTGCTGTGATAAAAAATCTGATGAAAAAAAATGGATGGGATGCATCTGAAGCCATGGAGAGTATGGGAATTTCTGAATCAGATCAGATTCGATATGCGGCTCGCCTATAGACAGATATTTGCGTCCTATTAAAATAATCCACCCAAATTGCAATAGAGGGTCGGTACCCGGGGGCGGCGCCATTCCGCTGTAAATTCTCACCGGGAGACAGGCCAAAGTGTCAAAAGGGGCTGCCCCTCTTTTCAGCAGTTATTTGATTCTGACCGGAATACCGGCGATCATGAAAAACACCTCCCCGGCCTTTGCCGCAACAGTCTGATTGGCACGGCCCAGCATGTCCCGGTAGGTACGGCCCATCTTATAAGCCGGAACGACCCCCATCCCGACCTCATTGGAGACGATGATCCAATGCGTTTCCGGGTAAGCAGCGACCAGCCGCAGCAACGCGTCCAGCTCCCGCCGGCACAGCGCTTCAAAGGCAGCCGCCTCCCCGATGTTTTCATACAGGCTCAGCAGCACATTGGAGCTGAGAACCGAAAGGCAGTCAAACAGCACGCAGTCAGCCGCGTTCTCTTTCATAGCCGAAGAAAGCTTCTCCGCAGCCTTGCGCGGAGCTTCCACTGTTCTCCAGGGCTGAGGCCGCCGTTCCCGGTGCCGTCTGACACGATCCTTCATTTCCTCATCAAGGATCTCAGCTGTGGCACAGTAGATGACGTTATTCCCATGTTCCTTTGCCCGGGCCTCCGCAAGTGCGGATTTCCCGCTCCGCGCACCGCCCAGGATAAAAGTCAGGTTCGGCAATGCCTCGCCGGCAGCCCCATTCGTTTCATTCATAATAGCTATCATAAACAAGCCTCTATCATGTCCAGGGAAGCGGTCAGGTCCGCCTCATTAAAAATCTCAAGCGTCACCACACCGCGATAATCGGTCCGGATCAATTCCATGATCACTTCCCGAACGGTGTCCAAACTCATGTGAGAAAGCGACTGGTGATCCCGCGTACCGACCCCGTGCAGATGCACCACGGAAGTGAGCGGGAGCCATTTCCGCATCACCGGAATGGGATCAATTTTCCGCAAAAACAGATGCCCGATATCCAGACAGGCATGCGTCCCGCAGCTGCGGATCACGGGTTCATTCCAATCAATGGGATAGCTTTCCAGGTTCTCGACTGCAAGCTCCGAGGCTGAAATGCATCCCCTTTCCGTCAGCGAACGTACCGCCCGGATCCGCTGTTCCTGCCAATCCATCAGCGCCTCGCCCTCCCATTCCGGGATATCTTTGCATTCCAGGTGACACACAAAAGCCCGGGGACCCAGGGAGCGGGTGCCGTTGATGACCTTAAGCGCTTTGGCAATGGAGATATCCTGCTCCCGGTCTGAAAAGTTAAGGTTCAGCGGCAGGTGAACGGTATAGGTCAGGTCATGGACCTCCGCTAACGCGATCAGCTCCGAAAGCTGCGTTTCATCCGGGATGTTGCAGTATTCGTCAATGTCAAAAAGCACCAGCTCGATATCCTTCACCTTCCCGGCCAGCCAGCGCACATTGGGCAGAATGTCGTCCGGGATGATATAGGAAGTGGTCCCGAGCCGAAAAGGAAGTTCCCCGATCCACGGTCTCATGGGATCACCTGCGCGGCCAGCAAAAGCACGATCTCAGCCAGCTCAATACTGAAGCCCAAAACATCACCGTTGATGCCGCCGATCTTCTTCCCCGCGATCAGTCCCAGCAGCGCAGTGCTGAAAAGGCTGATCAAAAGATACAGGAAGCCGAAAGGACCATAAAGAAGCGCCAGCAGGAGCGGAAGCGGAAGCGCATAAAGCAGCACCCGCTTCGGGCAGTGCTGTTTGAGCATGGCTGCCATGCCGTTGGGGTTCGCAAGCGGCCGGGAAAGCAGAAACAGCATCGACCAGCGGGCAGATGCGCCGACCAGCGCGAAGAAGATCAGGAATTTATTATCCGGCAGCTGCCAAAGGCAAAGCCATTTGAGAATGAGCGAACAGAAAATGCCCAGCGCGCCATAGGTACCGAGCCGGGAATCCTTCATGATCTCCAGCCGCCGTTCCGGAGAAGCCGAACAGCCAAAGCCGTCGAAACAATCGGCCAGCCCGTCCCAATGGAGCCCGCCGCTGAGCAGGATCCAGATGATGAGCGCCAGAAAAGACGCGATCGGTCCTGCAAACACAGCAGAGAACAAGCGAAGCGCCGCAGCAGCGCCCAGCCCGATCAGGGCACCGGTCAGCGGATAAAACACCGCTGACCAACCGAAATCGAGATCACTCCATTCTTTCCGCTGCGGGATGGGCAGGGCAGTCATGAAGCCAAAGGACATCAGAAGCGCGTTCAGTAAGTCGGGCATTTTTTAGTTGTCTGTTGCCAGTTGTCAGTTGCCGGTTGTTGGTTTCCAGTTACCGGTGGATAGTGGATAGGCGGCGCTTGGAACCCGGAATCCTAAAAACCTAAAACCTAATACCTAATACCTATCACCTAACACCTATACGCTAAAACACCTGCGCACAGCCGACAGGACGGATGGACATGAGCGTACAGGCGCCGGGGAAGAGCTGAGCCTCGACCTCCTGTTTGAAGCTTTCGCTGTTTTCCACCGGGACGATTGCCAGGATCGTGCCGGCAAAACCGCCGCCATGGACCCGGAAAGCCCCTCTGCCATTCAGCGCTTTTTCCGCAACTGCCAGGGCAAAGGCCACATCCTGATGTTCCTTTTGTCCGCTGATGATCACGTTCTGCAGGTGGATGTAGGAAGATAATCCGGATTCCTTCGCAATGTGCAGGAACTCATCGATCTTCCCCTGTTCGAGCGCCGAGGCTTCATCGATGGCACGCCGGTTCTCCTCAAAGAAATGGATCGCACGCAGCACAGCACGGTCGCCTGTCTGTTTGCGGACCTTGCCGATTTCAGCCCAGAAATTGTTTTCATCCACTTCCCGCAGGACCTCTTTCCCGAAATAAGCCGCCACCTTGCGCATCTCGATCGGTATGCCGGCATAAACGTTGGAAAGATCAGCATGAGCTGACCCCGTATCGATGACAAATATCACATATTGGCGGCCAAGTTCCTCGGTTGAAATCGGACGGATGACCGGATTGGAGGTATCCTTGAAATCAATAGTCACAAACCCGCCGACAGCGGAAGCTGTCTGATCCATCAGTCCGCTGGGCTTGCCGAAATAATGCTGTTCGGCATATTGACCGATCTTCGCCAGTGTCACCGGGGAATGCTTTCCCTCACAGAACAAGCCATTGAGTACCTCGCCATAGAGCACTTCAAAGGCAGCTGAGGAAGAGATACCGGAGCCGCCGGGCACATCGGACGCGATGCAGACATCGAAACCCTTCACCGGGAATCCGGCTTTTTTGATCTCGGCAGTGACACCGCGAACCAGGGAAACCGTCGTTTCCTTTTCATCCTCATGCGGTTCCAGGTCGTTCAGGTCGATCTCCAGACCGCCGAACCCGATGGAGAACATGCGGATTGTTTCCGTGCCGTTCAACGCAGCAGCGGCGATCATATCCCGGTCAATCGCAGCAGCCAGAACGTTGCCATGCTGATGGTCCGTGTGATTGCCGCCAACCTCGATCCGTCCGGGAGCACTGAAGAGATGGATGTCATCCGGCTCCGTGAAATGCTCCGTGAAAGCCTTCAGCAGCTCTTCTATGCGGCTTTTATACTTTTCCGGGTCGGATGTATAGCGCGGATAAAGTTTTTTCAACGTTTCGTCATACGTTCCCTGACGAATGGCTTCAACAGCACTGGCAATATTCATGGGTGTACCTCCTGATTTTCAAATGTCAGAACGCGCGGCGCGGCATCTGACGCGATATTCGGAATAATTACGGCATCTGCCCGGAAATAATCCTCCACATCCCGGCCGATGACATAAACCTCCGCGGCATTGGGGATGAAGGATGGTTCGGTTTGCAGCGGCAGAATGACGTCATGATTTTCCTCATTCAATAAAACAAACCCGAGACGGGTGAATTCGCGGATGCGGTAAGCGATCCAGGGATGTCCGCTGGAAAGGCCCTCGTTTCGCTCAAAATAACGGGGATAGATGAGTCTCCCATTCAGCACTTCAACGCCCGGTTCGGAAAGCAGCTCATCCAGCGTTTGTTTTTCTGAAGGAAGAGCGGCTGTAATGAGCTCAAGGTCACGGGTGTTCTGTTCCGTAGTCTGCAGAAAGACCTGCTGCGGGATGATTTTTCCGCAGAGAGCCGGGACGGCACCAAGAAAGAGAAACAGGACAAGGATCCCGGTAATGGCAGCGGGATAAACCGGCTGAGCGCCTGTGTCCAGCTTCGGGACAGACAAAAACTCAGTCCGTTTGCCTTTCAAAGCGGCAGCGAGCTGCCATGCGGCCTCTCCAAGCCCCAGGGCAAAGTAAAAATAGAAAAACCAATCCCCGGGCAGGGCAAAACGCCAGCCGGAGTATCGGGCTGCACTGGTGATGCCGAGGTAAAGGGAACACATTAGCATCGGCAGCAATCCCGCCCAGCCCGCGCGTTTCCAGGCAGCGCCCATGCCAAGGGCGATCACCGCCAGGAAAGCCAGCACCACCGGGACGTTTTTCCCGGCAAGCAGACGGCCCGGCACATCATGAAAATCGGTATTCGTGACGTCATGGATGGTCAGTCCCGGGTCCGTTCCAAAGGGGAGCGCTGAAAGACCGTAGATCTCGTTCGCAAAGAAATGGGACGCGGTAAATTGGATAACATAGAGAGGCTTCTCGAAGAAGAAGTCGATCATGTGCTGTTTGTTGCGGGCGGCATATTCCGCGTCGCTTTCACCGGGATTCCGTGAAACGACATTGTTCACATCATCGGACCAGCGGCGGGCCAGCTCCGTGCTGTGCACACCCGGCTCGTCCAGGATATAATCGCCGGTGAGGATCTTCGAACGGATGAACCAGGGAGCGATGACCATCAGAGCCGCAAGCATAAACCCGGCAGCGGGGAACAGACGGTCCCGAAACGGCAGTCCCTTCCGAAGCAGGAAAAAGAAGGGGATGAAGGGGATGAGCGCGATGAATTGTGAACGAACCGTAACACACAGCCCCATCAGGCAGCCGGCAAGCAGCATGCGCCAGACGGAACGCGGTTTCTGGAACCAGTCCACCGCCGCACAGACTGTCGCGAGCAAACCAAGCATGGCCGGCAGATCCGAAAGCCACATCTTCGAGCTTGAAACCATGTAATGAGGCGCCAGCA
>CAYWKZ010000099.1:5614-11483 GCA_964459115.1 uncultured Leptolinea sp. | reverse complement strand
GTTGTTTCACCTTCGGTCAGCTCACCTTCAAGGGGTTCGCCTTCGGTTGTTTCGCTTTCGGTCAGCTCACCTTCAAGGGATTCACCTTCGGTTGTTTCGCTTTCGGTCAGCTCACCTTCAAGGGGTTCGCCTTCGGTTGTTTCGCCTTCGGTCAGCTCACCTTCAACGGGTCCACCTTCGATCGTTTCGTCCTCGGTCAGTTCACCTTCAACCGGTTCGCCTTCGGTCAGTTCACCTTCGGTTGTTTCGTCCTCGACAGGTTCTGCAGTCGCCTCATCGTTCATCCCAAAATTAGATGGACTCACTTCAATAAACCCATCGGTAACATCAAATTCGACATAAAGGAACCGGGTGTTTTTGTTGCCGAACATTGTTTTATCCAAACCCATCGGCTGAAAACCGGGTTCCGTCAGTGCAGCACGATCAACGCCGGTGAACATGAAGTCAGCTTCGGTATATTCACTGTCGCTGATGTCTGTTACTTCATAACCTTCGACAACATGTTCCTGACCGTCATAATCAACGATCGACTGATTCCCTTTGATGGAAACAACAACCGTGTCATACACATGGTCATCAACCTCGGTCGGTTCAGGTGCGGTTTCCGCTTCCGGTTCATCCTCAACCACAGGCACAATAACGGTCGGCGTTACTGCCGGAACATTTTCTTCTTTCACCGGTTCTTCCGGCTCAATAACAGGTTCCAAAACTGTCACTTCCGGAGTGACTCCATCTTTATTGACAGGATCCTTCTCCGGCTCTTCAACGACGGGTTCTTTCACCGGTTCCTCAATAACAGGTTCCGGCTCCGGCTCTTCAACGACGGGTTCTTTCACCGGTTCCTCAATAACAGGTTCCGCCTCCGGTTCTTCGACAATAGGTTCTTCCACGATCTCTTCGACGGGCTCTTCCACTATTTCTTCAACTTCAAAAAGCTCCGGATACAGCACCCGCTCCCATAACTCATTTTCTGTAATTTCGATCCAACCATCTTCTATTTCGAAGCTTACGTTTACATATTTTTCCCGGTTATAATCAAACGAATCTTGTGATAATTTCATGTATGAAACACCCGGGTTTGTCAGTACAGAAGAGGCTCCATAACCATCCTTCAGTGTCAAATGAAAATCGGAAAAGCCCAAATCCGGATTGTCATCACATGTGATCTCATACTCATAGCCATCAACAGAGTGTTCAGACCCGTCATATTCGAAAGTGTCTGTTCTCCCTGAAATCTGGACAACAACTTTATCACTGATTTTGAGATCTTCCTCAGGGATAATTTCAGGTATCAAAACCGCAGGTCCGGGGTCTGTCACCGGCAAACCGGACTCATCCTGAGCCTGAACAACAAAGGATGCCATCAAAATCACAAATACGACAAAAAACGTAAATAGAACCTTCTTCATTTTTTACCTCCTGAAATTGCCGGGAGCATCCGCTTCCAAACATTCAGCTTTTATGGCAATGAAAGCGTCTCCGGTGACTTTCCCGACATTTTCATAAACACTACGCATATACCACGGAACTTCTCCTTCATAAATTTTTGACCATGTTATATTTACAAAGGACAGTTCTTGTCAATCGAAAAAAACCAATCCTCCTTTTCCGGCGGATTGTTCTCTGCGGCTAAACTTCTGGTACTTATTATATCAAAATTTTTTCAATTAATTGCTATGAATTTCAAAATTCTTTCATTTTTAATACACTTATTAATCATGTTTTTATAATTACAAATGTCAGGTACCACCCATCACGAGAATATTCGCATTGCAGTCCTCCTTTTTCACTTTTCAAAAAAACATCTGTCGTTAACGCTTCAGCTCGTGATAGAATTTAATTCATGGACACTGGTAAAATCATCCTGGCATCAGAATCCCCACGCCGGCAGCAAATGCTGTCCTGGATCCTGCTGGAATTTGAATCACACCCGGCAGATATCGACGAGAGTCCGCTCATCGGTGAGCTTCCGGTCCCCTATTGCCAGCGCATGGCACTCGGTAAGGCCCTGCATTTTGCAAACGAACTGCCTGAAGGCGGGTTTGTGCTTGGCTCCGACACGACCGTTTACATCAATCATCAGATCCTCGGAAAGCCTCGGGATGAAGACCAGGCGGAAGAAATGCTGAAGCTGCTGAACGGGAAAGAACACCTGGTCTGTACCGCAGCCGCCCTGGCATACCGGAACAGCGGAAAGATCAGTATCCTGCAGACCGTGTGTGAAACGGTCGTCCGCTTCCGCACCATGAGCCGGGATGAGATACTGGATTACATCGCCAGCGGTGACCCGATGGGGAAAGCCGGAGCCTACGCGATCCAGAATCGTGAGTTCCACCCGGTGGAATCCATTCATGGCTGCTATGCTTCCGTGATGGGCCTGCCGCTCTGCCATGTCGGCGTTCTGTTCCATCGCTTCGGACAAGATACCTTTCCGCAAATTCGCTCAGCCTGCCAGGCAGGCACAAAAGTTCCCTGCAATTACGTTCCTGCGGTGAACCTCACGACCGTTGAAGTTCCCGGCACATGAAGGAGACTATAGAATAATGAAAAGACACCTGACACTGATCCTGATTTTGATTTTTCTGCTCAGCTCCTGCAGCCTGTTCCAAAAAGAACCGGACCCATCCGAGCTTTATACGCCGACACCGGTACCTACCAATACACCTTTGCCGGAACCGCGTGTGATAGTGACCGAAGTGCCGGACCCGACGCTCGCAGCCGAAGCCTTTCTGAAAGCCTGGCAGGAAGAAAACTATGTCGAGATGTTCAACATGCTCTGTCAGGTATCCCGGGATTCGGTTGATTTTGATTATTTTCAAAAACGCTACAATGACACTGCCGTATCCATGACCCTCAAATCACTGGGCTATGAGATCACTTCCGCGCTTACCGGCCCCAATTCCTCACAGGTCGCATTTCATGTAACCTTTGACACCGTGCTCGCCGGGACCCTGAGCCGTGACAACCTGATGGATCTCATTCTGGAAGCGGGAACCTGGAAAGTTCAATGGCAGGATACCATGATCATGCCGGAACTGCAACCGGGCAACCGCCTCGTGATGGACATCCAGGTGCCTACCCGCGGCACGATCTATGACCGCAACGGTGTCGCTTTGGCCTATCAGACCCGTGCTTATTCGCTGGGCGTTGTCCCCGCGCAGGTGCCATCTGTTTACTGGAGCAACCTGATCAACGAGCTTTCCCGCCTCACCGGCAAGACCCCGCAGGTCATCTCGGAATTGATGAACCATTCCGAGCCCACTGAATATCTGGTGATTGGGGAAGTTACCGCAGACAAGATGGAAGAGCGCTACAGCTACCTTTGGGATTATGACGGGGTTTATGTGACAGAATACACCGCCGGACGCTATTACACCGAAGGTGGTATCGGGGTACATATGATCGGTTATGTGCTGCCCATCAGCGCGGAAGAAGCAGAATCCATGCAGCGGCAGGGATATCGTGTTGACGAACGCATCGGCAGCCTGGGCATCGAAGCCTGGGGACAGGAATACCTGGCCGGGAAACGCGGCGCTTCCCTTTATGTGGTGGACGCCGAAGGCAACACGATCGACCGTCTCTCCCGCACCGAAGCGGAAGCTTCCTATTCTATCTATACGACCTATGACGAACAGTTTGAATATGACCTGCAGCGGGCGGTCAACGGTCTGAACGCGGCTGTGGTGGTGCTGGAACGGGATACCGGCCGGGTCCTCGGCATGGCTTCCGCCCCGGGATTTGACGCCAACCTGCTGGACTTCAACAATTACAACAGCTTTTTCAGCGGCAATCTGCTTTATAACAACGACCGTCCGATGTACAACCGTGCCACCCAGGGGCAGTATCCGCTGGGATCGGTGTTCAAGATCATCGGAATGGCCGCCGCCCTGGAAACCGGTATTTATGACATCAACGACACCTATGAATGCGGCCATTACTGGAACGAACTGGACGGTATTGAACTGCATGACTGGACTCTGGACCATGAAGTAGCTCCCTCCGGCACACTGACCCTTGCCGAAGGTCTGATGCGCTCCTGCAACCCGTGGTTTTACAAGATCGGGAAAGAGCTTTATCAAAAGGTAGGACCGGATGCCCTTTCCGGCATGGCACGCAGCTTCGGTCTCGGCTCTCTCACCGGGATCGGTGAGCTGGAAGAAGAACCCGGCAACGTAGATACGCCGAACGAAGTCTTTGCCGCTGTTCAGCTGGGCATCGGTCAAAGCACGCTGCTGGTCACCCCGCTGCAGGTAGCCCGCTTTATTGCCGCCATCGGGAACGGCGGGACGCTTTACCGCCCGCAGGTCGTCGAACAGATCGTGGATGCCGCCGGCAATGTTGTCGCTGCTTTCGAACCGGAAGCACAGGCACAGCTCCCGGTCACTCCGGAACATCTGCAGATGATCCAGGACGCGATGGAGACCGTCGTCCGCAACCCGCGGGGAACCGCGTATAGCTCTTTTATCAACACGAAATACGAGATCCACGCCAAGACCGGCTCCGCATCGACCAACACCGGGCTGAATTCCAACGCCTGGTTTGCCGGCTATACCAACGAAGGCATGGCAGATAAACCGGACATCGCCATCGCGGTGCTGGCAGAGTTCGCCGGTGAAGGCTCAGAGGTTTCCGTGCCGATCTTCCGCCGGGTCATTGAGCTTTATTTTGAAGGACAGGCACGCAGCCTTTACGGCTGGGAGACCGGTGTTTACATCACCAAGACACCTTCCCCGACCCCGACCAACACCCCGACCCCGCGTCCCACCCGCGCTCCGTGGGAGATCGTTCCGGAAGAGGAAGAAGACGAAGGCTGAGCGGCATGGAGGGACGCGTCCTCAAATATCACTCAGGTTTTTATCATGTCTTTCATGACGGAGGGCTGACAACCTGCAAGATCCGCGGCAGACTGAAAAGCGGACGAAAAAATACGGATATCATCGCTATCGGCGACCTGGTTGAATTTGAGATCCTGCCCGATGGCAGCGGCATCATAGAAGCGGTGAAACCGCGGACCAACGAACTGATCCGCATGACAACCGGCATCAGGATCGAATACCGTCAGGTGCTGATCGCCAACATGGACCAGGTGCTGCTGGTTTTTGCCTGCACCCACCCCGAGCCCCGGCTGCGTATGCTGGACCGATTCCTGGTGGTCTGTGAAAAACAGAAGATCACGCCCGTCATTGTCGTGAATAAGATCGACCTGCTGGGAGAGGAAAAAGCCCGGGAATTGTTCCGTGATTATGCACCGCTCGGCTACCGAACCGTTTATGTTTCGGCTGAAACAGGAGCGGGCATCGAAGAGATCCGGGAACTGCTGACCAACCGCATTTCCGGCCTGGTCGGCCCTTCCGGTGTCGGGAAATCTACTATCATCAACCGCATTGATCCCTCTCTGGACCTGCGGACCAATGAGATTTCCGATTTCAATGAAAAAGGCCGGCACACCACAGTTGTGCGGGAAATGTTCCCGCTCCAGGACGGCGGTTTTGTGGCCGACCTGCCGGGCCTGAAAACACTGGCCCTCTGGGACATCGAGCCTGAGGAGCTGGACGGTTACTTCCCGGAGCTGCGGGAGCTGGTCAAGGACTGTTATTACAGTGACTGCACCCATGACGAGACCGAGGTCGGCTGCGCTGTTCACAAGGCAGTCGAAGAAGGCCGGGTCAGCCGGGAGCGGTATGAATCATACCTCAGAATGCGGTTTGGAGATGAGGAAGAAAATTAGAAATGAGAAATTAGCAGCAGCGAAATGAAATAAAATTTCTCATTTCTCATTCCTAATTTCTCATTAAATTGTGGAAGGAGCTTTTTATGGATACACCATTCTCGAAAGAACCTTATGTGATCGGCATCGCCGGCGGCACCG
>CAYWKZ010000099.1:0-5514 GCA_964459115.1 uncultured Leptolinea sp. | reverse complement strand
ATGGATACACCATTCTCGAAAGAACCTTATGTGATCGGCATCGCCGGCGGCACCGGCTCCGGAAAGACGACCTTTTCCCGCGAACTGGTCGCCACATTGATGACCAACAAGATCGTTTATCTGTCCCACGACTCTTACTACCGGGATCAGAGCAATGTTCCTTTCTCGGAACGGGTGAAAGTCAATTATGACCATCCGGATTCCCTGGAAACCGAGCTGATGATCAAGCATATCGAAAAACTGCGTGCCTACCAGCCGGTGGACATCCCGATTTATGACTTTGTGGAACACACCCGGGCCAAAGAGACTGAGCACATTGAGCCCCAGTCCGTCATCCTGATCGAAGGGATCCTGATTTTCGCCGTCAAGGAGCTCCGCAACCTGATGGACATGAAGATCTTCGTCGACACCGACGCGGACATCCGCTTTATGCGCCGTCTGCAGCGTGACATTGAAGAACGGGGACGTTCCGTCAAATCCGTCTGCGACCAGTACATCAATGTCGTCCGCCCCATGCACGAAGCCTTTGTGGAACCCTCCAAGACGTATGCTGACATTATTGTCCCGCATGGCGGACGCAACCGCGCCGCACTCGACATGGTTGCCGCAAAAATCAAATCACACATGGAAACCAACGAATAGAAAAAAACCGGATCCAAATAACGACGAAAAGCGCCCTGTATGTTCGTATAAACAGGGCGCTTTTTCACAGCGGAGAGGAAGGGATTCGAACCCCCGTTACCCTCGCGGGTAAACACATTTTCGAGACGTGCGCAATCATCCACTCTGCCACCTCTCCGGACGAGTGAATTATATCAGATTTTTTTTCCTTTGTCAGATTTCATGTGTCTCCATATGCAGTTTCGGAAATTGCTCTTATTCCAACAAAAGACGAAAATCACAGGGATAAAATGTCATTTTGCAAAAAATCACAAGTTATAATTTTGATATAAAAATAAAAAACAAAGGGGGCTCTATGAAAAGGCTGATATTTGTGATGCTGTGCAGCTTTATGCTGGCACTGAACAGCGCAATGACCTCATCAGCGCAGGAACTCAGCAAAGAGATGGCCAAAGTTGTCAGTGACAATCTCGACAATTTTTTCCCGATCTCTTCCATCAATGAAGCATTCGAAACCAAAAGCCCGGCTGTGCGGGGGAACATCGGTCCGGAAACAGCGACCGAGACCAGCACTCAGAACGGGACAAGGAACCTGCTTCTTTATTCCAACCCGGACGGACTGAACGAATACCTGTTCATTGAAAAAGTCAATGCCGGAAATCTCAAGAATTTCTATTTTGAATTGGAAATTACGCTGAATGATCTCTACCCGGCAGACGGGGGCGGATGCTATCTCGGCTATATCAATGATTATATCCCCGGGCTCTCCGCCGAAGAAGAAGTTGAATCCACTTCGCTGATCATTTCAGATGCAGTCTATATGGAAAAGAGAGCCGGGGACTCAGCACAGGGAATCAAAACGAAACTGACTGAGTTAAAAAACAACCGGGTCAAAGTCACGATCATCCGCCTGACCGGTGAAACGCTCTTTTATGCCGACGGAGAACTGATCGGCGTCAATCATGACGGGAAAACCGGTCCTTTCCAACTGCGCTACGGTGCGCTTGCTTTCCCGAACGGAGAAGTTACAGACTGCTCTTTTGACAATCTTGCAGTCAGAAAGGTGATGCCTTAATCATGAAAAAGATGATCTTTATCTTCTGCCTGATGGCGTCTTTGGTTTTAGCGCTGAGCAGCGTCTCTGCCCAGGAAAATCCGGAAACACTGCTCCGCACCGCCGACACTGAAATATTCATCAAACGGGGATTTGAACAAAACTACAATGAAACACAGGGCTGTGTTAATGAATTTACCGGCGGTAACGTACTGCACCAATACTATATCAAAGATGGCAAAGCCTCCGATGTAATGACCTCACTGCAAAGTGCGCCGTCAACGGTATCCGCGGCCAACAAACGCCTGAAGTTTGATGAACAGCGCGCGAAAGGCTTCCACGTCAGCTATCGGATGAACCGGGCAGAATCGATCCCGGAAAATGCCGGATACTGCTGGCTCCGTTATTCTGATGCAGTGCTGGCCGGTGCCGGACGGGAAAGCGGTGTGATCCTTTATCCGGGCGAGAAAGCCTACTATTTCACACCGGTTGAGGGTGTAATGCAATACAGTGAAATTGCCGACCTCAGCAGCTTCGGACCGGCCGGAAACATCAAGATCGATGTGATCCGCCTGAACGGGATCGCATACTTCTATTTCAACGGGAAATTTGCCTTCCAATATGAAGATGGCATCACCAACCCGGTCTCCTTTGAAGGCGGGTCGATGCTTTTGGAAGGTGCAAACCGCATCCGCTGCGACTTCGACGACTTCACCTACCTGCCCGAGTAAGGAGAACTGCCATGATAAAACGTATTTTGAAAACATTCCTCTTCCTCTGTGTTTTCCTGATGCTCACACTGCCTTCCCTGGCACAGCTGAAAATCGACCCGATCCTGCTGGATGAATCAAACGAGAACATATTCAACTGTAAAAATGACATCTTCATCGAAGTCAGCACCCCGGCCATGATCGGCAAACAGACCGCAAACCGCACTGCGGAAGACCAGTATCTTTATATGACCATCAAGATCCTTTACCTTGCCAATCAGCCGACGCAGGGACTTGACCGCACCAGTTTCTCTGCCCTGCATATTGCTGAAGACGGCAGCCAGGCAGAATATCCGCTGAACTTTGCCGTCAGCATGATCTCCAACCGCATCAAAGGCAACATCAACATGGCCAAGCTCCTGAAGCTGCCGGCTTACTGGACGCTGGACCTGGTCTTCAATGTTGATACCACGGACAAAAACAACTGGACCCTGATCTTTGAGCCGACAGCCCGCGGCGGTGATGAAGCCTACTGTCGGATCGATGTCCCGCTGGCGGTGAAGTAGAGAGAAAGGAAGGTTATGTTATGAAAAAGAATTTACTCCTTTTCGTATTATTGAGCCTGCTGCTGACTGCGCTCACTATCGGTACCGTTTCCGCACAGACTCTCTCCAAAGAGGAAATCGCAGCCACATTCACCAAGGCGGTCCTGCGGGAGCAGTTTGTCAATAAAACTAATCCGCAGTATTACCGTTTCACAAAAAGGATCTGGTATTTTGACAATTTAGCCCTTTCTTATTTTCCTTCAGAAATCATCAGCGGTTTGGATTGGGAATATATTGAGAATCCGGGCTATAACTGGTATTTTCATCCACTGCAAAAACCCGTACAGGATGACTGGGCGTTACTGGCTCGTGAAGATACGGGAAAAGTATACAAACAAATGATATATCTCGATGAGCCGATAGAGAAAGATGTGATCCATGGGCTTGATTTTCCCAAAGTCACCTATCAATCGGATTTTTATTTATATACCGATTTGTTTATTATCGATAATTATCCGGAGAACACCGGCAGTGCATATGTATATTTTTCCAATTCACCACTTTATGGAAACCGTACCAGTAATGGCATTCTTATTGATCCACGAGATGGGATTTATAAAGCAACAAATAACTATGATACCTTCAGAAATGTTACAAATACTTCCGCATACAGTGGATTATATCTCCTGGGTACAGAAACTCACGATTTAGAATTGATCAAAAAACTCGACCCGACGAAATATGAAGGGAAGAACGGATCGATCGGAAATGAAATATATTCGATTGAGGATCTGGACGGAAAATTTTATGCTGACCTGGATGCAATAAAACAAGGTATGGAAAAAGACGGCGTGAACGCAGAGCCTTCTGCATATCGCATTGAATTGATAAGATTGGATGGAAAAACCGCTCTTTATATCAATGGCGTATTCGTTTACGAATTTCAGGATAATATCATTACAGACGGATTGACTTACTATTCATCCCGAAGCGACGTACCGCCTGTATATATGGGAGTTAATCTTGAAGAGATAACAGGCACGGTCACCTTTGATAAATTTACAATTAAAAAGGTCGATGATGAGACCTGGACCGTTTCTGTTCCTGATACAATTACCGATATGGTTTCATGGACGCTCGGTCCGCGCCTTTATGCCGGAGGGGAAACAGTAACCATGGCATCCGGCAATTTTTATATTTACGGGAAATAATGAGGCACAAAATGAAACATTACATACTTGCTATTTTTTTGATTCTGTTATGTATGGTCAATTCAGTAACAGCTGAAACAGCCTTAACTGAAACAGAATATCGCACACAAGCAGGTTTGCCTAATATTCCCGAGGTGTTGAATGTGAATAGTTGGCTTGACTGCGGAAATTTTCAGATCCGTCTCGGAGGACAACCATTGGTCACAAAAACGTCATCGGGGCTGAAAGCTTCAGAAGATAAGAGTTTCCTTATCGTTCGCCTCGGCATAAAAAACATTTCAGATCAACCGCTTGTCTGGTTAGATCCGCAATCTTTCTCTGCTCAGGAATACTATATGAATTTATTGGGTCAAACATACAAACTGAATTCATATATGAGTGCTAAAGCAGCCCAAGCATATAATCTGCCCGCATTTTTTACAGTTATCCAACCGGGAGCAGAACTTTCAACTTGCGTTGTTTTTGAAGTATATGCAGAAGTTGATGGTTGGGTCATGACATTCACCCCATTTACAAGAGATGAGAATAAAGTTGCTGATTCTATTGCTTTTACCTTACCAAAAGCAACCCGTCAGTAGAAAGGATCCGAAAAATGAAAAAAATTATTCTTGTTCTTGCTGTAATTTTGGTAATGACGGTCTTTCCTCAAACAATTGTTGCGGATGATGAAATCAATGTTGTTTATGGAGAAACGTATATGTGCGGAGATGCATATACAGCCAGGGTAGTAACTCAGCCACAGATGATGTCTCAAATTATTGAAAAAATAGCATACTATTATTTCAAACTGAACGCACAAACCGGCAGATATTCTCAGTACCAAATTAATGTTTTATATGGGAACCAATCGGAAGAGGATGTTTTGCTTCTAGTCAGATTACAAATCCGGAATCTTAATCATAGATCTGTGCAGGGTTTTTCCCCCGACAGTTTCATATTGACAGGCAAAGTTCGAGATAGGATCATTGAATATGAACCTGAAATTATGATGCCATTTGGAGTTGAAGATGAAGATTGGGAACTGCCGATGATACGTGCAGGCGTTCCTGTCGCTCCGTTGACCAGAGGACTTGCAGAATCTGTTACTTACGACATTAATGACTACTGGAATCCGCTTCTGCTCAGTGAAAAAAATATCGACTCCATGCGGTTGCAGGAGATCCGTCTGATATATCGGGTGCCTTCATGGCTGGTAGGCTGGGATTTGCATATAAGCCCGAAACCGATGACTGCAGACAGCGAACTGAAAACATGTGATCTGACGCTGCACTTGCCGACGATCATGAACGAGATTACCCGGGAAACTTATAAATATATTTATGATTTCTCCTGCAAAACCCCTATTAAAATTGAATAGAATTCATATAAAGAAT
>CAYWKZ010000098.1:3020-11490 GCA_964459115.1 uncultured Leptolinea sp. | reverse complement strand
CTATCCGCGAAGGTGGTCTGACCGTTGGTGCCGGTACCGTTACCGAAATCATCGCGTAATTGATTTGTAATGTGCAGTGCCGGTTGGCATCACCGGCACTGTTATCTTGAAAAAAGAGGAGTGTTCGGCCGGGAGGCCGGATAAAAACGAAAAATGGCATCAAAGAAAAAAGATATCCGTCCCGTGATTACGCTTGCCTGCACTGAATGCAAGGAACGCAATTACACGACTCAGAAGAATCGTCGTAATGATCCCGGCAGAATGGAACTGAAGAAATACTGCAGCCGCTGCCGCAAGCATACACTGCATCGAGAGACGAAATAATCATTTCGTTTTGGGGAAATCCAAGTCTGTGATATAATAGAGCAGGCTTGATATAGGTGAATAGCTCAATTAGGCAGAGCGCCTGTCTCCAAAACAGGAGGTTGTGGGTTCGATTCCTGCTTCACCTGCTAAGATGGAAGCGCCGCTGGACAGCGGCGTTTTCAACATCAAAAAGAATCGCTTTTAAGGAGTAATCATGGCAGATTCCAAATCCAACAAAAACGATAAACCGGTCGTGAAGAAACCGAACAAGATCCAGAAGTGGTGGAGAGAAACTGTCGGAGAGCTTCGCAAGGTCACCTGGCCTACCAAAGAAGAAGCTCTGAAGATGACGAAAATTGTCACTATCGTTGTTCTGGCTACGGCCGCGTTTCTCGGAATTGTCGATTTTATTTTCTCTCGCCTCATCGGTTTGATCCTCGGTTGATCAGAAGGGCTCCGGTCTATGAATACGAATGAGTTTGACGAACTGGATGAAATGATCGAACAGACCGATCTGTCTTTTGACGGTTCGGAGCTCGATCCGGATTTAATTCCCGAAGACGGCTTTTTTGATAAGGACGCCAAAAAAGGTTCATCAAAAAAATCTTCGCGTTCCAACAAACAGCCGGTTCTTTCCGAAGAAGATGAAAAAATTGAGAGTGTCGACGAAGTCTACTGGTACGTTGTCCACTGCTATTCCGGTTATGAGAACAAAGTCTGCCATAACCTGGAGCAGCGCATCGAGACCATGGGCATGAAAGACATGATCTTTGACGTGATTGTCCCGCAGCAGGAAGAGATCGAAATCAAAGACGGCAAGCGCAAGACCATCAAGCGGAACATTTTCCCGGGTTATGTTTTGGTTCAGATGAAAATGACCGAACAATCCTGGTTCATTGTCCGCAACACCCCCGGCGTCACCGGTTTCATTGGCATGGGCAAACAGCCTACACCGCTGCGCCCGGAAGAAGCCCGTGAGATCTTCAGGCGTGCCGAAGCGGAAGCGCCTCACCTGAACGTAACCTTCAAGGAAGGTGAAAAAGTGCGCATCATCGACGGACCGTTCAACGACTTCACCGGTGTGGTTTCTTCCTACGACATGGAAAAGACCAAGGTTCGCGTGATGGTCAACTTCTTCGGACGGGAAACACCGGTCGAGCTGGACTTCCTGCAGGTCGAGAAGTCATAAGTTTTATGTGAACTTCCCCGGGTGTGATATACTTCCGGGGTTGAATTTTGTGGAAGGGCGGAACGCCCGTTTGTACCACCAAGGAGTTTATTGTGGCAAAAAAATTAAAAGCTGTTGTTAAGTTGAATTTGACTGCCGGCAAAGCCAATCCTGCGCCGCCGGTAGGTCCTGCGTTAGCCAGTCATGGTATCAACATCATGGCTTTCTGTAAGGAATACAACGCCCGCACTCAGAACCGTGCCGGTGAAATTCTTCCTGCTGAAATCACCATTTTTACTGATGGCTCCTTCACTTTCATTCTGAAGACCCCTCCGGCTTCCTATCTGCTCAAGAAAGCTGCCGGCATTGAGACCGCCTCCGCAACCGGCTCCAAAGCCAAAGTCGCGAAAATCACCCGCGCTCAGGTCCGTGAGATCGCTGAAACGAAATTCAAGGATATGAACGCCCCGACCATCGAAGGCGCGATCAAGATGATCGAAGGTACAGCCCGCAACATGGGCATTCAGGTAGTAGACTAATTATTCGTGGGAGAGTGGGTTTCCCTCGTTTGCACCACAAGGAGTTTTAAATGGCAAAGCACGGTAAGAAATTTTTAGAAGCTTCAAAGAAAATCGACCGCCAGAAGTATTACACCGTTAAGGAAGCGATCGATCTTGCAAAAGAAACCAGCGTAACGAAATTCGATTCCACCATCGAAGTTCACATGAAGACCGGTTTGGATCCCCGCCAGGCTGACCAGCAGATCCGCGACGTTGTCGTCCTGCCGAACGGCCTCGGTAAGACCGTCCGTGTCCTCGTTTTCTGCCAGGGTGAAGGCGTTGCCAAAGCCCAGGAAGGCGGAGCGGACTATATCGCCGATTCCGACGAATGGATCCAGAAGATCCAGCAGGGTTTTTCGGATTTCGATGTCGCCATCGCTACACCGGACATGATGGCCAAAGCCGGCCGTCTGGGCCGTGTCCTCGGTCCCCGCGGTTTGATGCCGAACCCGAAAGCGGGCACCGTCTGCGCAGCAGCCGATCTGCCGCGTGTGATCAAAGAAGCGAAGGCCGGTCGTGTTGAGTTTCGTCTCGACAAGTCCGCCAACCTGCACGTCCCGGTGGGTAAGTCCTCCTTCGGCGCTGATAAGCTTTACGAAAACGTTGCGGCTTATCTCGACGCTGTCAAGAAGGCGAAACCGTCAGGCGCGAAGGGCCAGTTCATCAAGCGTGTTACCATCTCTTCAACGATGGGCCCCGGCATCCGGGTGGACCTCTCCAACGCGTTGAACCTCGGCGCACTGGAATAAGAGATTTTCCTGCAGAATTTGAAAGAGTGGCCGTAACAAGCCGCTCTTTTTCCTTTAATAATGAAAAGTGAATAATGAATGATGAACAATGAATAATAAATGAAAACTATTCGAAGAATTCTTGTGAATATTATTCACTATTCATTATTCAATAAAAAAAGTTATTTTGATTTGAAAGGATTTTCATAATGGAAACCATGTTCGCCCCCTGGCGCAGTGAATATATCAACGGCAATAACGACAAAGACAAACCCAAGGCCGATGTATGCGTGTTTTGTGACGCGCTGACCACGGAAGACGACCACGAACGACACATCATCTACCGCGGGAAGACCGCTTTCGTGATCCTGAACAAATTCCCCTACAATAACGGGCACATGCTGGTGATGCCGAAGCGTCATATCAGCCGCCCGGACATGATGACCGAGGAAGAGCGCATTGAGATCATGAATCTCATCGTCAAGGCCCAGTCTGTGCTATATGAAGTCTACCATCCCCACGGTGTCAACATCGGCGCCAACATCGGGGAAGCCGCCGGTGCGGGCATTGCCCAGCACATGCACTTCCACGTCCTGCCCCGCTGGAGTGCGGACGCCAACTTCATGACCACCGTCGCAAACATGCGCGTGATTCCCGAATCCCTGGATGAAACCTGGAAAAAGATCCGCAAAGCCTGGAACTAAATAAATTGAGGGTTGGTACCGCTATGCGGTACCAACCCTCAATTTTGTATATGTTTTTTTTCCTGATTTCACCTGATAATTGTCATGTTGGCAATTTTTTTTCATTTAAAACAAAAAATTACAAAAATTATCGCAGTAAAATTGATAGTCGGGGTATCGTGCTTTGAAAGATTTAATGTCGATGAAACGCATCAAACTGCTCAGCTATCTTGCGGCTGGATTTTTTCTTTTTGTCCATGCGGTGATGTTTTTCATTTTCAGAAATTACAATGTCAAGCCGCTTGTTTTTCTCAATTTCGGCAGTATCGCCTTTTATATCATCATGTTCAAGCTGATCGACAAGGATCAGCTGTACCTTTTTGTCACCCTCACCTTTCTGGAATTTAATGCGCATATGTTCATGGCGATCTATTATACCGGCTGGGAGGCCGGTTATCAGATTACCCTGATCGCGATCTGCACCCTGCTGGCCTTTGCTGAATATATCGGGCGGGCCATGCATTTGAAATACTCCCGTTTTATTGTCTTTGCCCCTGTTTCCATGGGAACCTACCTGGTTTCCTACTATATCACGCTCAAGCGTCCAACCCCTTATATTCTGCCGGATCATGTCTACCATGTTTTTCAGGTGGCCTGGGGGCTGGTCGTGTTCATTATTGTCTTTTTTGTCCTGGAGATATTTGTTGTCGGTGCGTCAAAGGCCTATGAAACCATGGCCTATCAGGCCAATCACGACCAGCTGACCGGCATTCCCAACCGGGTCTATATGTCAGAAAAACTCCGGAACATATTTTCACACCCCGACCGGGACAGCTATTGGCTGGCCATCATCGACCTGGATGACTTCAAGATCTTTAATGATACCTACGGCCACAACTGCGGTGACTATGTTTTGGTGACCATCGCCAAACTGCTGCAGATCCCGGGCGTGGAAGCCTGCCGCTGGGGCGGTGAGGAATTTTTGCTGGTGGGAAAAAAGGGGACATCTACCCCTATGGAAATTTTGCAGCAGGTCCGTCAGGCTGTGAACGATTACAAGTTTCAGTATGAGGGCAATGAGCTGCATATGACGATGACGATCGGTGTCGCCTGGCTGGAGCCTGAGATGAACGTTGACGAATGGATCAGCACGGCCGACACAAAACTTTATGAGGGCAAAGCCGCCGGGAAAAACCGCATCGTAATGTAGTAAAGTAAAAACACTGTATTCCGTGATGCGCCGACGGATAAAACAAGAGGACACTTTAACGGGCAGGGGTATGGGAAAGCCCTCAGGACAGAGAAAAGGATAAGAGTCTATGGATTACTACGCAGCGTTTGAAAAACTGACAGATTTGATGACCAGCCTGGATGATTTCAACATCCCGGAAATATACCTGACGCTGTCACATATCTGTAAGATCCTGCGTGTATCCAAAGGCGTCACCAGTTTTTATCAAAATGCCGAAAAAGAAACGCTGGGAGAAGGCGAGCACTTTGTCTGCTATGACAGCGGCGAGGAGCACGTTTCCGTTTCCAGGATGCGGGCCGTGACACCGGCGCACATCGTTATCACCTGTGAGGTCTTCCAGGCCAAAGGCGTTGCCCCGCTGACGGAGGACGAACGCCGCAAAGTGGAGATCATCCAGCGCATGATGCTGAGCTACATCAACCGCAGCCGTCAGGAAGAGATCATCCGCAGCCTGATGTACTACAGCGATGACGGCTTCTACAACCTCCGCTACTTCTACGCTGAGATCATGCGCCTGAAGCATGAAGGAAAACTCGCGGGCAGGACCGCCTTCCGCATTAACCTGAAGCACTTCACCCTGGTCAATGAGCAGATCGGCATGAAAGCCGGCGACCTGGTGATGCGCCGCTATTGCCAGGCGATCAGCAAAGCCTTTCATGATGACGGGATCGTGTGTCGGCTGGGCGGGGACAATTTCGTCGCTCTCTTCCCCACCCAATACCTGCCGGATGTGGTGCAGTGCCTCGAAGGCATACCGATTTACTATGACGATGAAGACACCCGCCGCGTGGATGTCTCTTCCATCGCGGGGATCTTCTGTATCACAGATCAGGACGAGGTAGACGAACCCGGCTTCGTGATGGGTCGGATCGTGTCCGCCTATCTCATTGCCAAGCGTGAGCATACCAAAGACATCATCTATTACAGCGATGAGTTCCAGACGAGGAAAGAGAAGGATATGCTGATCCAAAAGAATTTCAGGGCGGCGCTCCAAAAGGAAGAATTCCTGGTCTACTACCAGCCCAAGGTCGATATCGTTTCCCGGGAGCTGATCGGGGCGGAAGCTCTCTGCCGCTGGTATCGGGACGGTGTCCTGATACCGCCGATGGAGTTCATCCCAGCGCTGGAACGGGGGCTGGACATCTGCACGCTGGATTTTTATATGCTGGATCATGTCTGCCGGGATCTGCGGCGCTGGATTGACGCGGGCATCGCACCGGTCCGTGTCTCCGTGAACCTTTCCCGCCGTCACATGATCGACCCGGACCTTTTCCAGCACATCGTCGGGATCGTGGACCGCTGGCAGGTTCCGCATGAACTCATCGAGATCGAGCTGACGGAAACCACCACGGATGTGGAGTTCCGCGATCTCAAGCGGGTCGTCACACAGCTGCAGCAGGCCGGGATCTCGGCCTCGGTCGATGATTTCGGGATCGGCTATTCCTCGCTGAACCTGCTCAAGCAGATTCCCTGGGATGTGCTCAAGCTGGACAAAAGTATCCTCCCCGCCAATGAAGAAGACGTGGAACGATCCGGCAAGATGTTCTCTCACGTCATCGCCATGGCTCATGAGATCGGGCTCAAGTGCGTGGCCGAGGGCGTGGAGACGGCGGAGCAGCTGAAGATGATGCAGGATTACGGCTGCCATGTGGCGCAGGGCTTTTTCTTCGATAAACCTCTGCCGGTGCAGGTGTTCGAGACACGCCTCACCAACAAAAGCTACGCCTGAGGGGACAGTGACTGTGAATGGAAGAGGAAAATATACCATCCGTGATATCGCAGAAGACGAAGAATTTGAAAAAACAAAAGCCATGCTTCGTCTGATGTGTGAACTGAATGAAGGCAGACGTTCCGGTGAGCAGGAAGGCTATGTTTCTGCTGCGGAGGTTCGTTCCTATTTGCGGCATTTGCATATTAGTGCTGATCCTCATGACCATTAACGAATACCAGCAACTTGCGCTGCGGACGCTGAACCCTGCGCTATCCGAAAAAGACGTGCTCATCAACGGTGTGATGGGCCTGTGCGGAGAATCGGGCGAGGCCATCGACCTGGTCAAAAAGCACCTCGCCCAGGGCCATCCGCTGGACCGGGAAGCGCTCGCGGGGGAGCTGGGCGATGTCGCCTGGTACCTGGCCGAGACCGCTCATGCCATCGGCTATGACCTGGAGACCATCCTTTCGATGAACATCGAAAAGCTCCGCGCCCGCTACCCCGAAGGCTTTGACCCCTCCGCCTCCCTGAACCGGTAGAGGGCGGGGGACGGGTCCCGCAGGGGCCTGTTCCAAGCCTGCGCAGTACCTTCGGCCTTTATGCACTCGGCGCCGGTTATGCCACTTTCATTTTTTCGATAAACTCATCTACACTCATGCCGGCTTCTTCGGCAGCCTGCTCAATAGTAATGAGCTTCTTCCCGGCAAGATTAAAAAGCATATTCAACTCGCCTTCCTCGCGGCCTTCCTCTCGGAAAAGTTCCATCACTTCGGTTTCATTGTATTCTTCGAGTAACATACCTTTCACCTCCGCCTTATGTGCTTCCAAAAACGGTTTGATGACAAAATCATCCGGCATTTCGGAAATTGCCTGATCGACCGCGCTGGTCACACCGTTTTCATCATTTGATTTTTTGTAACTTCTGATTTTCGCAACCAGCCAGGAATATTCCATCAGTGGTTTACATGCTTCCATCAGCTTTTGATTCTTTCCATAATTAATATTCAGCATCCGAACAGAAACCTCAATATCCGAAACCGAACCTTCCGGGAAAGAATCACTCAGTTTTAATATCAGTTCATCCGGTTGCTCCGTTGTCCCGTTATAAAAAGCGATCAATTTCGGGACAGGAAGATGCAAAAGCTTGCTGCTGTATTTGTTCAGCCTGCGCTGTTTGATATACTTCTCGTACAAATTCCCGGCATATTGCATCATGCGCAGCGGCGTATTCGGGTTGAATGTTGATTGCTGCTCAAAAAGATCCATGTTGTCATAGCACAAAATGGAGACATCATTGTGCATGCCCATGTACATGATCTCGCGGATGGTCGTGATCTCAATGGCAGAAGGATCCTTGTAATCGGTATGGTTGACCGCATTGTAAAGACTGAGCGTCCAGGCCTTGTTTTCTTCGGAACCGAATAAAAAGGTGAATAATCTGTCTTTGTATTGAATATTGTCTGATGCCATATGCCGTCGCTTCCTCAATTGATGTCCTTATGGATATTTTATCATAAAAATGAAGACTCGGGGCTCGTCTCTCCTGCAAAGCCGGTTCTCCGAAAAAAATTCACAAAGTGCTGAAAGACTGAAAAAATATTACATGTTTCCCGTGTGTTTTATCAATTTTGTGGTATTATATTTTATGGAAAAGTCTATTAAAATAGATATTTTTTTGCATTTTAATTCCCGCATCAGTTCCTGCGGGATCGAATCTGAAAATGTGGCGTGCATAAGAGCGGAGAGAGAGTTGTGAGTCGCCATGAATTTATGCAGTAAGGTGGTCAGGATGAAAAAGAATGCCGTTTTGACTTTTATTGTTTTGCTGTTGTGCGTGTTGTCGATTTCCGTGGTTCAGGCGGATTCTGAATCAGTGGTATATGACCATCAAATATCGAGCGGCGTGGAGCAGCAATATTTCAGCAATCCGGTTACGGTGACCTTTAAAGTGGATAACGAGACTTATAAAACAGCATTGCTTGAAAAAGGCAACTCCATCGGCAATTCTTTCTTCTCCGAACTTCAACTGCCGGGAAAAGAGGGCTATACCGCCCTCGGCTGG
>CAYWKZ010000098.1:0-2920 GCA_964459115.1 uncultured Leptolinea sp. | reverse complement strand
TTTCTTCTCCGAACTTCAACTGCCGGGAAAAGAGGGCTATACCGCCCTCGGCTGGGAGATTTCTGAGGGAGTATATCTCGCTGCCAACACCATTATCAATCGGGACATGACCGTTAACGCGGCCTACCAGCAAATCGAACGTTCTTCGGGAAAATATAATTCACTTGATGGAATGTCCGGTTTTATAGCTGTATTAAATCAGTCTGATTCAGAAAAAGGACCTATCATAATGTGTGATGCGAATCCTTCTAATGGAACAATGTTGGCTGAATTGGCTAATAGTACCACCAGAAATAATGCTTTCGTTAGCTGGCAGTTGGTTTATACCGGAAGAGATTCTGAGGAGACTGACGCTCATCAGGGTGGATATTATTATGTGGTGAATTCTCTGGGTCAATATCTGAACCTGCCCATTGGTAGAGCAGAATCCTCATCAGATCCTGTGCCGCTTTTTGTAAGTAGAAATGGTAATTACTTTATCATTCGTCCTGATGCGAACAGCAATGCTGCTTTATATCAAGCCGGTGAGGCATGGCGTGGGTTTAAATGTGAAAATAACAAGGTTTCTGATAATAATGCAAAAATCGAGCTGTATTTTTATACTCCTTCTAATACTGAAACGAGTATCAATTTAGTATTTGATGTCCTTGGGGGAAGTGAACCTGCTCCACTTTCAATCAATTATTATCGGGAAACTACCAGAAGTAATCTATCTAAAAAAGATGTTGTTTTGCCGTCTTATTCCGGAAAGTTATATGATAACTCATTCCTTGGATGGTCTTTGACCCCCTTTGTTACTGTTCCGGATTATTATGTCGGTGACATATATAAAAATTACAACCCAAATAATACCGGCAGCATCACGTTTTACGCCGTCTACGAGAACCTCACCACTATCATCTTTGACCCCAACGGCGGCAGCTTCACACCGAATCCGCTGAAACAGTGGGAAGGCGCTCAAATTGAATTGCCGGCGACTGCGGGACTCAATAACGGCTATATTTTTACCGGCTGGTCCCGGAATCCGGAAGGAACCGATCCGATTACCGGATCTTATAAGGTTGAAAAAGTTGACGAAGATACCTATACCCTTTATGCGGTTTGGGAGAAAGATCCTTTTGCCACCATCAGATACCATAGAAATGATGGCGAAGACAGCGATGTGGCAAAAGAAGATACATATAAGATTGCAGAGACCGATCGTATTACACTTCCCGGGAAGGATGTAGCGGGACAGAAAGGCACAGAAACTGAATATCAGTTCGCCGGCTGGTCAAAAAATCCCGCAGCCATTGTTCCGGATCCCGGTTATCTTCCCAGTGCGGAGATCTACCGCCCGGACGCGAACACAGATCTCTACGCTGTCTGGCAGGAGCCGATCACGGTGACATTCGATGTGAATTCGGAAAATCATAGGATATCATCGTCTTTTCATCGCGGTTTCCCTGATTCTGTGCTTGACTTGAACACGATCCTGATCGATGGTTCCGCAGAAGTCCCCGAAAATTTCTTTGGCTGGTCAGACGGTTATCAACTGTATACCGCAGACGATTCCTATATTTTGCCGGCAGCGGACATAACACTGACAGGCAGCTGGCTCAAATCTGCAGCGATCACTTTTGACCTGAACGGCGGTTCTGGTACCACACCGGACCGGAAGGTGAACCTTGCCTACGGTCAGACGATCACGCTGCCTTCTCAAGGGGACATCACCAAGGAGAATATGCAATTCCTTGGCTGGTCGACGGGGAAAAGCTATAACGACAGCACTGTCTATGAAGATGGAACCACCACCTATTACCATGATGTCTACCCGGCTGGTTCGGAATATGTTGTCCCGTCCCGGGAAAATGTAACGCTTTACGCCTATTGGAGTGATCCGTCAAATAATCACAGCATCGAATTCAAGATCCGCTGGGATGGTGCGATTCCTCCGGAGCCTTATTCCTATTCCAATGCTGCTTATTCGACCACCAAATTCGGTTTCACGAACGGAAATCTGGACAATCCGGGTGTGGCCTGGATGTTCAATGCGGTTCCGGAATTGAAATGGGTCGTCGATACGGATATCATTGAACCTTCTGCCGGTGAGTATTACCTGCAGAACGATGTGACAGATGCCATCAGAGGTGAACTTCCTTCTGCTGCGACAATCACCTCAATGACACAGGGGATGGAAGGCGGAGCCTTTAACCCGAAGACACAGTACGTAGTTTGGTATGTGCTGAAGTATCAGGGTGACGGTGACGTTATCAAGGATGCTCAATTCAGAGACCGGGAAGGTTATTATACGCACTTCTGGCATGTTGACGGTGTGATCGTTAATCGAAAATCCCTTGATCCGGCTCAGGTGCATGTCTACTATAAAGCCGGTGATGTTCCCGCGAGTCTGGTGCGCACAATGCCGGAATCTTACCCTGTCTCACTTGAAAAGAATGATGATGGCAGCCTGATCCCGAAGAATATCGTTGTCGGCCAGAATACCGTCAATAATGTGTCCTCCATTTATACGCCTTCGGCTCGGGGCTATGTGTTTACCGGATGGATGGATGAAGACACTGAAGTCATTTATCAGCCTGAGGATATTTATGAAAATCTGAGTTCTGATGTCACTTTCATCGCCCAGTGGCGTCAGGATCCGATGACAGTTTCTGTTATGAAGAAGTGGGCCGGTCTTGATACTCATCCTGAAGTTACGCCTGAAACAAGCATTCAGGTCGTGCTGACACAGAAGCTGGGCGACAGCATCCTGAATACCTGGGAAAAAACGCTCAATGAGTCAAATGGCTGGACTACCGGAATCACGGTTCCCGTTTTCTCTGAGAATGGGGAAGAGTACAGCTATTCCTGGGATGAGCCCGATGTTCCTGCTGGATATGAAAAAGAAATTAATGTCAGCAAATCCCTGACGACGATCACC
>CAYWKZ010000097.1:4905-11561 GCA_964459115.1 uncultured Leptolinea sp. | reverse complement strand
AGTTGTTCGTTGATGGTGGCTGGTTGTCAGTTGATGGTTACTGTATAATCCCAACCTCTAAAACCTATTCCCTATATCCTATTCCCACAATCCCCGCGGGTATTTCCCGCTTTCCCTCATGGCCTTGAGTGCGGCGACGACAGAAGCCTTGTCCTCGTGATAGGTGACCCCGTACCAGCGTTCATCCGTCGGCAGCACGGTGACGGTGGCTTTTCCTTCGTGGATCAGTGCGTTGGGGATCAGCGGCAGGAAATACTCGCATTTCAGCGGATTGACCGGCAGGTTTTCCCGCAGATATGCGCTGAAGCGCTCTTCGATCTCGCTCATCATGGAATACTGGAAACCCCAGAAATTCATGGAGACGAGCGTGCCGTTGGGGATGAATTGTTCGGTTTCCCCTTCGGTGTAAAGGGCTCCCCCTTCCGCCGGGACGATGTGCAGACATTCCTTCACGCCGGTCATATGGCCGGAATCGTCCATCGAGCAGACGCCGCGGGAGACGTAACCGTTTTCGGTCAGGGTGTTTTCGATGCGGAATCCGGACATCACGTGATGAGCCGGGTCCGTATCGGCTGTGAGAAATTCATAAACACTGCGGAAGGGGTGCTCCCCGTAATAGTCATCAGCGTTGATCACGCAGAAGGGCCCGTGAACCATGCTCTTTGCGGAAAGGACCGCGTGTGCGGTGCCCCAGGGTTTGGTGCGCCCTTCGGGGACACTGAACCCTTCGGGCAGGTTTTCGAGAACCTGATGCGCATAGTCGATTTTGATGTGGCTGCGCAGACGGCTGCCGATATTTTCTTCGAACAGTTCTTCATTTTCCGGCTTGATGACGATGATCACGTGTTCAAAACCGGCCCGCTTTGCGTCAAAAACAGAGTAGTCCATCAGCAGGTGGCCGTACTCGTCGATGGGGTCCATTTGCTTCAATCCGCCGTAGCGGCTGCCCATCCCGGCTGCCATGATGATCAAGACAGGTTTTTCCATGTGTGTTCTTCCTTGGTTCGTTTATTTATTTCCAATATAGTATTTTATCACAGCGTGGTGCTTCCTGTCTTATTTCATGTTTTTTGATAAAATGAACTTTTGGAAGGGAAAAAACGTTAGAATGATATGAACAATATTGAGAAAATAAAGGAGCGATATCATGTCCAAAAAGTTATTGTCTTGTCTGTTACTGGGTTTTATCCTGATGATTGCACTGCCGGTTTTGGCGGAAGATGAAAATGTTCCGTTTGCGGGACACTGGGTTCTGGATAAAGTGTATGAAAACGCTTCCTCTGCAAACAGGTTTGTACTCGATCCCGAAAAGGCGCAATCCGTTTACGGCGAAAGCGAAAACATCTACACTCTGTTCGCCAATGGGGATGCGGCAGGGCTGATGGACGAGGAAAACCTGAAAGGGAAATGGGAGTTGTCCGATAACAATATCACCATGCGTGTCGGCTGGGTGGATGAAAACGGTGAGGTTTCAGAGGCTGATATGTCTTTGGAGTTTGATTATGTTTATGATGCAGAGCAAAACATCCTGCACCGCTATTGGAAAGCGGATCAAACGGATTCCATGTATCAGGATCTGGATTTTGTCTACAGACGCATTCCCCAGGGTGCCTGGCAGATGACAAAAGTTTATTCGAACCAGCCGGAAGGCGAACCTGTGCTGCTCGCCCCGGAATCTTCCCAGTCGCTTTATGCGGAATCCGTGAATGTTTATGAGTTCACGAATTGGGGTGTAACGGAAACGATCCCGGCAGAAGACTATTCACAGCAGGGCGTCCTGGAAAAAAGCGGAGACAACTGGCTGGTGAAATTTGATGATGGCTTCGAGATGGAGCTCTTTTATGATGCCGGTGAAAACCTTCTGCATCGCTATTGGAAGAGCGAAGACACGGAAAGTACATATCATGATCTCGATTTTATCTATGAACCCGCAGCTGAGTAAGTGATACTTCGGAATGAGTCAAAGTGACCTGTTTTCGCTGACTCAATTTTGAGACAGCAGAACAGGTTGATTTGACTCATTTGCTGTGATACCGGTAATAATCATTTTTATAATCCGAATCAGGATTCACCAATGCGTTGAAAAAACCAGAATTTCTGACACCTGAATCCTTTTTTTCAACATTCTCCAAATTATTAAAGTAATGTCATTTATTTATTCATATTGCTTTACAATATCACTATATTGTGCTAAACTGGTGTAGCGTTGCCGAAAAAATACCGGCGAGTAGCAAAAGTAAAGGAGAAAAACCTGATGAAGAAGTTATTTGTTTTGATGTTGTCTCTTACAGTTTTGGCAATGTTGACTGCAGCTGTTTCCGCTGATGATGTTTTTGTGTTCAAGCATGGTTTTGATCTGGACTATCCGCCCTATTCCTACATCAATGATGAGGGTGAGACCGGCGGTTTTGATGTGGAAATGGCACAGGCTGTCTGCGATTATTATGGCTGGAAATATGAAGCAGTCCCGTTCAACTGGGATGCCAAAGACCTGGAACTGAACGCCGGTTCCTGTGACTGTATCTGGTCCGGTTTCACCATCAACGGTCGTGAAGATGACTATCTGTGGTCCATCCCCTACTCCGATAACACCCAGATGATCATGGTCAAAGACGGTTCCGGCATTGAGACCCTCGCTGACCTCGAAGGAAAGGTAGTCGGTGTGCAGACTGCCACCTCAGCTTATGACCTGCTGAATGATGAGGAAGGCCAGGCGGAACTGAGCAAGACCTTCAAGTCCCTGGAAGTTTATGAAACCTATACCATCGCTTTCAACGACCTGAAGGCCGGTGCGGTGGATGCCCTTGCGATCGACGTGACCAGCGGCAATTTCCTGATGAGTGGTCAGACGGACTACAAGTTCCTCGATGAGGTTCTGGGCAGTGAACAGTACGGCATCGGTTTCCGCAAGGATGACACCGAACTGTGTGAGAAGGTCAATGCCGCTCTGGAAGCTCTCGTGGAAGACGGCACCTACGACAAGATCGGTCAGAAATATCCGGAAATCTATGATTTCCTGACCCTTGGTAAATAAGAATATCGGTTGACAAACCGGAGAACGAAACGTTTACACGCCGGACAAGTCTGTTCCGGCGTGTAAACGTGAATAAGACAATAAGGAAGAAACATATCCGATGACTTTTTCCAAAATGCTTTCAACCATGAGCGTCGGAATGCTGCGGACCTGCTCCCTGTTCGCTCTGACACTGATCGGATCACTGCCGCTGGGCATGGTCGTGGCGCTCCTGCGCAAATCCCGTTTTGCTCCGGTCCGTGTGATCACCCGGGCTTATATTTCTGTCATGCGTGGTACGCCGCTGATGCTGCAGCTGCTGGCCTGGTATTTCGGTCCCTATTATTTGTTTGGCTGGTCGATCCGCGGCTGGCGTTTTCCCGCGATCCTGGTGGGCTTCATCCTGAATTATGCGGCCTATTTTGCCGAGATCTACCGCGGGGGAATCGAGTCCATGCCGGTGGGACAGTATGAGGCTGCGGAAGTGCTGGGCTATACCAAGGTGCAGACTTTTCTGCGCATCATCCTGCCGCAGGTCATCAAGCGCATCCTGCCTTCTGTGACCAATGAAGTGATCACACTGGTGAAAGACACGTCCCTGGCCTTTTCGCTGGCTTATCAGGAGGTCTTTTCGCTGGCAAAGCAGATCTCCGCTTCCCAGACATCCTTTACGCCTTTTGTGATCGCGGGTGTCTTCTATTTCGTAGCGAATTACCTTGTTGAATTCGGGATGGGGCGCTTTGAAAAAGCCCTCGACTATTATAAATAAGCCGCTGATGCTCAAGGAGAAAAGATCATGATCGTAGAAATGAAAAACATCAAAAAGCATTTTGACGGCCTGGGCGTTCTGGACGACATCAGCTTCGGGGTGGACAAGGGAGAAGTGGTCAGTGTGATCGGCCCTTCCGGTTCCGGAAAATCCACTTTGCTGCGCTGTGCGACATTTTTGGAAAAAATCGATGGTGGTGAGATTTATTACATGGGGCAGCGGGCTGCCCGGACAGATGAAAACGGGAAGGCCGAATATGTCTCTTCCCAGGAAATGCGAAAGTTCCGCAGCTACTGTGGGCTTGTTTTCCAGCAATTCAACCTGTTCCCGCATTACAATGTGCTGAAAAACCTGACCGATGCCCCGGTGAAGGTACAGAAGAAATCAAAAGATGAGGCTGAAGCGACCGCGATGGAACTGCTGAAAAAGATGGGGATCGATGACAAAGCGATGTCCTATCCTTACCAGCTTTCCGGCGGACAGCAGCAGCGGGTGGCGATTGCCCGGGCGCTGGCAATGAAGCCGGAGATACTCTTTTTTGATGAGCCGACCTCTGCGTTGGACCCGGAACTGACCGGAGAAGTGCTGAAGGTGATCCGGCAGCTGGCGGAGGAAAAGATGACCATGGTGGTGGTCACCCATGAAATGCCTTTCGCAAAAGCGGTCAGCAACCGGGTGATCTTCATGGCCGGCGGTGTGATCGTCGAACAGGGTGATCCGCAGGCGGTCTTTGACGACCCGAAGGAAGAGCGGACGAAACAGTTCCTCCGGGTGTTTGAGAGATAGATCAGGGTGTAGGATGCGGGATGCTCAGATACAGCATATTTGACCCGACAGGCAACATCACGGCGCTGGCAGAGGGGAATGTCCGTATCATGGACCGGCCTTCTGTTGCTGCGGAGATCATGAAGCGGCATCCTGACGTGGAACAGGTCGGGTTCGTCCGTTTCCCTTCCGCTGTAGATGGGGAATCCTGTCAGGTCGAATTGCAGATGGCGGGCGGTGAGTTCTGCGGAAATGCATCCATGTGCGCTGCGGGGTTATGCCTGCTTTCTGATCCTTCTGCTGATCACTTGCTTTTGAAATTGCGTGTATCCGGTGCCTCGCAGCCTGTTCATGTGCGGGTTCGCAGGAACAGTGAGAATGAATTTGATGCCTCAATCCTGATGCCGCCTGTGAATTCGATCGAAGAATCCGAATTTTCTCTGGACAACATGAAGGGATGTTTGCCGCTTGTCCGGATGGGAGGGATCTCCCATGTCATCGTTGAGCCGGATTCTTCTTTCTTTGTGCTGAAAGAGTCGCCGGAAAAGGCGGAAAAAGCGGTAAAGACCTGGTGCGGGTTGCTCTCCGTTGACTGTCTTGGCCTGATGTTCCTGGAGAGGAGTGCGACGAGATCTTTACTGACGCCGCTTGTCTATGTTCCGGCCTGTCAGACGGTTTTCTGGGAAAGGTCCTGTGCCAGCGGTACGGCTGCCGTTGGGATGTATCTGGCGGAGAAAGATGGCGGCGCTTTGGACCTGACGCTGACCGAACCCGGTGGTTCACTGCGTGTGGCGGTCGGCCCGACGCATCAGAAGATTCGTCTTTATGAGACCATCCGCCGCATCGACGGAAATCTGACTTTATACGACTAATAAAAAGGGGGACGGTACCGCGAAGCGGGCCTGTACGCCGGGGAGTCGGCTTAAAATTGCCAGATGTAAGACCGTCTTCCCCGAGGTACAGGCCCCTGCGGGACCTGTACCTCTACCATAAAATCGAACATTTGTCAACCGACAACATTGTCGGTTTACTTTTTTAAATTACCGATGTATACTCGGAGTCAAGGAGTATAAAAGGAGACAGAATATAGGGGATAGGATATAGGATATAGGGGATAGGATATAGGATATAAGATATAGGGAATAGTGGATAGGGAATTTCGGCGTCATTACCGTGATTGATTCACTATCCACTATATCCTACACCCTGTTCCCTGTAACAGAAAGGAGCAAAAATGGCAGGAAACTTGTTCGACAACCAGACAATGAGCGTAATGTACCAGGATGCGCTGCAATCCCTGTACAACGGTAACGTTATGCCGTGGGAACGGGATCTCCTTGCTCAAGCTCCGCTGCCGGCTGATATGGTCGATCCCTTCGCTTCGGAAGATGTCAATCCCCTTTCGGTCATGAACCTGACCTATGCTTCCCTTTCCGGTTGGATTGCAGATGCAAAGAAAGAAAAGTATTATTCTGAACGTTTTGTACAGTTGAGTAAACTGGTCATGAAAGGTGTTTCGACCATGGCCCGCGGACTGGTCACTCTGCACCAACGGGGTGAAGATTTATTAGCCGCGCCTATGCAGATCAATGATCTGATTTCCGTCGGCTCCTATCACTTTCGCAAGAGCTATCTGGGTGTGGTCCAGTTCTCCTCCAAACATCCCGAGATCGGCGAACGACTGTTGGTCAACCAACTGGGCTGGGCCACGACACTGATGCGGCTCTATAAAACAGAGGAAAAATTAAATTCGGAATGCGGAATTCGGAATGCGGAATTGCCGGAAAATAAGAAATCAAAAACTTTGGAAAATGAAGAAGGAACGATCAAGAGGGAAGAACTGCCCGCCGAAAAGGACAATAATTCTTACTTCTCACCTCTTCATTCTTCATTAGACGAAATTTTCGCATTCGGCACCGCGGATTCCGCATCAGATGACGGATTCGATCCGCTTCCGGCATTGTCCGAACCGGGCGGTTATGGCGCAATTCGAGCTTTCAAGCCGCTGAAGGGATGCCGGGCGGAAAATACCCAAACGAATGAAGAAGCGGAAATGAAAAATGAAGAAGTAAGAAGTAAGAATGAAGATGCAGGAAGTAAGAATGAAGA
>CAYWKZ010000097.1:0-4805 GCA_964459115.1 uncultured Leptolinea sp. | reverse complement strand
TGAAAAATGAAGAAGTAAGAAGTAAGAATGAAGATGCAGGAAGTAAGAATGAAGAAGGAAGAAGTAAGAATGAAGAAGAGGAAATGAAGAATGAAGAAGCGGAAATGAAGAATGAAGAAGCAGGAATGGAAAATGAAGAAGTAAGAAGTAAGAATGAAGAAATAAGAATGGAGAATGAAAGAGCAAGCGATCAGGAAAATGAAGGAACAGGAGATCAAAACACTGAAATAGCAGGAATGAAGTCAGATGATCAATCTTCATCTTCTGATTTACCCTCTTATCTGGAAATTCTGAAAAATGTGATGGAGCGGAGTGATGGATTGGAAGATGGTTCGCCCTCCTTCACCTGCGGGGAAATGAGTTTTCTTGCGCAGGATCCGGGCTTCAATCAAATTTATCCGCAGACGGCTGAAAAATTCCGGAATATCCTTGCGCAAATCGATCTTGAAGACAGCGGATAGCAAAGAGGTATGACGAACGGGCTGATTTTTTCTAAAAGATTGGTAATTATTCAGAACGGAGCACATGGCGCCAGGCCCTGCCGCCCGGGGACTGTTGCCGCAGGCGACTGTCCCGTCTTTTCTTCGGGACAGGCACCTGATACCTGACACCCGACCCCTAAAACCTAAAACCTAAAACCTGACACCTGACACCTGATACCTGCCCCCTGAAACCTGAAATTAAAAACTATGGTATAATCTTTATGTTTAAAGAAATCTCTCGCAAGAGAGTCGGTTTATCAAATAATTTTATGCCAGGAGGGTAATCAATTCAATGGCACATAAATGGGTATATTTGTTCAATGAAGTAAAAGACGCTGAAGCCTATGTCGGCGGAGACTGGGAAGATGTCCGCGGACTGTTGGGCGGTAAAGGCGCCAACCTTGCCGATATGGCTCGAATCGGCGTACCGGTTCCTCCGGGATTCACTGTAACCACTGAAGCCTGTAATCAGTATTCAGCCAATGGTGTGTTTCCCGAAGGTCAGTGGGATCAGATGATGGCCGCACTGGCTGAAGTCGAAAAACAGGCCGGAAAGAAATTCGGTGATCCGAAGAACCCGCTCCTGGTTTCCTGCCGTTCCGGCGCGAAATTCTCCATGCCGGGTATGATGGACACAGTTCTGAACATCGGCCTGAACGACGAAACCGCTGCCGGTATGGTCGAACTGACCGGCAATGAACGTTTCGTTTACGATGCATATCGCCGTCTGGTTCAGATGTTCGGCTCCGTCGTTCTGGAAATTCCGGATGAAGCTTTCGAAGAACCGATGGATAAGTTCAAGGCTTCCAAGGGCTACAAGCTCGATACGGAAATGAATGCCGATGATCTGAAAGAACTGAAGGACATTTTCAAAGCCGTTGTCAAGAAAGAAAAGGGCTTTGACTTCCCGTCTGATCCGTTCGAACAGATGAAGCTGGCAACGGAAGCTGTTTTCCGCTCCTGGAACGGGAAACGTGCTGTGGCCTATCGAAAAGAAGAAGGCATTCCGGATGATCTCGGTACCGCTGTCAACATCGTGACCATGGTCTTCGGTAACATGGGGAATGACTCCGGTACCGGTGTCGCGTTCACACGCAACCCGATCAATGGTGAAGCTGCTGTTTATGGCGAATATCTGCTGAATGCCCAGGGTGAAGATGTCGTTGCCGGTATCCGCAACACTGAAAAACTCGAAACCATGAAGGACGTCATGCCGGAAGTCTATGAACAGTTCATGGACATCGCTAAAAAGCTGGAAAATCACTACCGCGATATGCAGGATGTTGAATTCACCATCGAACATCGCAAACTGTGGATGCTCCAGACCCGCAACGCCAAACGTACTGCTGACTCTGCCGTGAAGGTTGCTGTCCAGCTCTTCAATGAAGGCCTGATCGACAAGAAGACGGCTGTTAAACGTGTCACAACCAAACAGATCGATGCGCTGCTTCACCCGCAGTTCGACCCGGCTGCCCTGAAGAAGGCCAATGCCCTCACTTCCGGTGTCAATGCCTCCCCGGGCGCCGCGATCGGTCAGATCTACTTCGATGCTGACAAAGTCGTTGAAATGCACAACGAATACAAACAGGAATGTATCATGGTTCGCCCGTTCACCAAACCGGATGATGTCCATGGTATGCTCTCCGCGAATGGTATTCTGACTTCTGAAGGCGGCGCCACCAGCCATGCGGCCGTTGTTGCCCGCCAGTTCGGTGTCCCTTGTGTCGTCGGTGCTTCCAGTGCCGTGATCGACATGGAAAACAAGACCCTCACCTGCGGTGATGTTGTTCTTCACGAAGGTGACTGGATTTCCGTTGATGGCACAACCGGTAAGGCTTACGCCGGCAAGATCGATGTCGTTACCCCGAATATTGAGGATATGCCTGAATTGAGCACGCTGCTCACCTGGGCTGATGAAATTGCTGACCTGCAGGTCTGGGCAAACTCCGATTATCCGCGTGATGCCCGCCGTGCCCGCTCCTTTGGCGCCAAGGGTATCGGCCTCTGCCGTACCGAGCACATGTTCTTTGAAACCGAACGTCTGCCGATCGTTCAGCGAATGATCCTGGCGAAGGATTCCGAAGGCCGCACCGAAGCCTGTGACGAACTGCTGCACTTCCAGCGCTCTGATTTCGATGGTCTGTTTGAAGCGATGACCGGTCTCCCGGTGATCATCCGCCTCATCGACCCGCCGCTCCACGAATTCCTGCCGTCTGCTGACGAACTGAAGGAAAAAATCCTGACCATGAAGGTTTCAAAGCAGTATGATCCGAACTTTGATGATTCCGAACTTCCGGAACTCGAAAAGATGCTTTCCGCTGTGGAATCCCTGCATGAGTCCAACCCGATGATGGGTCTGCGCGGTGTCCGCCTCTCCATCCATTTCCCGGAAATCGTAAAGATGCAGGTTCGCGCCATCATCGAAGCAGCCTGCGACGTGAAACTCCGCGGCTTTGATCCGCATCCGGAAATCATGATCCCGCTGACCGGTACCGTCAATGAACTGAAGTACATCCAGCCGCAGCTCGAAGAAATCGCGAAGCAGGTCATGGCTGAAAAGGGTACAGAAGTTGACTACATGTTCGGTACCATGATCGAAATCCCGCGTGCCGCTGTGACCGCCGGTGAGATCGCCGAAGTTGCTCAGTTCTTCTCCTTCGGTACCAATGACCTGACCCAGATGACCTTCGGTTATTCCCGTGACGATGCCGAACGCAGCTTCCTTGCTGAATATGTTGACAAAGGCATTCTCCCCGAAAATCCGTTCCAGCATTTGGATCGCAAGGGCGTTGGTGAATTGATGCGCCATGCGATCGCAGAAGGCCGCAAGACCCGTCCGGAACTGAAGGTCGGTATCTGCGGTGAACATGGCGGCGATCCGAGCTCCATCGAATGGTGCCATATCATTGGCAACAACTACGTGAGCTGCTCACCGTTCCGTGTCCCGGTTGCCCGTCTTGCAGCTGCCCAGGCCGCTATCGACAACCCGCGGAAATAACGTTTTACCTCTGCCCTTAGGGCAATAGTTTGAACGAAAACAGGACATTGTTTGAATCAATGTCCTGTTTTTAAAGGACAACAAAATGAACTTTCATTTTATCAATAACGGCCTGCCTGCGGATGCTGAATTTTCTGATGATGATATCAATAACATCTATATCCCGCTGTTAAATCACTTGAGAACCCTTTATGAGCAGAAAAAGAAGAGAATTCTGGTGATGCTTGCCGCCCCTCCCGGAGCCGGGAAGAGCACCCTTGCTGCTTTTCTTGGGGAACTTTCCCGGGAAGTGGGCTTGAGTGATTTTACAGTGATCGGGATGGACGGATTTCATCGTTATCAGGAGTACCTTCTCAGCCACACGACAATCCGGGACGGCAAATTGATCCCGCTTGTGAAAATCAAAGGAGCACCGGAAACTTTTGACCTGCCGAAGCTTACTTCGTTCATTCGGCGCGTGGCGAATGATGAGACGGTCAAATGGCCTGCTTATGACAGAACGCTGCATAACCCGGTAGAGGATGCGGTAACGGTTTCGGGGAATATCGTGTTATTGGAGGGGAACTATCTTTTGCTTGACCTTCCGGGGTGGGATGAGCTTTCGAATTATGCTGATTATACAATTTTCGTCAGCGCCGGTGAAGACTTGCTGAGGGACAGACTGGTCACCCGGCAGGTGCAAAGTGGAAAATCCTGGGATGATGCCGTGTCATTTGTTGAGAGCAGTGACCTTGTGAATGCCCGCCTGGTGCTTGAACATTCAAAGAAACCCGACCTTATGTTAAGCGTGCGCTCCTGATCAGCAGGTATGCATTGGAAGCAAAACCGCTTCCCTTGTCTGCTTCAGCGGCTATGACAACACAGTCGGTTATGGTGTCAATTACACCGGTGGCTATTTGAGACCGGTTTTTGGCTGGACCAGCAGCCGGACATTGAACTGATGTGATAAAGTGAAACAATTTGGAAATTAAAATAAAGTAAGCATCGCTAATGCGAGTGAGTCGTAATATGTGCCGTAAGGCAAGCGGGGTGTGGGGCTGCAAGCCCCACAATAACCGGCGCGGGAAGGATAATAGAATAGCAAGGAGTCTTTACACCCGCGCCTTGCGAAGCATTCTATCGGAATTGCAAAATATACAATATAGTGAACCCATATAGTAGGAGATATGTATGACAAAATTATTCGGGCATCGGGGGTACAGCGGAAATTACCCTGAAAACACACTGCTGTCTTTTCAGAAAGCTATTGAAGCCGGCGCTGACGGAATTGAACTGGATGTCCAGTTCAGCAAAGACGGAAAACTGGTCGTGATCCATGATGAGAC
>CAYWKZ010000096.1:0-11617 GCA_964459115.1 uncultured Leptolinea sp. | reverse complement strand
AGACTTTAGACCGCAGACCGAAAATCTAACGTCTAATGTCTAATGTCTAAAGTCTAAAGTCTAAAGTCTGATTACTGTCTCAAATTTTCATCCGCTTCGAAGGTACGGCGCATGCCTTCCTCCAGCGTGATCTTCGGCTGGTAACTCAGCTTCTTTTCCGCAATGGACAGGTCTGCGCACATGCGGTTGGCTCCGCCGACCCGGCGCGGGTTGTGCACCACCTGCGGTTCGATCCCGGTGATTTTTTCGGCGATCTCCAGCACTTCTTTGACGGTGGTTTCCCGTCCGGAACCGACATTGATCACAGTCTCATCGCTGTCTTCCAATGCGGAGGCGGCAACGAAGGCATCAACCACATCATCCACATAGACAAAATCCCGGGTTTTTGTACCGTCACCGTGGATCACGACCGTTCCTTTGAGTGCACACTGGCGCAGGAAAGTCGGGATGACCGGTGAATGCGCGAAGGAGAAGCCCTGGTAAGGACCGTAGCAGTTAAAGATACGCAGGCAGACGGCCTGGAGTCCCCAGAGCTGGCCGATGGTGCGGATGTAAAATTCACCGGCGAGCTTGGAAACCGCGTAAGGTGATTCCGGCCTGGGATTCATGTCTTCCCTCAGCGGCATCACCGGCTGGTTTCCGTAAATCGCACCGGAGGAAGCAAAAATCATTTTCCGGTTGCCCACGTCGTGCATGGCTTCCAATAAGGTCACGGTGCCGCCAACGTTGGTTTTTTCATATTCGCCGGGATAAAGCAGAGAATCCGGGACGATCACCTTGGCCGCCAGATGGTAAATCACATCCACATTTTTCAGCAGCCGCCACAGAGACTCTTTGCTGTTCAAATCATTACGGACAAAGTTGACCTCCGGCAGCAGCCGCAGCGGTTCCCCCGCCGAGCAGTCATCCAGGCCGATGACCTCATGGCCTTCCTGAACCAATCTGTTGGAGAGAGCCGTGCCTAAAAACCCTGCCGCTCCGGTTACAAAGCATTTCACGATAAACTACCTCTGTTGCTTTTCACTTTTTTATAATGATAACAGATTTTTAACCAAAGGAGTATGGAATAAGGAGTAAGGAGTAAGGAGTAAGGAATTGATACCTAAAACCTGAAACCTAAAACCTAATCCCTTCTTTCAGCGCCTTCCGGTTGATCTTTCCCGAGGGGGTCAACGGCAGTTCATCGATCATGCAAAAATGTTTTGGGACGGCATAGGATGAAACACTGCTGTTCACTGCCACCTTCAGTGCGGTCTCCAGCTGCCGGTTCCATTCCGCACCTTCCGCAAGAACAAGAAAGGCAGCCGGAGCCTCATAAAGCAGTTCATCCGGGATACCGACCACAGCTGCCGCAGCGACAGCCTTGTCAGCCATGAGCACCTGTTCCACTTCAAGCGGTCCGACCAGATGTCCGGAGGTGTTGATCACGTCATCCGCCCGTCCTTCAAAACGCAGCAACCCGTCTTCTCCCATTTCGGCAAGGTCGCCGGTGTCATAAAGACCATCGCTGACTTTTTGAGCAGTGGCCTCGCTCATCCCGTAGTAGCACTTAAACATGGAAGAGAAACCGGATTCAAGATACATTTCACCGTTTTCTTTAAGGTTCACTTTTGTGTCATCAACGGGGCGGCCCATCCATCCCGGACGCAGCGGCTGCCCCTGCTGATTGGCGATACGGATCGTCCCGCATTCTGTCTGGAACCAGGTGTCATAAATGGGCTGCCGAAAGGTCTGCATGCCCCATTCATATACCTTTTCGGATAAAGGTTCGCCGATGCTGTAAATTTGTTTCAGCGCGGAGAAGTCGAATTCCTCAAAAGAGCTCTGCTCTTCCCGCATCAGTCCCCGCAGGGCAGTCGGTGCGGTGTACCACAGGGTCACCTTTTGGTCCTGCAGGATCGGCATCCAGCGCCTGGCGTGAAAGCTCCCTTCATATTGCAATGACGGGATGACGCAGAGCATCGGACCGAGAATGCCGTAAACTGTTCCTGTGATCCAGGCCGGATGGGCCGTGCACCAATAGAGGTCATCGGCTGAGGCGTGCAGGACATCCTTCATGCTGCGGATGACCGCGTCCGCGATCCCGTGACGGTGCAGGACCGGTTTTGGCGTTCCGGTGGTGCCGGAGGTGAAGACGATGAAGGCATCATCTTCGGGCGTCACGGCAGCAAATTCCGACAGCGGCTGCCATTCATTCTCATTCCAGCTAACGAACAACGGCTCATCAGATTTTTTATCGGTCAGAATGATTTTCTTTAAGGTTTTCGGAAATTCAACTTTTCCGATGAGTTTCAAGGGGTCCGTATCCGTGACAAAGAAACAGGTATCGGCTCCCCGAAGCCGAACCTCCAACCCGCCGGGCCCCAGGCCCGGAAAGAGCACACAGGGCACCGCGCCAAGCTTCAGTGCTCCCCAAAAGAAGCTCCAGAGGGTGACGGTATTCTTTGCGGAAATCAGCACCCGGTCCCCTTTTTCGCAGTCATTGGATCTCAGACAGGCTGCTGCCCGGGAGGACATTCCATCCAACGTGAGCATGTCATAAGTGACAGTCTGCTGCCGCGGGTCGATCACTGTCAGGATTGGGGCTCCGGAAACAGCGCCTTTCACTTGTTTCCTGTAGGCGCTCAGAATTGTTGATTCGCTCATTGGTCACTCCCGTAAAACAGTATGTCCCGAATGCCGGGACAAAATTCTGATGTTTGTATTCTGAAATATTGTGAAGTTATTGCGGGAAAACTCAGCCCATTCCAGCCTTTCGGCTCGCAGGAAAGTTCGGCCCAGTTATTACCGTCTTCAGATGTGAAAAGTCTGAAATCAGGAAATTCCGGATAATCATGAATCGGGAATATTTCCAAATCCGAAATGATGTAATTATGATTCAACTCGAGGGTAAACACAGCGTTCTGTCCCGCGTTTTCCCAGGAAGTTTCAAAATTTCCATCAGCAAGAAATGATGCGGTTTCAGGGTCGTGGTCTGTGTTTACTTTCTTTACGGTATCCAATGGATTCAATTCTCTGTTGTGAGTTCTCTGAAACACTTCAGAGAGTTTGATGCCGTCCCGTTCGACTGCATAGACCGGAGCGTAATAGTCGAAAGATTTGTTGTTTCCCGTTTCATTATCGTAATTGAAATAAACATATTCAATTGGATTGGGCTGCGTACTATAAGGGCTCGTGTGAAATCGTTCACGCTCTGCGGGTGAGAGACTGATAAATGTATTTCTGATCCTATAGTTGTCAGAAACATTAATGGCTATATTATCTTCATTCTCTAGCAGATACTGCATGCAGTCTCTTGAGGATAGATTCCAGAAATCTCTGGTAAAGGCACCTGTCCAGTATTTTCGAAAAAGCGGATTCAAATAGATATCCTGATAAGGATGAACAGAAATGATCCAGAAGATACTGCAGAGAAAAGATGAACCTGTAAGCAGCAGTGAGATTGTACGAATCGGAAATGATTTCAGATGGAGCAGGAAATCGATTCCTTCCAACGCCATCCATATGATTGGCAGATAGAGAAAGTAAAAATGCCTCCAACCGTTATAAAGGGTTGGATGAAAAATGATCACTGCCAGCGTGAACGGATAGAGAATGATCAGCATCCCGATCCCGAAGCAGGTCTGCATATTCGGTTTCGCTGACAAAAGCCTTTTGACGAGAATGAAGGTTCCGAATGTAGAGAACAAGCTTGTAACCAGTGGTGTCGTGATGAAAATATAAACCGGCAGATAATACCAGGGCAGCTGTGTTTCATTTATCGCTTTTCCGAAAAACAGAATAGTTCTCAAATTCAGCGTTTCCATGTAGCGCTGTACCGTTGTCAAATGAGTAAAGGAGGCCGGAATGGAATGCAGCGGATCCTCCCAATAAATCGGTGACACCAGGATCCAGAAGGCAAATGAGGAAAAAATAAGAAACAGGTCAAGTTTTTTATGTTCTGATGAAAACAAAAAGATGAAGGGGAAAATCAAAAGGAGCAGCCCGAACATTCTTGTATTATAGGTGACAGCAAAAATAAACCCGCAAAGGAGCGCCGAAAGCCATCCCGGCCTCTGTAAATACCGGTAAAAGGCAAATAGGGATATCATCATCCAGGCAAGTACCATGGTATCCCTGTCATTGTAAAAAATGTCACCGAAAATTCGTGGCAGAAGGATCATGAATAACAACCCTAACGAGCTTTTCAGTGGATCCTGATAGAGCAGTGTTATGAGAGCAGTGAAACAGCATAGACCGGTGAAGAAGCAGAGAAAATTCCACAGATGCCGGATCCTTAAAACTGTGCTCACATCCAGCGTGAATCCTCTCAGCGCTTCCAGTATGACGGTGGGAAAAGTAGCAGCCTGACCATAGTACCGGTTGTAATATGTGTATAATTCTGCGGTGTCTTTGATCTGTTCCGGTACATCTCTCCCTATTTTTTGGCATAAATATTTCCATATTACATGTCCGGCATAAATCTGATTTCCTTCGTCTTCAGAGGCACTGAAGTCTTGATAGATAAACAAGCCGGTTATCAGAAATACAAGAAGGATTATGATAGGAGAGAGATTTGACTTTTTCATTTTTCAATTATAATGCAGTTTAATTTCGTCTTATTGTCTTCTTCATCAGGTAGGCGTGCTGGCGCTCCGTGATCACAAAGCCTTCGTCATCCACGAAGCTCCAATCCGAGTCGTCGATGCGGATCACCTGAAACCCGTGATCCAGGTAAAACCAGCGGGCGCGGTGATTGGTCACGGCACAGTTCAGATAAATGTCACACAGACGGTGCAGCAGCACCTGCCTCTCACAACTTTCCAGCAGCCTGCTTCCGATTCCCATACCCCGAAACCCGGATTTGACGCGGAAAGAACTGAGAAAATAATAGCGGGACCGGGCTGTAAATTTCGGGTTTGGTTCCTTCTGATTCAGGAACACCTGCCCGATGATACCGTTCCGGCGGGTTTCTGCCACCAGCGGAATGCTGATCCCTAATTGAGAATTGCGGTACACTTCCCGGTAAATACGGCGGTAACGTTTGTACTCCCCGTCCCATTCCAGAGCAGGCAGGTCTTCTTCCCGCAGCAGGCGGATCGTGACATCATCCGGCCGGATCGATGGCATCAATTCACAACCCTTTCTCAATGGACATTTCCAACCATTCGGCTTCTTCTTCCGGTTCCAGGTCAAGATCCAGACAGGCGGCACGGAGCCCTGTGAGCAGTGTCCTCATCTGCGGACCGGGTTCAACGCCCATCTCAATCAGATCTTCCCCTGTGAAAGTCGGATGGACATGACGCCACTTCAGCATATATTTTTTGATCGGCGCCTTATCATTTTCCGAACAGAACAATGAATGGCAGTAAAGCGACTCTGCCGGCAGTTTTTCGAGGAAGAATGTGATTTGAGAGGGAGCTCCCCCGCTGATAAGCGGAAAGTCAGTCCTCAGCTGGGAAAGACCTTCGATGATGCGCTGGGTCTTTTTCGGCATCAGCAGCCGCTCCCCAAGTTCGATGACTGTTTCGAGTGAAAAGGAACTCAGCCAGATCCACAGCGGACCTTCCCGATCTGTGGTGTCAAGATCTGCACCTGTGACATCGTTCCAATAGGCTGCCCGTTTGGCCTCCCGGAAGCGGACCTGGTCAGCTTCCATAGCATCCGTCCAGCATAAGACGCGATGTATCTGTCCGGCGATCCCCAGCTGGACGATGCGGGCGAAGTTATTTTCCGGATAAGGCTCCACGCAGTATAAGCGCAGTTCATGCCAGATGCGCTGCCCGGTGAGGAGCTGTATACCTTCAAGCTGTTCCCGTAGCTGCCTGAGGGTATCCGCTTCCAATTCAAAGTCAAAGCGCTGTTCAAAACGGACCGCCCGGAACATGCGCGTCGGGTCATCGATAAAGGACCGTTCATGCAGCGTGCGGATCAAGTGTGCCTCCAGATCCGGCAGTCCGTCACAGAGATCCAGCAGTTCTCCGTAATGATCCCCGTCCAGACGGATCGCGAGGGTGTTGATGGTGAAATCCCTGCGCTTCAGGTCATCTTTCATGTCCGAGATGGCCACAGTTGGCAGTGCTGCGGGGTATTCATAGCTTTCTGAGCGGGCGCTGATAAGGTCCAGTGAAGTTCCGTTTGTGAGCTCCCATTTTGCAGTGAAAAACTGCGGATGGAGAACGAGCTTGCCTCCGTATCGGGCGGAAACTTCTTTTCCGAGCCGGATGGCGTCTCCTTCCGTGACGATGTCAAAGTCCATCACCGGGTGATCCAGCAGCAAGTCCCTCACGACGCCGCCGACGATATATAGGGGCATATCCATCTGTTCGGCGATCTCATCGACCTTCCGGATCAGTGCTAACTGTTCGGTGCTCATGACCTTTTTCATTTTGTCAGCAAGGTTCGGAGCAGGCGGCCGGATATAATCCGGCAGAACACGCAAAACCGTCTCGCGGGCATCACTGAGAATGTCAGCCGCATTTCCGGTCTCCATGTATTCGACAGGGATCAGCCCGGAGGCAGCCCGGGTGTGTCCGCCGCCATTCATCGCCCGCATCATGGCACCGAAATCAATGTCATCGGTAGTAGAGCGGCAGATCATGCGGACGCCGGTTTTGACGCCCAACAGCAAAATCAGCCCATCCGGATTGAGCATATCCCGCAGGTGATGGGCGACCGCGGAAAATTCATCGCTGATCTCGCGGATGTCAGCCATGGCGATGCTGATCTGTTTCCCGTTGATTTCATAACTTTCCAGTGTCTGCATCAGCAGTTCACAGCCCTGCTGCTGGTGGTCGGTCATGGGCTGCAGGACGTAACGGCGCATCAGGTCCAGATCCCCGCCCTGTTCCACCAGCCAGGCTGCCGCGCGGATGTCACGGGCAGTGGTGGTACCGTAGGTGAGCGAGCCGGTGTCTTCATAAATGCCCATCAGCATCAGAGTCGCAAAGATCCGTCCCGGATGGATCTCCGGGTGTTCCATGAGCTTTTCCACCAGAAACGTGGTGCAGGCGCCGGTATTTTCGTAGATGTTTTCCTCCCGATCCGGGAAGATGTGACGATGCGGATGGTGATCCCAGACGATAATGTCCTTTACCCCTTCCATGCGTTCATGGAGGGCAATGTTTTGTGTGTCGGTGATGAGGATGCGCCGGATGGTACCTTTCGGCAGGGTTTTCCAGGTGAAGAAGGGCAGCCGGGATTTATAATCATCAATGAACGAGGCAAGATTTCGGTTCCGCTTTTTTGGCAGAATCGGCATGCGGGAGGGATCCAGCAGCCAGGCGGCTAAAACGGACCCTGCCGCGTCAAAATCAGCCTGTTCGTGAGTGATGATGATGTCCATTTTATCAGGTGTCAGGTTTCAGGGGTCAGGTGTCATATGGGTTTCCTATTCCCTACATCCTACATCCTATTCCCTACTGCTTATTCCAGGTTGTAGTCCGTGATCTCTCCGGTGGCGAAATCAATGATGATGAAGCCGCGCTCCCCGCGGTGAGCTCCGCCGATGGCACCCGGGTTGATGACGCGAGTCTTGCCGGCGCTGCGGTCGGATTTGCGGTGCGTGTGCCCGACGAAGATGTAATCAAACAGCCCTGAGTCCATCATGGAAGCGAACTCCCGCGAATGCTCATCATGGACGGCGCCGATCACCTTTCCATCAAAAACGGCCTTGATCCAGCGGTCGGAACGGGATCCTGCCTTGCAGCTTTTCAGTGCTGTCTGAATGTCAGCTGTGACATAGTCGCAGTTACCCCAGGCATGATAGATGCAGAAATCTTTGAAAAGCTCTGCGGTATAGGCAGTGGTCATGTCGCCGCAGTGGATGATGGTGTCCACATCTTCATCGGCGATGATCTTCAGCACATCCTGCGTGCTGAAGATAGAATCATGGGTGTCGGAAATAACAGCTGCGCGCATCTTCTTTAAAATGGTGAAAGGTGAAGGGTGAAATTTTTTTCGCCTTCATTCTTACAGCTGAACAAACAATTCAAGCTATAAATAACGCCGCAATGCAGCACCTTATTTTCACCTTTCCCCCTTCTCCTTTCACCTTTTATCTTAAAAACTAATCTACGAACCGGTATTTAAAGAGTGTCCACAGCGCGATCAAACCGTCCCGTGGTTTGATCTTCTTTCCTTCATCATACGATCGTCCGTTGTAGCTGATGGGAACTTCCATGATCTTGTATCCCCGCTTGAGCAGTTTGGTCGTCAGTTCCGGCTCCAGCTCAAAGCGTCGGGAGTGCAGCGGGATCTCCCGTACGTCAGCCACCTTGAAGAGTTTATAGCAGGTCTCCATGTCGGTGAGCTTGGTGTGGTATAGAACGTTTGTCAGGAAGGTCAGCAGCTTGTTGGCGGCCAGCGAACGGAAATAAAAATATTCCGTGCTTTCCATAAAGCGGGAGCCGTAAACCACATCGGCCTGCCCGGATTCAATTACCGGATAGAGTTTTGCGTAGTCGTTTGGATCGTATTCGAAGTCTGCATCCTGAATGATGGCATAGGTGGATCTGGCTGCTTTGATCCCTTCCCGGACGGCTGCACCTTTGCCGCGGTTCTGCTCACAGAGAATCACCTGGATCCCGTTCTGTCCCTGAAATTTCTTCAAGATTTCTGTGGAACCGTCGGTGGACCCGTCATCGACCAGGATGATCTCGTTGGCAAATCCCGTCGCCTGCACGCGCGCGACGACCTCTTCGATGGTTTTCACTTCATTGTAAACCGGGATGATTACGGACAAATCCATGAATACGTTCTCCTTATAAAATCAAGCACACGGAAACTGCTCTGCTGATGGCATGAAGTTGGCAAAACTCCTGATTCGAATCAGAATGAGCGAAGCTCGCACCTTTCAGATTTGGCTATAAAGCTGTATCCCGTGGTGCATCTTTTCAAAAAAAATCAGGCTGATCTATAAGCCGCATTCTGTTCAGAGGAAGTAACTCGAGTCTCCCGTCTGAGATGACCATCTCTCTTGGACGCACGTTACCGTACGACTCTAGCAGCCTACCCGGAGCTCAATGGGATCGAGCAGATCCCCGCGTGTACGCGACACGCTTCGCCCCTGCTTGGCCTTGCTCCAGATGGGGGTTACCTGGCCGCAGTGTTACCACTTACGCCGGTGGTCTCTTACACCACCTTTTCACCCTTACCTCTTGCGAGGCGGTCTGTTTTCTGTGGCCCTTTTCCGGCAAGTTGCCCCGCCCCGGACGTTATCCGGCATCTTGCTCTAAGGAGTGCGGACTTTCCTCGGCCCGGCCACGCCGTGCCGCGATCATCTGATCAACCTGACCTGTTAATCATAACGGATTTTTTGATTTTGTGTGAAAAGTCATTTGTTTTCAGGAAAGTCGCGGTGATATGGCATTGTTGATATGCGGAGTAAATGTTCCTGTCTCAGTGAGCGATGATTGTTGATAGAAATGATCCGGCTGCAAATAACAGGTTTTCTGTACCCCGGGAGGGACTCGAGCACTCAGCCTAAGCGATAGGAGTTCGAGTCCTACCGGGGGGACTCTTCCGAGTAAATGTCCCGAGGAGCTGTTGGCGTTTCTGAAAATTGTCGGATTTGATAACATTTTTTATAATTCAAATATATTTTTGGGTATCAATTATCAATTTTACAAGTTTTATATAGGCATAAGGACAAATTTAGTGTTTGGGTTTCATTGTAAAATTCTTAGGATTCTGGTACAATAACTTTGGTTTCGAGGTTTTATCATGGATTATAACAAACTCAAAAAACAGGCAAATGACATACTGAAAACGCAGGCTGCTGAATGCTCCTATATTGAATACAAAGCTTCTTCAAGTCAACTCAGTAAAATATTGAAAACTATATGTGCGTATGGAAATAATTATTATGATAATGACTTCCAATTTATATTTATAGGTGTTGAGGAAATAAACGCTGAGGTTGGTAAAGCAATTCCCAAACTGCCAATTACAGGAATTGATGAGGGGACACTGGAAAAGTGCAGGAACGAAATAAAATCACTTCGTCCGTTTTTATATCCGAATGTTTCTTTTGAACTGATTACAAATGAGATTAACAGTAGAAAATACATACTTATTGTTGTACCAAGACAAACCGGCGGGCCCTTCATGGTATCTGAAAGAGCTGAAAGAGACAAGAGATTTCAGTTGAAAGCTGGCAGGTATGTGAGAATCGAAGCAGAAACCAGATTAGCAAGGGTTGATGAAGAATATGACTTACTGAGAAAGTTCGCAAATTTTCATTTCAGTTCGATAACAAATGAGGATGCTCAACTTGATGATTTGAGTTCCGACTTATTACAGGAATATCTGGGGCTCACAAGTGCTCGAAAAATAACCGGTGATTTGAATAAGACTGAAATGGCAAAATCACTGAGATTGACAGATAAAAATGATCCCACAGGAAAAAAGGTGAAAAATTTTGCAGTTTTAATGTTTTCTCAAAATCCTGAGAAATTTATACCTTATACCTATGTTGACATTATTATTGACATGTTTGGTTCGAAACAACGAATGGAATCAAAATCCATCAAAGGACCGTTGTGGAAGCAGTATTTCCAGGTAGTTAAATTCATAAATGATAATTACCTGAATACGCTTGTAATAAGGGAAAATGGAAATGCTGAGAACAGAAAGGTCTCGAATTTTCCGTATGTTGCCCTTGAAGAGTTAGTGGCCAACGCTATTGTTCATAATAATTATGAAAATGCCAAGCCGATACAAATTTACATTTCTGAAAGAGAAATCAATATTGTTAACTACAACAGGCCACTTCCCCCTTTGAAAATCAGTGATCTGAATCAACGAACTTTTTTCAATGAGAGAGATACAGAGAACCCTGAAATTCGGGACATGTTTAAGGCGTTAGGGATTATTGAGTCCTTTGGTACCGGAATCGGTGAAGCAAAAAGAGCTATGAAAGAAAACGGTTCGCCTAAGCTGTATTACAAAGATTTTGCAGAAAACTATAATGTCACATCTGTTGTTATTCCGGTTAATGAAGAATTTTTTGAAATCAAAAACGGAAGCAAACCCAAGTCAAGCCTTAGTATTGAACATGAATCCCAAGTAGTAGGAGAAACGATCCGTAATGCAAAATATTCCAATCAGGTTATTGGAAACCTCATGAAGATATATGATAAAGTTGGCGAAGAAATATTTGGAAATTCAAAAGTGGTTGAAATTCTCGGCTGCTCCGAAACGACAGCGACTACTTATATAAAGATACTGAGCACGGAATTGAATCTGATTTATCCTGTTAGCGGACATGGTAAGGGTAAATATATATTTAAAAAATAAAACTATTATTTGGATTTACCATATTATACCTTGGGATTGGTTGTGAAATTCTTTGGTTTAACGAAATAGAATTTGGAATTAAATTCAACGAAATGTTCTTTAATCAAAATCTGATTCAATCCCGATGAAGGAGGAGAACGGTGAAGGTCAAACTTACGGATGTCATTGATGCCATTGAAATGACAGATCAATTTTCGGAATATTTTCTGGACAAGGAAACGGGTGAGATTGTTTGGATGAACGATATGGCGATGGATCATGAAGAACAGGAAGAAATCGGTGAAAGGCTTGATGAACACGGGTTTTTCCGTCTTCCTACACAGTATGATATTAATGAATA
>CAYWKZ010000095.1:0-11748 GCA_964459115.1 uncultured Leptolinea sp. | reverse complement strand
AAATGCAAAGATCGTCCTGCAATAAAGTAGGGGGTTCTGAACAGTTACAAAAAAATGAGGAATGAATTTCGTTCATTCCTCACTCTTGTTTATATTGTGTAATTCAGAGAATTACCATTCCTGCGGGGTGTAATCCCAACCTTCAACTTCGACTTCGAGATTGCCGTCGGCAAAATATTCGTCGAAGGTGCCGCCGGGGCCGGTTTCGGCATCGATGTGGACAAGGTAGCCGTTTTCTTCCGGATTGTGGAAGACGAATTTCACAGTGTAGGTATCAGCTTCGCTGAGGCTGATGTTGGCGCCATAGTGCGGGCCGTCAGAAGCGGACATGACCATGAAGGTACCTTCGGCAGCGACGAAGCCGGTGGTTTCTGAAGTGACAACATAATCAACAGTCAGGTACGGAACCCAGTCACCCAGACCATAGCCCAGGTCGTTTTCCATAGCGGAGACATCACATTCAAGATGAATGTCGAAATCTTCAACGTTTTCGTTGCCGTTGGACATCGGAACCGGCTGGAAATACACAGCGGAAACATTCATGAAACCAACTTCTTCATCCTCAAAGATCGGGTATTCAGTAAAACCCAGATCCTGGGCGTTAGCGACAACAGCCATGGAAAGAACCATAACAGCGGTCAACAGCATAAGTAAAGCTTTTTTCATAATACAAACTCCTTATAAAAGTTATTTTGAAAGCCGCGCCTCATACGGCGAGGCAATTTCACAGATTGATTCAGGCGCTCTTCGCCGCATTTTCGCGGATCTGCTTGTTGCGCCTCATTTGGATGATAAAGGTGACCACAGTGATGATAGTCAGCATCACCTGGAAAAGAATCGTTCCCAACAGCGGATAGATTCCGAATACATCCAGCACATCATTGTAGGGGATCCAGGCAAGCCATGTCGGCGTGAGAGTCATCCAGCTCATGTATTCGTCAAACACACCGCCTTCCATCAGTTCCTTGATGCCGGAACCCATGAAACAAACCGACATAACAGCCATCAGAATTGATGTCGCCAGGAAGAACGGTTTGAGCGGCATCTTGACGGAGAGGAAGCGGATCAGCAGGAAGACAACGACCAGCACAAGACATCCTGCTCCGAAACCGAGCCACACCATGTCCGGATGTCCTTCATTCAGCATCGGCTGGTAGAACAGAATCACTTCAGCGCCTTCCCGGAAAACAGCCAGCCAGGCAGTGAACCCAAGTGCAAACATGTTCCCCGCTTCGGCAGATCCGGCGACCTTGCCTTCAATATACTGGGACCAGGCAGCGGATTCAGATTTGGAAACCATCCAGTTGGAAACATAGAAGAGGACGACTACAGCAGTCAGCGCCGCGATACCCTCAATGATCTCCTGCGTCATTGTTGTTTCCGGATTGATCGATTTCAGGTAGGAGAGCAGACCGGCTAAGGCAAAACTGCATACGATAGCCAACACTGCGCCGATATACACCGGGCGGGTCCCTTGTTTATTGCCGGTTTTGACCAGATAGGCAATGATCGCACCGACAATCAGAATTGCTTCCAGACCTTCACGCAGGATGATACCAAAGGAGCCTGCAAATACTGCGATAGCACTGCCTGTTGAAGATTCTGCAGACACTTCATTTGTTTGCGCCGCTGCTGTGCTGACATTTGCAATCGGACCTTCCGGACTGAGGATCAGAGCATCCTCTTTGAGCATATCGACCAGTTTCTGACCTTCGGCACGGACGGTATCAATACCGAGATCCTTTTTCACTGCCTTTCGGAAGGTGGTGAATTGAAGCTCAGTGGCACTGACACGGGCTCCGGAAATGGTAGTCATGGTATTACGTTCAAAACCGGTGGTTTCGTAATATCCCCAGTAAGTGGCCTTTGCATAATCATATGCATTCTTCAAATCACCGGATTCATACAGGTCACCGGCATGGACTGCTATTTTTTCGATCGCAAGAGCTGCGTCATTCCAGTTCCAATTGGTGATCCCGTGAGCTTCGGTATATTCTTTCCAGGTCAAATAATATGTCTCTGCGGAAACACCGGTATTGGCGATCGGACCTTCCGGGCTGAGAATCAATGCATCTTCCTTGAGCATATCAACAAGCTTTTGACCTTCGGCACGGACGGTTTCAGCTCCGAGATCCTTTTTCACTGCTTTTCGAAAGGTCGTGAACTGAAGTTCAGTGGCACTGACACGGGCGCCTGAAATAGTGGTCATGGTATTGCGTTCGAAACCGGTAGTCTCGTAATAGCCCCAATAGGTAGCCTTTGCGTATTCATACGCGTTTTTCAAATCGCCCGCTTCGTACAGATCACCGGCATGAACTGCGATTTTTTCGATCGCAAGAGCTGCGTCATTCCAGTTCCAATTGGTGATCTTATGGGCTTCGGTATATTCTTTCCAGGTCAGGTAAAACTTCTCTTCAGAAACGGTTACGGTTTCGCCTGTTGTATTCCTCTTGCCTCCGGATTTAGCGTTGTCGATGATCGTCAGTACAGTCGGAACCATCAGAACAAGCACCATCAAAATGACAAGCATCATCGGAATTTGATCTGAGAAACTCTTTTTCTGTTCCATCTTTATACCTTTCTCATAATCAGCATAAGTTAATTAGTATATGCTAACCTATGACCTTTATAAATGCTTCAGTTTGTTAGGTCTTTCTAACTGAAGCGTTATAACTATAATTTCATCTTATTTTCCTGTCAAGAATATTCTGCAAAAATTAGTTACAACTAATAGAAAAGTATAAGGATAAATAATGCAACGCGCTGCCAACCCTCACAGGAAAGAAAAATATGCAGAAAGTTCTTTTATTTTCGTCATTTACCTGTCGGAAAGACGGAGCTTTTTTCAAAATTCGAATTATAATCGAACAAGTTAGGTATGACTATCTAATGCTTTTTTGTTACAAACGAAAAATTTTTTTGATAGACACAGAAATTGAACATGAAATTTAAAACAATATCAAAATTGATAATTCTGCTAATTCCGGCTGTACTGCTGATCGGATGCAGCTTTATGCCGGAGCAAACCGTATCCGTTACAAAGAACGGAATTGCAATGGGAACTGTTGTTTCCATAACATCCTATGCGAAAAGTAAAAGTCTGTTGGAATCTGAGGTAAAAGATGGTCTGAACCGGCAGATCCTGCAGATATTCGACGAAACGGAAAGAATCGATAATGACCTCTTATCCTGGCGCAGTGAAACATCGGAGATCAATCACTTTAATCGATCAACAGAGACCTCACCGGTTCTGATTTCAAATGAACTGGGCGGGGTGATCCGTGAAGCATTGGAGATATCATCCCGGTCAGGTTCGGCGTTTGATATTACACTTCGTCCGGTTATCAGTGTCTGGGGAATTGAATCCTATGATGGGAAGGATGCATATGAACCGCCTTCGTTTGACGCAGTCAAGGATGCCGGAAGATACACAGGGATCGATTATTTGCATCTGATCCAGAACCGGGATGGATCATTTTCACTGAAAAAAGACTATTCGGAAGTCCAGATTGATCTTGGCGCTGTCGGGAAAGGATATGCTCTGGACGCGGTTACATCGATCCTCAAAGGATCCAAGACGAAAGGCGCTGTTTTTGCAGCCGGCGGCAGTATTCTTGCTTACGGTGAAAAGGGCTCACCATGGCAGATCGGAGTACGGGACCCGGCAGGCGGACCTGCAGATTATATCGGTCTGCTTTCTCTTGAAGGGAGTACCGAAAAAACATATTACATTTCAACTTCCGGCGGATATGAAAAATACACAGAAAGCGAAGGGAAAATCTACGAACACATTATCGACGGCCGGACGCTTTATCCCGCAGAAGGCGACCTGCTCTCAGCGACGATCATAACCCAAAACAGTGGCTTAGCCTCTGACGCTTTATCCACCGCCTGCTATCTGCTTGGAATCGAAGGATCAGCTGATTTATTGCAGTATTATCAGGCAGAAGCTGTGTTTGTCACAAAGAGGAATGAGGTTTTCATTACACAAGGGCTGAAAGGGATTTTTTCTCTTACAAATTCGGCATATACGTTGAAAAATATGGAATGAGAAATGGACCGGAAAACCACTGCACAAAAAAAACTGATCACTAAAAGAGATCTGATCATCATCCTGATCCCGGCCCTTCTCGCAGCCTGTTTTTATTTTATGCATCAGAAAGGGACCGGCACCAGGGTTCTGCTGTATTCTGACAATGAACTCATCAGGGAATTTTCCCTTTCTCAAGACACATCCTATACCGTATCCAATGAGCTGGGTATCAATACCGTCGTGATCGAAAACCATCAGGTGTATGTGCGGGATGCGGATTGCCCGGACAAGCGCTGTGAGAAACAGGGCTCGATTTCCAAACCGGGAGAAACGATCATTTGTCTCCCGCATAAATTGATCATAGAGGTCAGTGATGGCGAATGACCTGGAAAGACTGAGCGGCAACAAAAGGATCGCGCTGCGGGGATGCCTGATCGCACTGGCGATGATCCTTTCCTACATTGAAAGTTTCATCCCCTTTTTCAGTTCAGTTCCCGGGATAAAGCTCGGCCTGGCAAATATTGTCACGCTCTACGCACTGGAAGTTCTTGGTTTGAAAGATACACTCATCATCAGCCTGTTGAGGATACTTCTGTCCACTGTCCTTTTTGGCAACCCGGCGATGATGATTTACAGTCTCAGCGGAGCCTTGCTGAGTATTTTGGTAATGAAGCTTTTGTCAGGAACCGGAAAATTTGGCTTGATGGGGATCAGTGTCGCAGGCGCTGTTTCTCACAATGCCGCTCAATGTGTTGTAGCGGCAGTTTTGCTCCAAAACATGAGTGTGATCCACTACATGCCCATTCTGATCCTGAGCGGAATTATTGCAGGCCTCATCACGGGAGCAGTCTCCGGTGCAATACTCAGGAAAGTCATGGAACAGGGAGCCTCTGTTGAATAAAGATCCGCTCTTTACAATTGAGTCCATAAAGCTCCGGCATTTACCGGAAAGTTCCATTAGCCTCAGCTGTGCACGGGGTGAGGTAATCGGCTTATGTGGGGGCAACGGAGCGGGAAAAACCACACTGCTGCGATATATTGCCGGACTGGATCCGGACGGGAACGGGAAATTCCGGGATACATCCCATGAAAAACAGATCGGGCTGGTTTTTCAGCATGCGAAAGATAATTTGATTTTTTCCGGACTCAGGAAAGATGTGGAATTCGGTTTAAAAAATGAGCATCAGTCCCTATCTGACGAACAATTTCACAACCTGCTTTCTTTTTTTGAGCTTCAGGAAGAAGAAACAAAATGCTACAGATGGATGAGCGCCGGTGTGGCGGAGCGTGCTGCGCTTCTCAGTATATGGTCGCAAAAACCTGACCTTCTGCTGCTTGATGAGGCTTTCTCCCATCAGGATCCGCAAACAGCCTGTGCAATTTTCGGCAGGATGATCAGGGAGGTCAAATCACAAAACCGTTCAATCATCATTACGACTCATGAACCTGAAATTCTGGCTATGACTGACATTGTCTATCGTCTGGATCAAGGCAGAATGACCCCGGCTGTTCCGGAAAACATTGAAACCGGAAATGAACGGAATCCGGTTGAAATCCTGCTCAGCGATGGAAGCTTCACAAAGCAGGACGCTCAGAGCATTTCCGGCCGGAATGAAATCATTCTGGCCGGATTTGTCCCGAAAGGAACGGGTGAGACAAACAATCAGCCTGAAACGCTGCGGCTTGAAAATGTTTCTTTTTCCTATCCGGAAAAAGATATCTTTTTCAAACAGAGCTGTTCCATAAAAAGGGGAACATTGTATTACATGTCAGGCTGCTCCGGTTCAGGAAAAAGCACGCTGATGCTTCTGATGGCCGGACTGATGCGCCATGAGGAGGGGAAAATTCAAATCGCAGACACCCGCATACCATCCTCCGGCTCAAAGATATCCGGCGGAACGATCAAGGTAATTCGAAAAAAGATCGGTTTCATGGGGCAGCATACCGAAAGACAGCTTTTCTGTGACACGGTTTGGGAGGATACAGCTTACGCTCCGAGCAATTTGGGAATCAACCCTTCTGAGTTGGATGACTGTTGTGAAAAGGCACTGCGGGTGGTCGGGCTTCAGGAAAACCTGTGGCGGCGATCCCCTTTTACACTGTCAACCGGTGAAAAGCGAAAAGCAGCTCTTGCCGGGATCATTTCATCCGGCCCTGAGATCCTTCTGCTGGATGATCCTTATGCTGAAATTGATACTGAAGGGATCGGTTTCATAAATCAAATGATCCGAAATTTTATCACGGAGGGTCGAACTGTGGTGATCTCCGGAACGGGTAGGCTAAATGTATAGTCAATATACTCCGGGCGAGACGCTGATACACCGTATCCCTTGTTGGATAAAAATAATCGGGATGATCATTTTTATCCTGGCAGGGCTGACTATACAAAAACCGGTTTTCGCTGCCATGTTTTTCTGCTTTAGTGTAGTGGTCGCTTTCACAGCCGGAATTCATCCGAACAAACTATTCCTGAAAACAAGGTATATCCTGGTGCTGCTGCTGACGGGTTTTGTGTTTAATGCGCTGTTCCGTGGGTTGGACACCGCACTTCCCGTTTTTTTACGTCTATACGCAATCGTGATCCTGGCACAGGTCTTTATTTTTACCACCGCTCCGGAAGAATTGATGGACTGTGCAGAGAACAAGTTTCATATAAACAAGGAATATTTGATCTCAATAATGATCGCGGCTGCATTTCTTCCGATATTGCAGGACTCTTTTCACGAGATCCGCACCGCACAGGAGGCACGTGGGGCTGATTGGATGCATGGCGGCCTGAGAGCAAAAATAAAAGGAATGATCCCGCTCCTGGTGCCAATGTTCCGATTTACGCTTCAAAAGGCCGAAACATTGGGAGAAGCCTTGACTATCAAAGGATTTTCCTCACAAGATTAAGAGGTAAAACTTCAAGTGTTAAGCCATTTCTGAATCCCTCCAAGACCTAGAACCCACCTGCAATATTATAATAAAATTCATATGATAATGATTGAAAACTGCTTAGAAGTGAGAATAAATTCTCTTTACAAATGCGTTGTTTCCTGCGCAGTTGATAAGGAAACCGTCATCGCGATCATCCTGGATGACCTCGGCAAATGGCAGACTTCCGTCTTGAACCGCAGCGCCTGGTCCTCGATTTCCTGATTTGATTATAGGATACTGCATTTACAAGGCCTTTTAATTCGTCATACCTGTTCCGTTTTCATGGTGATCGCGCGGGAACATTCCCGCTTTACTGCCTGAACGGTAAGTGTTGTGATATTGTAAACATCCTGTTCAAAGCAGCGCTGTATGACCTCCGTTTCATTAACAGTCCAAACGGAAAGCGGCACATCATTGTCTTTTAGTGTTTTTATCAGACCTGACCACAGCAGGATCTTTGGCATATTCAGTGCTGCAGCACCTGATTGATGAAATATACGGATAATATCCTCCCTCATTTTTTCACGAATCGAGTGTGAAACTTCCCTGAGTTTTGGAGGAATCTGAAAAGATTCAGGCCGAAAAATGTTGGGGATAGATGTTTTAGCATCGATCCAGATACGGTCAGGTTCTTCCAGCAGCGCTGAGTATATTTCCTCCCCGAATTCATCTTTGCGCTGTTGGTAGACATATTTCAATAATTCCTCGAGATTAAGAAAAAATTGAGCACGATGCGCCAGTCCCGCTTCGCTCAGCAGCAATTCGGGAGAAGTACAGCCGGTGAAGATCAGACGCTGGGTTGGAAAACCGAATTCCGAAGCAGCATCAAGTGTCTTATATAAAGCCTTTTTTTCTTTGATGTCAAAATTAATGAGCAGAGAAGTAGGCCGAACGATCTCAAACACATCGATGAGCGGATTTTTTTTGAAATAATCTTCCAGCGATAATGGATCATGCGAAATCCGCAACACGCCAAATGGATCCATCCGAATATCGATTTCTACCGCATCGGCATTTAATTCAAGTGCCTTCTTTATCGATTCCATTGTGTCAATGCCGGTGCCTTCACATCCGGAATGTGCTGTGATCATGGGAATTTTCATGATTCTTTATCCTTCGTAATAAAGCGCTGTGCCCTTCTCGCTTCAAATCTTATCGCAGGGTCTATATTACCAATCAGCTATAACAGAATCTTTAAATGCTGTTATAACTTTATGAATTATACCAAATGGGACCGATGCTTTCTCATATATTCAACGGTTCTGTGCAGCGTCTCTCCATGATAGATTTTTTCGAGGTTGCCGGCAAAATCAAGATGATATTTCTCCTGCAGTTCATCCAGCAGTCTTTCCCGCTCCCTGATATCTCCTTCATTCAGATAATCATTAAATGAAAGCTGCCGTATACTGTCGCAGGAAAGGTTGTAAAGGCTGGCGCCGATCAGCCTCACAGGCCGCTTCTCGATTTGTTCAAGCATTTTCACGGATTCCCTGTAAATTGTGACAGCTGAATTGGACGCATGCACGATCCTGGACCTGGTCAGTCCTTTCATGTTGGCATAGGTGATTTTCAGTGAAACGCCTCCGCCAAAAAGACCTACACGTTTCGCCCGGTTCTCCACGCTAAGAGACAACAGGAAAAGAACATCCTTCAGAAATTCAAAATCCGTGACATCTGTCTGGAAGGTCAGCTCACGCCCGATGGATTTTGCATCCTCCGGACGATAGGGCTCAACTTTCCGGTTGTCAATACCGAAGGCTATTTGGGATAACCACCTGCCGTGTTTTCCCAGAATACGCACGACGTCATTTCTTCGCTCCCGAAGATCCCGAACCGTGCGTATTCCGGTTCGGTGCAGTTTTTCAGATGTTTTTTCTCCCACCGTATAAAGGACACTGACATCACGGTCTATAATGAGGGAAACAAAATCTTCAGGTGTCGGAATCTCGAAATAACCGTCAGGTTTCTTTTCCTCGCTGGCCATCTTTGCTGCTGTTTTGGAATATGCGACGCCGACAGAACAAGTGAGACCGACTTCATTCAGAACTCTTTGTTTGATCAGCCTTCCTATCCTTCGCGCGCCTTCCAGATCGACTGCCTGTTCGGTTACGTCCAGGTATGCCTCATCAAGTGAAATTCTTTCCGATGCGGACGCGTAAGTGTTCCAGATCTCATTCAGCTGTATGGATACGGACTTGTATTTGTCAAAATTCGGATGCATAAAGATGCCATTCGGACAGAGACGGTATGCTTCTTTGATATTCATTGCGGAGTGGACTCCGTATTTCCGGGCTTCGTAGTTGCAGGTGGCTACAACGCCGCGTTCATTTGGTTTGGCTCCGATGATCAGTGGTTTCCCACGGAGGGAAGGATCATCTCTCATTTCTACAGATGCGTAGAATGCGTCCATGTCTACATGAATGATGATCTGATCCATTTTCGCGTGCTCCTCACCGATTGACCGTCCGTTTTTTCAGCGCTTGTTTTATTATAACGGTGATACACTGAAAGTCCTGATTCCGCTGATATGCGCTTGACAGAATTTGTTTGTCAGGTAGAATTTAATAAAATCGGAATGAAGCCGAATCCATTTGCAGAAGCAGTGAATCCATAATATATCATATAAAAATGCAGTAAATAAACGCATAACTACCTTTGAAATATGCTTATTTTTTATCTCAGCCGTCAGCGGTGTTTCCGTTGTAAACATCGATAACGGGTTTGGAGCCGGCTATCTTGCCGACATGATCAACCATATGGAGGGAAAGAAATGAAAACGCTTTACATTGACTGCGGCATGGGCGCAGCAGGGGACATGCTTACCGCTGCTTTGCTTGAACTGCTGCCGGACCCGGATGCGTTCGTTGCCAAATTGAACGCACTCGGTATACCCGATGTCAAATTTACAAAAGAGCCGGCTGAAAAATGCGGGATCACCGGAACGCACGTCAGAGTAACTGTCCATGGGGTAGAAGAAGGCGAAGAAATGCATGAGCACGAACACCTTCACCTGCACGAACATTTGCATGAACATGAGCATCTCCATATTCACGAACACGAACACGAGCACCATCACGTCCATGACCACGCTCACCATCACGGACATGTTCACAACGGTCTTTCCGGGATCGAGCACATCGTCCGGGACCATCTGGATCTGCCACAAAAAGTTCAGGAAGACGTGATGGCTGTTTACCAACTGATCGCTGAGGCCGAAAGCCATGTGCACGGCGTCCCGGTCACGGAGATCCATTTCCACGAAGTCGGAACAATGGACGCTGTTGCGGACGTCACCGCAGTGTGCCTGCTCATGAATGAACTTGCCCCGGACGAAGTGGTCGCCTCACCGGTCCATGTCGGCAGCGGACAGGTCAGATGTGCTCACGGCATCCTGCCCGTACCGGCACCCGCCACGGCTTATATCCTGCGGGACGTTCCCATTTACAGCGGAGAGATAAAGAGTGAGCTTTGTACCCCGACCGGGGCGGCCATCCTGAAACATTTTGTGACCCGGTTCGGGAAAATGCCGGTGATGAGAACTTCCGGAATCGGTTACGGCATGGGGAAGAAAGACTTCCCGGTGGCAAACTGCGTCCGTGTCATGATGGGCGAAACCGAAGACAAAACCGACCAGATCGCCAGGCTTTCCTGCAACGTTGACGACATGACTGCCGAATCGATCGGTTATGCAATGGGGAAACTGTTTGAAGGCGGCGCACTCGAGGTCTATACTATCCCGGTTGGGATGAAAAAGTGCCGTCCGGGAACCCTGATCAACGTCCTGTGCCGTGAAAAAGACAAGGATCAGATCATCCGCCTGATCTTCAAGCACACATCCACCATCGGCATCCGGGAAACCGCAGAAAACCGTTATACCCTGGAAAGAAAGATCGAAGAGACCGAAACCCCTTACGGGAAAGTCCGCCGAAAAATTTCTTCCGGTTATGGCGTGCGGAGGGTCAAATATGAATTCGACGACCTTTCAAAGATCGCAAACGAGCAGGGAATCAGCCTGGATGAAGCACGGAAACAGGTTCTTGAGGCTACCAAATAGGCAATTATTAAATTGACACCGTTTCCCTTTTCCATTATAATTACGAGGTTGAAACTGTCTTTCCCTGCAGCAGAAAGGCCGGACAAATCACGAATGTGAGATCACCACATAAAAACGGTATTCGGATGAACGGAAATGAGGAGCGATCTTTATGGAAATTGAAGTCATATCAAAAGAGAAACTCACGGACTACAAGCATTTGATGCTGTCTTATATCTATGACGAACTGGAGAGCTATGATGATGACCTGGACTGTGAATATATCTGTCTGGCGGCAACCACACCGAATGAAGACGGCATCATCATCCCGGTTTCCGTTCTGATCTGCCTGATGGAGCCCTTCGGCGATGTTGCCGTGCTCAGCATCTACACCCTGCCCTCCTACCGCCGGAAAGGATATGCCTCGGAACTGCTGGACAAAGCCGTTTTTGTTGCCCGCCGGCTTTTCATTTTTGAAGAGGATGAAGACGAGGAAGACATCAACCTGAAAGCTATTTATCGCCTCCGGGATGAATTCCGGGAGCCTTTTGAAGAATTCCTGAAAAAAAACCATTTTGTGGATTTCGTCCTCCTCGACGAGGATGATGACCCTCAGGTCTGGGCAGCCATGGCGGAATATCGTTTTTATAAAACAGACGCAGAGCCGGAATAAACTTCAAAATTAGAATATGGCAAATTATACTTTGGAACTTAAACTTGACAGTTAAAACCACGAGATAAAACTCGTAACAACAAAGAACCT
>CAYWKZ010000094.1:9196-11788 GCA_964459115.1 uncultured Leptolinea sp. | reverse complement strand
GTCTAACGTCTAACGTCTAATGTCTAACGTCTAATGTCTAACGTCTAACGTCTAACGTCTAACGTCTGTTCCCGAAATTTCTTATTTCTTATTTCTTATTTCTTATTTCCATTATGTTATAATGATGATGGAGTTTTGTTTATGGGAAGAATCAACCGATATATCTGGTTTCTGGTAATGATCATCATCGGGGGCGGGATCGGGCTTTATTATGCCTGGTACATCAAGCCCGCCGAGTTTGTTGACGCGGCCATGTACAACCTGCGGCAGGATTATAAGACCGACTATGTGCTGATGGTGGCTGAGATCTATGACCAGGACCATGACCGCTATCACGCCATGATCCGGCTGGATGAGATCCTGGATCAGAACGAGACCACGGAAGAAGCGGTTCAGACTGCTATACGCCATGCGGAAGGCTTCGGTTATAACCCGGTGGATCTTGAAAAAATGCGTACACTGAACGAGGTGGTCACCGGTCAGCGCTCCACTCCGACACCGCAGTATGACCCCACCATGGTTTATTCGATCCAGATGACTTCCACCGCTATTTCCGGACCTGCGGATGAGGCAGCGACAGAGGCCCCCATCGCAGCGCCGACAGACGTACCAACCAAAGAACCGGTAAGCGAAAGCAGTGACGGCGCACCTGCCGCGGATAATGATCCCTTCGGCACAGGCATCCAGGTCACAACGGATCCGAATTATGTCCCGATGCTGAACCTGCCGCCGGCGCCGATGCCCACACCCAAACCCATTCAGGACACGTCAGGCTCCAGCCTTTCCGACAGTTTTTCCGATGAAGGTTTCGGCTTCGGTATCCCGGACAATTTTTTCAATGAGGGGTGGTAATGAGAAGAAAACCGCGGCAGGCGCCGCTTTATTTGCTGACAGGGCTGATCATCGGACTGGGTCTGGGGTTGTTGTTCGGTTACCGCATTTTCCCGGTGCAGTTCTTTGACATCACCCCGGTCTCGCTGCACAAGGACTTTCAGGAAGATTATCTGGTGATGGTCAGTCTGGCTTACCATGCCAATAATGACATTGGCCGGGGCTACTCCCGCATTTCCGAGATGATGTCGCCGATCGACATCGACCGGCTGCGCACTATGAGCCTGAACATCGACAACAGCGCGGACTCAAAATCAGACTATGAACTGACCCGGGCGTTCATCAACGATTTGCAGAATTATATGAGCGAGACCGGGAGAAGATAGTAATCGTTAATAGGCAGTTATTAGATGACCGACAGCGGCAAGCCACTGACGGTTCAAAATATTTTTGGAGGTAAACATGATCAATGACATTCTCAATGATGGCGAAAGCAGAATGAAAGGCGCAATCAACGCGCTGCAGGAAGAGCTGGACGGGATCCGCACCGGCCGTGCCACACCGGCCCTGGTCGAAAAGCTGACAGTCGAATATTACGGCGTACCGTCCCCGTTCAACCAGGTCGCCAACATCACCATCCCCGATGCCCGGACGATCCTGATCCGCCCCTTCGATCCTTCGCTGATCCGCCCCATGTCCAAGGCCATTCAGGCTTCCGATCTGGGACTCACGCCGAACGATGACGGCAAGGCGATCCGGCTGATGCTGCCTCCGCTGACGGAAGACCGCAGAAAAGAACTGGCCAAGCAGGTCAGCACCCGTCTGGAAGAAGCCCGTGTGGCGATCCGCAACGTCCGCCGCGACATCATCAAGGACCTGAAGGACGCGGAAAAGGAAAAGCTCATCACCGAAGACGAACGCAAGAAGGGTGAAGACAAGATCCAGAAGCTGACCGACACCTGGACCGCGAAAGTGGATGAAGTCGGCAAGAAAAAAGAAAAGGAAATCATGGAGGTCTGACCCGCCATGGCAGTCCCAAAATTGGATATCCGTGATATTCCCGCCGAGCGCATCCCGCGGCATATCGCCGTCATCATGGACGGCAACGGCCGCTGGGCGAAAAAGCGGGGCATGCCGCGTCTCGTCGGTCACCGCGCCGGCATGGAAAGCCTGCGCGCGGTCATCAAGGCCTGTGTGGAGTTCGGTGTCGGCTACCTGACGGTCTACGCCTTTTCCACCGAAAACTGGGGACGGCCCGCCGATGAGGTCTCCGGACTGGAAAAGCTTTTCCATGAAGCCTTCACCAACGAACTGATGGAGCTGATCAAACAGGGCGTGCGCATTCTCCACATCGGCCAGCGGGAAGGGATCCCGCAGGACCTGCTCAGGGAGATCGACGAGGCCGTAGAACGCTCCAAGGACAATGACCGGCTGGTGCTTTCGGTCGGACTGAATTATGGCAGCCGCAATGAACTGATGCACGCAGTCCGCCGCATGATCGCGGATGGGCTCAAGCCGGAAGAGGTGACGGAGCAGAAGATCAGCGAATACCTGTTCACGGCCGGTGTCCCCGACCCGGACCTGGTGATCCGCACCAGCGGCGAGCAGCGGCTCAGCAATTTTCTGCTGTACCAATCGGCCTATGCGGAATGGGAATTTCCGGAAACGCTCTGGCCGGATTTCGGCAAAGAGCAGCTGCTTTCCGCAATCTATGAATACTCCAAACGGGACAGAAGGTTTGGGAAGGTGTAGGATTCAGGT
>CAYWKZ010000094.1:3028-9096 GCA_964459115.1 uncultured Leptolinea sp. | reverse complement strand
AAATCAGAAAAGAGTGATGTTATGAAGGCTCGGGTTCTCAGTGCGTGTGTGCTTGTTCCGGTGATCGTCGGGACGGCCCTTATCGGGGGACTGCCGTTTTTGGCGGTGGTTCTGTTGATCTGCGGCATCTCCGCCTGGGAATTCGGGCGCATTTTTGACCAGCATGACGGCATCCGCACGCCGCTTATCCTGCTGGTGGTCTCTGTGATCGTGCTGATCCTCGCCCGCTGGTTCATCGGCATTGACGCCTCCCACCGCACGCTGACTTTTTGCATCATGGGCGCGATGCTGTGCGGGACGATTTTGTGCGAACAGGAGGTCCCGAAGTCCGCGCTGAGCTTTGTCGTGCTGACCACCGGGATGGTCTATATCGGCTGGCTGGGCGGCTATATGGTCTCCCTGCGGCAGCTGCCGGACGGAGCGGTCAAATTTCTGCTGGTGATTTTCATGGTGTGGGGAAATGACGTGGGAGCGTTCCAGGTCGGACGTGCCATTGGAAAACACAAGATGTTCAAGATCGTCAGCCCAAAAAAGACCTGGGAAGGCTTTTTCGGCGGGATCCTGTTCACCATGCTGGTTGCTGCGCTGGCTCAGCTGCTGATCCCTCAGGTCCGGGCGATCCTGAACCTGAAACAGATCCTGATCCTCGCTGCAGCGGTTTCCCTCAGTGGTCCGCTGGGAGATTACGGCGAATCCATGATCAAACGCTGTTACGGCGTCAAGGATTCATCCAACCTGATTCCCGGACATGGCGGTTTCTTCGACCGTTTTGATTCCTGCTTCTTCGCCATGCCCGTGGCTTATTACGTTTTTGAATTTATTCACTTTCTATGATCTGCACCCGTCCGTTGTTGGATGTGATCTCAACATTGATGATGTTCTGCATCGGACGGCGCGGCGAAAGCACATTTCCTGACCAGTTATAACTGTACTGCGGGAAGTCCACAGAGCCGGTTCCGCTGATGTAGCAGTTGATGCCGGTGCCGCCGGGGATGTAGACCCGGATGTCACCGTTTGAGGCATTGATCCGGATCGTGGCGGCAGTTGAACGCGGCACCATCACGTCGATGGGGCCGAATCTGTTTTCTATGCTGACAGCGCTAAGGTTCATCGAGCGCAGATCCGCCTTGATATAGCCGCTGTTCAGCACGGCATTGATGGCAGCGGTGCGGCTTGAGGAAAAGGCCAGATCCCAATTGGACCTGTCAGAAGCGGCGGCATTTCCGCTGCTGCTCAGCGTGTACTGTGCGGTGAGCCCGTTCAGGTCGGCATTCTGTGTGAGGGTCTCCGCCGCGTCAAGCCGGATCGTCCCGCTGACGAACTGCGGCGTATTCCCGCCGTTTTTCAGCGAGATCTTCCCGGAGGCGGCATTCAGGTTCACAGCAGCCTCCTGCTGCGCGGGGACGGCAATGCTCACCTGACCGTCCGGTGTGATGACAATGGGCTGAACTGTCTCCGGGACCGGCTGGCTGACAGGAGCCGCCGGCATCGGGTTGCTGTTCCAGGGCTGCGGACCGGACTGTCCCGGCAGAATACCGCTGAAGGTAGATGTCGGGATGATGGACTTCAGGTCGAGGTCGAAGGGCAGCTTCTGCATGACCGGCACGTCCAGCACCGCGAACAGCACATAGATAATGATGATCACCAGTGCGATGATCACCGCGGTGTTGATGAGGCTCCTCCCCGCAAAGATCCAGTCGATCCCGAACAGGATCAGCAGGATCGGCCACACTTTGAGGAAGAACTGCCAGATTTGGTTGTTTGTCCCTCCCTCCAGAAATTGCGTGCTGAGAAGCGCAGCACCGGTGAACAGGACAACGAGAGAGCCGATCAGCCGGCGCTGAGAGAACAACAGATCCAGACCGACGAAAATCAGGATCGCCGGCCATACGTTCATCAGAATATTCTTCGGAAGATAATTTCCGAGAAGTCCAAGCGAGTTTAGTTCCAGCACGACCCCGGAAAGGATCGCCGCAATAGGAAGAACGATCGAATATTTTCCACGCATAATAATCATGTTAATTGCAACTATTATGCCATTTGTTAGAAAAATTCGATTTCAGGAAGGTTTACAAGGGCAGCAGGGAACCTGCTCCATTGACTTATTTGTTCAGGATCAGCGTATTTTTTCGAATGCCACCCGCGGGAAGTCATCCTCTTCGACGTAGATCGTCCCGCAGCGAACAAACCCGAGCTTCGTCAGTAAGTGCTGCATCACCTTGTTATCCCCATGTGTATCGATGCGCATGTGACCGCACTGGTCAAACGCCCAACTGAGGCAGAAAGTCCCGATACCTTTTTCAGACCCGTCCGCGGCAATGCGGTGCACAACGCCGTAGGGGCTGTCATCCAGCCAGGCGCCGTCAATGATCTCACGGTAGGTCGGCTCGATATCTTTGCCGAAAATGAAGAAAAACGTGCCAATCACTTTGCCTGCATCGTTCTCGCAGACATAGCTGTGACCCGCTGCGATATCCCGATGAATCAGCTCCTCCGGCGGCCAGTTGGTCGGTCCCCACTGGTTCGGGTTACCGGTTTTGGCCATGAATTCCCGGGCGCAGGCATAAATTTCCATCATGCGCCCGTGATCCATTTCCGTTGATTTTCTGATCTTCATTTTCTGTCCGCCTTCTGCACGATGCTCCGGCCTTATCCGCGTTATCTTCCATTATGTTTGAGAACGGTTCCCGGTCATCTTTACCGAACACATTTCGGCATTAATTCAGATTCAGATCTTTTGCTGCCGGGAAACCATAAGCGCTTTCGGCGCTGAAGACCGCCCGAAGGATCGCCTCACTCATCACCTCTGCCGCGAGGGATCCAACCAGGTCCTGATCCGCAGAGACGGTGCCGACAGACACGGCATAAATGCTGTCACCGTCCACCGAGGTATGAACCGGGCGTATGGACCGCGCATAACCGTCATGCGCCATTCCGGCGATCTTGCAGAGCTGTGATTTGCTGAACTGAGCGTTGGTGATGATCACCCCAAGTGTTGTATTTTCAACAAAACGGTTATCCACCACATCAATGCTGCCGGTGAGCAGTTCCATCGTATCCCGGAAGGCGGTCTTATCCGCTGTCAGCAGACCGGCGACCTTCTGCCCGGTCCGCCAGTCATAGACGTCGCCGATCGCATTGACCGCCACGACCGCGGCAACCTGCAGGTCACCGACCTGTATGGCATAAGAACCGATCCCTGATTTCATGCAGGTCTCCATCCCGCCGAATTTTCCGACCGTTGCACCGCATCCGGCGCCGTAATTCCCGTCACGGTAATTCGGCGCCTCAAAGGCGAGCCGTGCCGCTTCATAACCCATCGCCGCATCCGGCCGAACAAAGGGATCCCCGACTGTCAGGTCAAACAGATCTGACTGGACTACCAGCGGGACTTTTGTCACGCCCACGTCAAAACCGATCCCCTGTTCTTCCAGATACTGCATCACCCCGTTTGCGGCCCCAAGCCCAAAGGCACTGCCGCCGGAGAGAACGATGGCATGAATGACCTGAGCAGCCGCGAGCGGTTTCAGCAGCTCGCTTTCCCGGGAAGCGGGACCGCCGCCACGTACGTCCAGTCCGGCACCCATCCCGTTTTCATTGATCAGGACCGTCAGTCCGGTTCCTGCTTCGGCATTCTCGGCCTGTCCGATGCGAATTCCTTCGATATTCGTGATGGGGATCTCGTGCATATATGTCATGTCAGCAATCCTTTCGTTGTCAATTTCGGAACTGTTCTCCTGCGCCGCGGCGCCCGTCACCATATTGATGAAAAACAAAATACACAGCAAATTTCGCAGCAACTTTTTCATTTTTACTCTCATGCCTTGTTAAACTTATCCTTATCCATTCCTTCTTCGCCTCCAAAGACGAAGGGCTGTGAATAAAACCCGTTTGTTCTGAATTTGACAGCTTTGATTTCCATATGGTTTCTCCTAACTAGTGGTATTATTTTAATCATACATCATTTTTATTATTTTTGAAAACTGTTTCTGTCGAAACAAATCAAACCTTTCTGCCACAGCACCGGCAGATTCAGCGCCTTTCAACGCTTCGGTAATCACCGTTTCCGTGTTCCATCCCATTCTCGGTCCGGCATTTTTACGGCGATTATCTTTTTACCCATTCTGTTTTCCTCAATTGTGGATTTCCTTTATCTATTGCAAGGTGAACCGCTGTCTTTCCTATGCTTTTCAAATAGTCAATAAGTCCAAATAAAAAAGGCATTATCATCTGTAAAGCATATTTCCGTCTATCAATATATATTCTTTTGAATCATTAAAATCAAAACCACTTGTGCTGACAAAACCGATATTGGAAACCTGAATCCCGCGAATTTGTTTCAGCTGGTCCCTCTCAGAATTGCACTCTTCCAGGGTCATGGGAGTATCGTAGAATTTACATTCATAAAAATCATACTTGCCATCACTGCGTTTGAGCACACAGTCAAATTCTCCGTTTGTTTTTGTCACGGGATCATCGAACCAGTAGGTCCCATAATCTTCAATATCAGGATACATCCCTGCAATTGCCATGCGATGGAAATATTGAAGCGTCAGCCCTTCCAAACGTCTGCTGATGAATTGTGTGATTTTTTGCTCTATATTCATGTGATAGAACTGTTCAGAGCCAATGCGTGCGGCTTTTCCTGCATTTCCGAAAATAAATGTGAAATAAAACCGCATCAGGTTATCAGTGATTTCATAAAATTGCTTTTTTTTGTCATTTCTGCGATTGATCGGTTCCGTCTTCCGGATCGTTTCCATGTTCAGCAGAATTTTTAATTGTTTATCCAGGATCCCCGTATCATTTGTGTTGATCAGGTTTTGAATTTCCGTATACCGTTTTTTTCCATTACCCAGGGCTTCCAATATTCGGGTGTCGTATGTTTTTTGAACCTCTTTCAGCATTATGTTTTCAATGTGAGACCGTATAACACCGGTTTCAGGCAAAAGATGATTTTGAATATTCTCACGAAGATCTTTTTTATAATCAAGCGACTTTAATACAAACGGACATCCGCCAAAAACGCTGTAGAAAGAAACTTTCTCCCGAACAGGAAGATCCGGATAAAACTTTGCGGCATCATAATAATCAAAATCCCGAATATGCTGAATCAGCGTAAAACGGCCGAATAACGGATTTCCTTCTTCCAGAAGTTCTTTCATCATTGATATATACGATCCGCAGAGGATCAGTTTGACGTTATCAGGCAGTTTATCGATCAGGATCTGCATATATGTATCGACTTCACTGCCCTTTTTTGTTTGTTTCAGATAAGGATACTCATCGATAATGAGAAGAATTTTATTGTTGACCGTTTTCAGATAATCCATCATGGCGAACAAGGATTCAAAACGAATCATTGGCAGCCCTAATGCATCTGAAACGGATCTGTAAATCAGTTCGAGATTGCCTTCAAATGTACTTGAGACACAAATATGGTTAATGACGAACCCTGGGAAGGAGTCCGCTGCTTTTTGAATGAGTGTGGTTTTCCCTACTCTTCTTTTGCCGTAAACCAATATGGCGCTGCGGCGTTCCCAATTAGATAATTCATTATCTAATTCACTTAATTCTTTGGTTCGCCCTACAAACATTTCTCGCATCCTGATTTTCTTGTTTGACATAAATTACTGAATAACAATTCACTGAATAATAATTCAGTAACAAAAGTATAAATTATTCATCACTGATTGTCAAGAGAGGAAATAGCGCTATTTTGGTTATCTCTTATTAAAAATCCGATGCATCTTTTTCATTACATTCCAGTAGTTTCGCTCATGTCTGCTTTGTGCCCGGGAACGTAATTGCTCCAGCTGATTTTCATTCATCAGATAGTCTGTTTGCGGTAAGCCTTCTACCAGACATGCCCGAATTTCCTTCAGCTGAGAATCATTGATTCCGGCCTTTTGTGCCTGGTCCAACAATTCGATTGCGGCATATTCGTAAAGGGTATTGGAAAAGAATTGCTCCAGTGAATCATAGTGCATGTTTACACTTTTACTGTCCTCAGCACCGCGCAAAAAAACCGGATCATCCGCCGACTCCTGAATATACAGGTAATATAA
>CAYWKZ010000094.1:0-2928 GCA_964459115.1 uncultured Leptolinea sp. | reverse complement strand
CGCTGGATCATTCGTGCCATTTGTTCAGCCTGGGAAATTCGTTCACAAAAAATAAGGATTTTTCGATTTTCGGGCAGCTGATCGATCAGATCGAGCGCAGAGAAAAGACGGGTTTGAGCCAGCACGCTGTATTCTTTCCGCTTCCATGCCAACAGCAAATAATTCACTGCCGGGTTATCCGGATCCATTTGTGCTTCTCTTGCTATTTTATGGACACTGTTCAAAAAGGACTGCAAAGCTAAATCTTTCAACTCAGGATAACGCTTAAACAGAGCAAATTGTGTCAGCATCAGCTCATAGGAAAGCCTTTCATATTCGATCCGTTCCTCCGGCAGGAAGGTTACAGACACGTTGCAAACGGAAAATGGTGAGACAATTTCATCCGCTGAAGCCTCTTTCACATGATATTGAAAAATCACCGGTCCAAGGCCATCCAGAAGCGCCTGATCATTTTCCGTTCCCAAAGGGGTAGCGGAAAGGCCAAGTGAGGCATATTGATCGTGAAAAGGAAATGATGAATCAAGAAAATCGAAAATCTTACGATTTGCGGGTGCCTGATAGTGATGGCATTCGTCACAAATCAGCAACACATGTCGTCCCAAAGCGAAATCCCTGCTGATGTGTCCCGACAGATGATTTCTGGCCGAATTAATAATGTAAATCATCACGGGAGAATCTGGATCGTCATGCTTTCCTCCCCCGAAAAAACCGGGGCGGCTGTGATTTTCCGCAAGGTAGTGCTGCAAAGCATCAAGCCATTGTCCGGCAAGAGGGATGGTCGGAACCACGATTTTTATCCTGGCGTCCGGGAAAAGCTTCATGTAAGAATTGATCGCATTTATCGCCATGAAGGTTTTTCCCGCACCGGTTGCAACCTGAGCAATGCCGCGGAAATCGTTCTGTTCCCAGGCTGTTATACATTCACGCTGCCAGGTATGCAATTTCATTTATTTTCATCATCCAAGACTTGCTATTTGATTTGCTGAGAGCCCGGTGATTTCAGCAATATCGGAAACAGGATACCCTTTCATTTTCAAATTCTTTGCATTACGTCGATTTGCTGCATCAGCTCCGCGTTTCTCACCGCGTTTCTCCACGCTCCAGATCCGGGAAGCCTCTTCATGAAGTGCATCCTGTTCCATACGGTAAAGCGCTTTCAGATCCGGGTCATTGATCGCATTATTATATCGCTGAGCGAATGTTTTCATTCCTTCAGAAATTCATGCCATTGCACCCACTTCCGCCTCGCTTATTTCACAGCATCCTTCGAGCATGAATCCAAATATAGAATACCACATGAAACCGTAAATTTCAAGGGGTTTTAGCCTATCGAGAGTGTTATCTGCTGCGGATTTGTTCTTATTATCCTTGCCCCTCATGGTATATAAATCACGAAAACAAGAATTTTCAGAATTTTCAAAAATAACACAATGATCGCCACTTAAAATTCCCATTGTCAATTTTCTCACAAAATTCCAATAGTATGATATGATTATTTTTGCCACACAATTGTATATTGGGCTTTTTGCCTTATCACCAGAGAAGTATGTGTTTTTGCTCTCGGGCAAAAACGCAGGCTCTTCTTTTCGCATACTTATCTGGTGATCGAAAAATTGTGTGGCAGCAATGGAGCTTCGCGTTTTGCGTGCGCAGGCCCCGTCGCTTGCGCACTTTTTCATTTAAAACCCTTATGTGTGGAATGGAAACAGGATCCTTTTCTCACAGAAATGGAGCGAAAGATGGCGATTGCCAGCATTATCAAATACGAAGGGGATAACAGCACTTTTGTCTGGAAACATCCCCTTGAAGATTTTAACAGCATGACACAATTAATCGTTCATGAATCACAGGAAGCCATCTTTTTCATGAACGGACAGGCGCTGGATCTTTTCGGACCCGGACGTTACACACTGGAGACGCAGAACATTCCGCTGTTAGGCAGATTTCTGAACCGCATCACCGGTGACCAGACACCTTTTCACTGTGAAATTTATTTCATCAATAAAGCGGAGCAAATGTCGATCAAATGGGGGACGGACAGCAAGGTGCAGTATATCGAACCGACGTATGGCTTCCCGATTGCCATTGGAGCCAGTGGAGAAATGTCGCTGCGGGCAGCAGACAGCCGCAGACTGCTGCTGAAGCTGGTCGGTACGGAAAATTTTCTCGGCCAGCAGCAGCTTGTTTCTTTCTTCCGGGCGATTTTGATGTCCCGGGTGAAAACCTATATCGCCCAATACATGAAGAATAACGCGGTCAGCATCTTTGAAATTGACGAACACCTGACCGTCTTTTCCAACGCGCTGCATCAGCAGTTAAGAACAGATTTTGCCGATTATGGCATTTCGTTGGAGCGTTTCTTCGTCACGCAGATCGTCAAACCGGATGGAGACCGGCAATATGAGCGTTTCAAGGATCTGCATTTCCGCCAATATGCCGATATCGCAGAGGCAAAGCTTCGCCAGCAGACAGACTTGATCTATGCCCAGACCGAAGCGCAGAAGATCGTGATCGATTCTCAGGCACAGGCAACCAAACGGCAGCAGGAAGGCTACACCTACGCACAGGAACGCGGCTTTGATGTTGCCGGGATGGTGGCCCGCAATGAGGCGACCGGACAGTTTACCAATCTGGGCGTCGGCTTGGGAACGATGGCAGGGATCGGCGGAGCGGTCAGCGGCATGCTGGGGAATGCTGTCAATAACGCGGCACAGCCGCAGCCTGCTGTCCCGGCAGAACCGGTTTCAGCGGACACTTTTTGTGAAAATTGTGGAGCGAAGCTTCTGCCCGGAGCGGCTTTCTGTGAAGAATGCGGCACGCCGGTACAACAGGCACAGGATAAATGCGCGAACTGCGGATACGTCTTTGAGCGTCCGGGAAAATTCTGCCCGAAATGCGGAACGAAGAGGGGATAGGTTTCAGGTGTCA
>CAYWKZ010000093.1:0-12140 GCA_964459115.1 uncultured Leptolinea sp. | reverse complement strand
GTATCGCCGGGGATCACCACCAGTTTGGCGTTCTCATAAGCCTGCGCAGCCTCTTCCGAACAGCTGAGCGGCACGGCTTCATCCGCATCACCGTGAATCAGCAGCACCGGGCCGTGAAAACGGGCGATGGCATCCTCCGCATGGACCATCTGCGCCGCCCGGATATAATTCCCACTCAGCGTCCACCCTTCCGGAGAGCCCAGTTTCTCCGGAATGGCATTCGGGTCAAACTGGCAGCCTAAGAGCTCCCCTTTTCGCGCCATTTCCGGGATCATCACCGCCGGGGAGAGCGGGATCAGCCCGCGGATAAACTCATGCTTGAGACCTGCCGCCAGCATCACGGTCAACCCACCCTGCGAGTGGCCGCACAGCCAGATCTCCGTCACAAAAGGCAGGCTGCGGGCGTAGTCGATCACGGTCATGGCGTTGGTCATCCACTTGAGCAGCGTGTGCTGATAGAAGCTGCCTTCGCTTTTCCCGTGTCCGTACATGTCCACGCGCAGGGTGGCATATCCCAGCTCGTTGAACGTCTTCGAGACGGCGATGATGTGCCGCTCCTCACTGTATCCGGTGAAGCCGTGGATCACGATCACCAGCGGACATTTTTCACAAGGGGGCTCCGGCATGTCCAGCGTGGCGCTCAGCCGGATCTTGTCATCATAAATTTCTGTATTCATCTCTGCCTTCTCCATGGTCATCCCCGGGGGACAGGCCCCTTCGGGACCCGTCCCCCTTTCCCCGTTTATTATTGTATAATAATTATACGATTATTTCAGGAGGTACAACATGAACGAAATCATCACCAAACGGAATGAATTGCTGGCCCAGACGGTCATCAAAGGGCTGCAATCCCGCAACATGAGCGGTTATTACGCCGCGTCAAAAGAAGAAGCGAAGCAGATCGCTCTCTCCCTGATCCCGGAAGACAGCTCCGTCACCATGGGCGGCGGGATGAGCGTGCACGAGATCGGGCTGGTGGATGCCATCAAAGAGGGAAACTATAACTTTATTGACCGGGACGCCTATGAAGACAAGCGCGCCGCCATGCTGGCTGCCTATGACGCGGATGTGTTCCTTTCCAGCTCCAATGCCATTTCCCAGGACGGGATCCTCGTCAACATCGACGGCAACGCCAACCGGGTCAGCGCGATTGCACAGGGTCCCCGCAAGGTCATCATGATCGTCGGGATGAATAAAGTCTGCCCCGACTGGGACGGCGCCATGAAGCGTGCCCGCAATGTGGCCGCGCCCATCAACACTCAGCGTTTCGGTCTCAGCACGCCCTGCACAAAAACCGGCACCTGCATGGACTGCAAATCGCCGGATACCATTTGCTGTCAGTTCCTCATCACCCGCTTCTCCCGTCATGCCGGCCGCATCCACGTGATCCTGGTCAATGACGATCTGGGGTTCTGAGAAATATTTTGGGAAAATGCACGAGGCACCTTTGATACAGCTGTATCAGGTGCCTCGTGTATCTGTACTTCGTTCCGGGCTGTTGCCATTTAGATGTTTTTGTTACGGCGGATCATCAGGTTGAAAAAGATTGCCATTGACTTTTATCGGAGCGATGATTTTTTAATTATACTGAAAATTATAATGTTTTCCGGTCGCAGCAAGGCTGTCAATATCATTGAAGGCGTTTTCTAAACTTTCCTGATGGTATTGAAAATAACCATCATAGATTTCCTCTGTGATTCCTTTTTCATCCCATTCACGCAGAACATCACTGGTTGGTCGGTTTTTTGTGTATGCATAGTTCTCAATAAGGAAAATAAAAAACTTTAATTCTTCATTCATCTCATTCTCCTCTGACATAAGCAGAATTCCTTGGGTCTCCGGTTATCTGTTCTGTTTCCCACATATCGAAAACAGCCCTTTCAGGATAACTGAGCAAACCGTATGACGCATCTTCAAGCATTTTGTGTGTCTGAGAAGTCAGGAATCTTCTGGTCGCTTCCATAGGAGACATGTCATACTTATCGATGATTTTTTGTATTACATTTCGATCATAATAATCAATGGCAAAATAAATATTTTTTGTCATCCCTGTTTTCTTTCTGTAAAGCGAAGCAGTGAAATCGCTGCTTCTGTTTTGAATGTATACTGATCTTTAAGTCTTTGAGAGAGAAGTCTTTGAATTGCATTCTCTGCGTCAATATATCCATCAAGATAAAGAAGAATCGTTGGAAATGTTTGATCATTTGCTACTGGTCCAATGATCAGATCCCATTCATTTTGGAGTGCAGTTCCTTTTCTGTTGGCAGAAATAAAATCCAGCCAGTCTTTATCAGCAGATATAAAACGCAGCGTTTTCAGTTTTATCAATTCTGAATCGGCAACAGTATAGCATGAAATACAGGGGGTTCCGTTTCCGCGAATGCGGGTTGTCCTTTGTGCCCATGATTTAGCCTGACCGAAATCACTGGTTGTGTAAAAGCCTTTTCCAAAATCCAAATCTCGCTGAATTTTTAGCAGATGAGGTTCCCGTACTTCCATATTGCTGCCATGATACAATATCATTTTTATCCTTCTCTTAACAAAACTGTCATTAATTGGCTTCTTTTTATTATAACGATATTATATCGAAAAAAAAAGAAATTTTTGTACAAAAAAATCTTCACAATGATGCGAAGATTTTTTGTCTGTTTTGATCGATAGAACGATTTTATCGATTACCGTTTGAACTTCAGTGCGAAGAGGATCGCTGCCAGAAGGACGAGAACTGAGGCGCCGAGCAGGATCCAGGTCTTCTCATCGTATTCGGAGAGAGCTTTTTTCGTCGAGATGACCGTCTCCTCTTCGTCTTCTTCAGCCTTCTGCTGCTGATCAAATCCCGGGCCGCCCATCTGACCTCCCGGACCGCCGCGTCCCATGTCTCCGTCCGGAGGAGTCATACCTTCGGGCATAGAAGTCCCGTCAAAAGTGGGCATTTGTCCATCCGGCGGCATCATTCCGCCACCCGGACCGCCGCGCATTTCTCTTTCCGGTGACATGGGCATCATGGTTCCGTCAAATTCAGGCATCGACGTTCCATCAAATTCGCCCCATTGACCGTCCGGCGGCATCATCCCGCCACCCGGACCGCCCTGCGGCATCTGCCCGGGCTCCGCGGTGCTCTCGGCAGATTCTCTGTCTGCTGTAACCGTGGCTGTACCCCAGGCTTCGGCTCTGCCGCCCCGGCCCATGCCGCCGCCGCGTCCGAAGCCGCCGCCCATGGAGCCCATCCCGGCGCTGCCGAGCGTGACCGCGTCACTTTCCATGGTCAGGGTCTCTTCGGTTTCTCCGATGATGACGGTGTAGGTTTCTCCAACTTTCATCTCCGGGCAGCTCAGGAAGATCGAATTGAAACTTTGCGGCGGGGTATAACTGAGGATCTCATTCCCCGCAGCATCCAACACAATCACTTCTGTGCCGCCTTCGACCGTTTCCGTCAGGTTGTACATGATGACCGGCTGTTCCGAGCTTTCATCGAAGTTTTCCAGCATCTGCGCACCGCCTGCCGCGGCCAGGCTGCCGCCGCTGATGAGCGCTTTGCCGCCGGACTCAGATCCGAAGTCAATGGCATTGTTGGAGCCGCCGCCGGGCAAACTGATACGGATCGTGCCGCCGCTGATATAAACGTCACCGTTGGAGTCGATCCCATCGGCATCCCGTCCTTCTTCATTGATGATGGTGAGATTGCCGCCGCTGATGCGGACCCAGGTCTCCTCGTCTTCTTCAGTTCCAGCTGTTGAAGTCACTTCCGGAGTTTCGGTGGACTGTTCCCAGCCGCCGCGGCCGAATCCGCCGCCCGGCATGCCGAAAGCGTCACTGCCGCCGTTGGCGTTCAGACCGTCATCGGTAGGATTGATGGTGATGTCACCACCGGCGATATCAATGGTGATCGCTTCGATGCCTTCATAACATTTTTCGATGTTGATCGTACCGCCGCTGATGAGTATATTCGTGTCCGAATGGATCCCATCATCCCCGGCGGAAATGGTGAGCGTGCCGCCGCTGATGGTGATGTCACCCGTGGTATGGATGGCGTCATCGCCGGAAGTAATGCTGATGTTCCCGGATTCGATCACCAGGTATCCGCCTTCATCGGCTGCCACCAGTCCGTCGTCTTCCACATTGACCGTGAGGTCCGTGTTCATAATGCGCAGGCTGTCGTTGGCGTGCAGTCCGTCTTTCGGAGCGGTCACACTGATGGTTCCGCCGGTAAGGATCAGGTCATCGTTGGCATCGATTCCGTGCTTATAGCCGCTGACGATGGTGAGCGAGCCGGATCCGTTGATGGTCAGGTCGTCCCGGGCGAAGATCGCTCCGCCGGTACCGTCAGCCAGCGCCGCCTCACTGAACTCCGCGCCGGAAGTCAGGAAGTTTTCGCTGCCTTCCGCCAGGGTCAGGAAGACCTTGTCTGCTTCTTCCACCCGGATACAGGCATTGTCGGAGCTGGTGATGTTCACGCCGTCCAGTTTGATCCAGACCTTCGAGGAGTCATAGGCATCCACGCTGATGTACCCGTCATTCAGGGTTCCGGAGACCACGTAGGTTCCCGCATTGGTGATGACCACGGTGCTGCCGTTGGCATAAGCGCCTTTGCCGGAAACCGAGGCGCTTTCGCCGCTGAGCGTGATGACCGTCGCGTCTTCACTCTCCCACTCACCATTCTGGTCGTTGGCGGTGAAGTTGGTCAGGTCCGAATATTTTTCCGCATCTTCATCGATGACTTTCGCTATACCGAGCTTCTCACCATTCATGAACAGCACCGTGATCACCAGGGCGATCACAGTGATGATGATGCAGATGCGGTCGATATGTTTATCGGTAGACACGTCCGGCTCCTTTTATCCCATGTAATCCCCGTTGTAAGAGACCAGGACCGCACTCTGCACACCGGCAATTTGGGAGAGCGTGTTGACGAAATCGGTGTTGTCGTCATTGAGCCGCACTTCCATGCTGAGCTCCACATTCCCCTGACGGGCAGTCTTGGATTTGACGGTGCATTTCTTTGTGTTTTTCTGCAGATATTCAACAGCTGCGGTTTCGGAAGCATGATCATTGCAGTTCAGCACGACGATATAAGGGTTCGAGCTGTCCTTGTGGTTGGCAAACACGAGCAGGATGATGCCGATGATCACGGAACCGAACACAGCCAGCGGGATCATGCCTGCGGCAAGAACAATACCGACCGCGATCGCCCAGAACAGGAAGGCGATGTCCAGCGGTTCCTTGATGGCGGTGCGGAAGCGGACAATGGAGAGTGCGCCGACCATACCGAGGGAAAGCACCACGTTGGAGGTCACCGCGAGGATCACAAGGCTGGTGATCATGGTGAGCGCGACCAGCGTCACCCCGAAGGATGAGGAATACATCACGCCGGAATAAGTCTTTTTGTAGATCAAAAAGATGAACATACCCAAACAAAACGCCAGCGCCATGGTCAGAACCATGTCCAGAACGCTGACAGACGTTACATTGTCAAGAAAACTTGATTTGAAAATATCCTGAAAAGTCATTATTATCTCCTTAGTTTTTTAGTTGGTAGTTGATATTTATTAGTTGATAGTTATCAGTTAGTAGTTGGCAGTGGATAGAGACTCTGCAACCTAAAACCTAATACCTAATACCTAAAACCTACATCCTACATTCTACATCCTACATCCTGATTCCTATCCATAAATCCTGCACTGCGCATACTTCGAAAAGGCAGCAACACGCCGGCCGGGAGTCTGGACGCAGTCCCGGATGATGGAAGGCAGATAGGCGTCCCATTTCACCTCAAGGATGATGGGCGCGTCTCCCGCGGGGATCGTCACACACTTCGGGTTCAGAAAATCCGTGCAGTTCAGCCCCGTGCGGATGTTGTAATCAAAAGTCACGCGGACGTTGCCGGGACCGTAAATGAAAGGCTCGCGGGTATAGTCCACGATGGTTTTCGGCGCCATTCCCTGATAGCGCATCTTGCAGTAAAGCTCCTGAATGAGCGAATGCGGCGAGTGCAGCATCCAGTCGATGTCCCCGTCCACGATGGATTGAGCCTCAGCCATGGTCAGCGGGGCGGAATACTTGGTACCCAGCCCGTTGAGCTTGCTTTTCTTTTCCAGGTGGATGATCTTGGAAGGGTCGCCGTTATAGTAGCGGATGCGGAACTTTTCCCGCATGTTGACCCCGTCGACCTTCTCCCGCAGGGCTTTGTCATTCAGGTTGTCAAAATAAAGGCTGCGGATCAGGTATTTGCCGCCGATGGCATGTGTGTCCGGCTGCGCAACCGCCTGAAGACGTGCCCGAATGGAGAGCAGATCCACATAGCTGATCTCGTGTTTCCATTCATGTCTGTAGTGAACATCCATAACATTCCCCTTTGTTTTTATTTCATTATTGATAATTCTATCCTTTTATCCTTAGATGAAACTTGGAGAAATGAGGAAAATTTGTGGAATTGTGACAATTCTATTTGATTTTGAAATGATTATTTTCAGTATATTTGTCATATGGAAAAAATTATAATTTTCGTATATAATATAAATAATGTCTATCATTCATCGGAGGTATGTCATGAAGAAGTATTTATTCATGGTTCTTTTGGTCACAATGATTTTCTTTGCCCTTGCGGCCGCGGTTTCGGCCGACCAGGACGGAAACGCGAATTGGTGCAACATTGACAAATACGGTTGTTACAACACAGAAGCGGACGGCTCGAAGAGCTATATTTATTTTTGGAGTGAGGAAGCCCGGGCCTATTTCATGGGTGGTTCCACAGCACCTTACACGAATGTCGTCGATTACTGTTATAACTGCTCTGATGGCAAAATGGACAGCGGTGGCGGCGGTACTGTCGCTGACCGTATACGCAGGCTGCTTTCAGAAATAACGGTAAAGTCGACCGGAACGGATTCCCATGGACAATACAGCGGAGATACCTGGAATGGATTTAATGATGATGGCAGCCTGGAAATTAAACAAAGTTGGGATTATCCCGATGGCGGACATCTGGAATTGAATGTGATCGTAACTGATTATGAAGATGATGATGGGGAAGCTTTGGTAGAGGGGTATGAAACCTATACCGACAAAGACGGAAATTCCACAACAAAATATTATTAAGGCATTCTTTAGGACGTAATAAATATTTTGAAAATCACTTGACAGGAATTACCGAAGGAATATAATAATTCCTGTATGCGCTGGTGCTGGAACTGGCAGACAGGCATGGTTGAGGGCCATGTGGCGCAAGCCGTGGGGGTTCGATTCCCCCCCAGCGCACAACAGATCGGAAGGTTTCTTCCGGTTTTGTTTTTAATAGTTATTAGTTGGTAGTTGGTAGATGTCAGTTGTTGAGTTTGACAGCAAAAAACCAGTAACCAGCAACCAGTAACTATCCACTATCCACTAATTTCTTATTTCTTATTTCTTATTTTAGAAAGCATTCCCAGCTCTTCCACCTTCAGCGCAGCGCAGACGGCGAAGTAAATCGCGATCCCGATGATGAGCCCGCCCGCGACGGTGACCAAAGCGCCGGCATGGACGAAGTGCAGCCAGGTCAGCAGACCCGCGGCCATGGCAAGCGCAGCGGTCCCATAGCGCCACACGCCCTCCCAAATGCGTGCTCCTTCCAGCCCGCCGAGCTTTTTGTTCATGAAATACAGCAGTGCGCACATCTCCAATGCGGTGGCGATGGAATTCGCCAGCGCCAGTCCGCCGTGTGGCCAGGTCCCCAGCGCCCCGAAGAGTTTGGAGAGCACGATGTTCAGCAGCATGTTCAGCACCATGGAGGCGAAGAGCACGAGCACCGGGGTTTTGGTGTCATGCATGGCATAAAACGCCCGGGAAACGACCTCCACCACGCTGTGTCCCACCAGTCCGATCCCGTACCAGACCAGCGCACAGGCGACCATGTCCGTCATTTCCGGGGTGAAGGAGCGCCGCTCGAAGACCACGCGCACGATCGGCGTGGCGAGGATCACCAGCCCCGCGGTGGCAGGGATGGCCAGCATCAGCACCAGCCGCAGGGCTGAGGCGAGCGAGGAGCGCATCTCCTTCGTTTCTCCCCGGGCCACCTGCACGGAAAACATCGGCAGCGAGACTGTTGCCACGGATTGGGCGATGGCCGCCTGAGGCATCAGCATCAGCGAAAGCCCCCAGCTCAGCGCGGAGATGGAGCCCGGCGCCAGGAAGGAAGCCAGGTAGTTGTCGACCAGAAAATTCAGCTGGACCGCGCTCGCCCCGATCTGGCGCGGGATCATCAGCTTTACGATCTCGCGGACATTGGGGTTATTCAGCCCGAGCGAAGGATAATATTTTGCCCCTTTGATGCGCAGCAGATGGGGGAACTGGATCAGGAAATGCAGGAGCGACCCGAGCACCGCGCCCATGGCCACCCCGGTGATCCCAAAGGGCTTGGCCAGCACCGTGACACCGATCATGATGCCCACCTGGTACATCGCCGGGGCCAGCCCCGGGAACAGGAAGTTTCCGTTGGTGTTCAGGATCCCCATGATCAGCCCGCTGATGCCGAAGATCAGCACCGAGGGCAGCTGGATGCGCAGCAGCTTGACCGTCAGCGCCTGCAGCTCCGGGTCATGGAGGGAAAAGCCCGGGACCAGGATATATTTGACCACCTGCTCGGCAAAGATGAAGCCGAGCGTGCACAGGGCCAGCAGCACCAGGAACAGGCAGTTCCCGATGCGGGAGGCCAGCAGCCATGCCTTGTCCTTCTCGTCCTCCCTGTCCAGCATGGCGCTGAAGGTCGGCACGAAGGCGCTGGCCAGGGCACCGCCCGCCATCAGGTTGAAGATCGTCTCCGTCAGGCGGTTCGCCGCCAGATAGGCGTCCACCTCCGCGCTGGCACCGAAGGTCGAGCCCAAAATTGCCTTCGAAAGCAGCCCGCAGATCTGTGAAAAGATCATGGCGCAGCCCAGCACCAGCGCCGATTTCGCCACCCGATTCATGTTATTCCCGCCGTTCTTCTCTTCCATCTTCCTATTCCCTATCCACTATCCCCTATATCCTATCCCCTATATCCTAAAACCTATCCCCTATATCCTAAAACCTAAAACCTAACACCTATTCTTTATTCATTATTCATTATTCATTATTCATTATTCATTACTAATTATAAAAAAGCTCTCCCCCGCCTGATATCCCTGCTCCGGCAGCATGAACGCCGTCCGCAGGCAGTAGAGTCCCGGTTCAAGATCAGCTCCGTCCAGCGTGCACAGCTTCCACTGCCCATTGTCAAGCGCACCGCCGCTGCAGACTTCCCGCCATTCGCTCGGGAACATCCCGGAGCCGAGGCTCACCTGTACCGACTCAGCCCTCCGGTTCAGCGAGACTCGGACGATGACGTCGATCTTTGCCCCGGAGCTGAAGGTCTGAAAGGCCGCGGGACTTTCGATCCGGACCGCTCCGGACTGTGCCGTGCTGCGGATCGGGTCATAAGCAGTCGGGACCTGTTCGATCCCGTTTTCCGCTGCCCATTCGTCGGCATCCGCGGGCAGGCTGAGAAAGACCTCATTTACCACGTCTTCCGGTGGGGTATAGCGGGTCGCCAGCATGCGGTTTTCCCGGTTGATGGGCACTTCCACATAAAACTCATCGAATTCATAGGGCTCATTCCCGCGCAGGAAGACGTCCGTCATGGTCTCCCGGCACCCAGCGGTCGGCAGCTTCCCGGAGGGCAGGCAGATCCGCACCTGGGAAATGTCTGCGGGGATCTCCCATCCCGAAACGGGAATGCCTTGCTCCGCGAACTCCATCACCGACCGCCACAGGATCTCGGAGGTGGCCTGGACCTGGTCGGTGTCGACCACAAAGGCGGAGATGGTCTTCGGATCGTCGAGCCGGATCGCGCAGCTCAGACCTTTCGTATAGCCGCTGATCCAGCGGCTGCTCTCCCCGCTGACGGTGCTGATCTTGACGGCAGCCGGCCGGTCGGAAAGGCGGAGAGAGCTGCCGTCTTGTGAGAATACGTTATGCACAAGGTATGCCAGGTTGTCCGCGATCAGGGCTTTGCGGGTTTCCGGCTGTGGGTCGTCGACCGACCCGTTTTCATGTTCCACGCGCAGGATGCTGACCGGGTGCATGGCGCCGCCGCTGTCGGAACCGGTCTGCTCGCCCTGTGTGGCGAAAGGGATCAGCGCATAAGCCAGTGACTCGGCTGTATAGCTCCCGCCCTGCGAAAGCACTTCGCTGTCCGTCAGCATGTGGCTGTTGGAGAGGCCGAACAGCGCGGCAGTGCGCTGCACGGCGCCGCTGCCGAAACGCTGCAGATGGGCACTGAGCGGCCGCAGGTAGTCGCTGTTCAGCGCCTCTCGCAGCTGCACGGGCCCGTGGAAGATCTCCGGAAGGGCTTCTTCTCCCTCCCTGGAAAGGTCATAGGCGTTTTCCAGGTCCCACAGCAGGGTGGAAGGGGCGCTCCCGCTGCTGAAAGCGGTGACAGCCGCGAAATAATTCATCGCGCTGCCGATGGGGTAGGTCTGGAGAGAAGTGTTGTAAACGCGCCGGTTTTCCTTGTCGAGCTGAGCTTCCAGCTCTGCCAGCACCTGACCGCTTTCGTTGTCCAGCACGGCGATGGAAGCCGGGGCGGTGCGGAGCGCTTCCGCGGCAGCCCGCCGCTCATCATCTGTATAAGCGCTGCTCAGGGGACAGGCGCTGTTCTCCGCTTCGTTTTCGACGGAGGTCACGCAGTTCAGATAAGCCTGCAAAGCGGCATCTTCCGTGGTGACCACCTTCAGCCCGCCGCGTTCGACCTGTTCCCGTCCGTAGAGATGGATCACTGCATCCAGCGCCTTGCGGGTGATGATATCAGGCTCCATCCCGTTGATGTAGCGCGGCGGTTCGAAGATGATGAAATTGCTGTGAGCCAGGTCGTTCGTCTCAGCCTCGCTGAAAAGCTCCGCCCGTCCGAGCGCGGCAAGCTGGTTCAGATAAAAATCCCGCAGGGCGCCCTTGGAGTCGATGGGGTTCAGCATCGGGGCGTTGATGACCGCGCTCATCAGGACGCATTCGGCATCGTTCAGCTCGCTGCCGGGTTTGTCCAGGTAAAGCCGGGCCGCCGCGTCCAGCCCGAAGGCCATCTGGCCGAACCAGGCTGTGTTGTAATACCACGCTGTGATCTGATCGTCGCCATAAGCTCTGCGGATCTGTCCGCTCAGCACCCGGACGGCGAGATCCGGGTGACGGGACTCACGGATGAAGTCCGCGTACACCTTGCGGACCATCTCCTCTGTGATCGATTTTCCCTCTCCCCGGGTGAGCCGGTCTGCCTCCAGGAACTTCCGCGGGAAACAGCCTTCCCCGTCTGCCGCGCAAAGCTTGAGCTCCTGCGGGGCAAAATCGGCGTAAGCCAGCGTGAACAGGGGGGTCTCACCGTCCCGGGCGTAAAAGGTTGTCGGGCCCTGTTTGGCCTCATAAACGAGCCGGAACAGGTCGAGGGAGGGCAGGCTCTGCGAAAAGACCGCGTACGCCAGTCCCAGCCCGGTCAGCCCGGTCAGGACCAGCGCCAGCAGCGTCAGGCCGAACCCTTTCAGAAAAGAGAGAAAACGGGAACCGCGGCCGGCGGCTCCCCGATGTTTATGGATGATGATATAGCGGGAAGATTTCATCTGCCCTGCAGTGCAAAAGCCATCGCAGCGAAGAATGCCGTCACCAGGGCATAGGAGACTTCCCGTCTGGAGCGCTGGACCGTGTCGACCAGGCTCATCTTCTGCGTCTGTTCATCGAAGACAAAAGCCATTTCCGGCCCGCACATCCACGCCAGCAGCGTGCCGCCGACCAGTCCACCCAGGTGGCCCCAGTTGTCGATCCCGCCGCTCAATCCCAGCAGCAGGTTGACCACCAGCACAAAGCCGATGTTGCGCAGCGCCATCTTGTAATTGCGCAGGATGCGGCGGTTTTTATAAAGGAACATCGCCTGTGCGCCGATGAGCCCGAAGAGAGCCGTGGAAGCCCCGACAGAAACGGTGTTCGGCGCGAAGACATGGGAAAACACGTTGCCGCTGAAGCCGCAGATCAGGTAAAGGCGCAGGAAATCCCAGTGGCCGTAATAATTTTCAAGCGAAGGCCCCAGCGTGAAGAGCGCGTACATGTTGAAGAGGATATGGGTGATGGAGGCATGGAGAAAGACAGGGGTGATGAGCCGCCAGATTTGG
>CAYWKZ010000092.1:0-12153 GCA_964459115.1 uncultured Leptolinea sp. | reverse complement strand
CGTCCCCGTGTGCTCCCGTCACCCGAGTCTGCGGGGTCAGATCCTTCCGGCTCATGCTGCGCACGAGCCTACAGAATCCGACCCCTTTGACTCAGGTGACTATTCCTCTCAAAAAATTAAAATCACAAATTTCTGGAAATCTATTGACAGTTAGCATGTTATAACTTATACTACTGATAGTTAATTAATACTAACTAAAACAAATTGAAAATATGTAGCTCCTGATAAACATCTTTTCAATAGTATTAAGTACATTTCTTCTCACAGAAAGCCCGGCACCGCCCGGGTTTTTCTGTGCAAAAAAAGAGGGCTGTCAAAGCCCTCTTTCTCGGCATATCTGATAACTTTACTTTTGGCTGCTGATGGCGTTTTTGATGTAAGGGATCGCCAGAATCATCACGATGACCGTCATGATCAGCGCACCGGCAGAACCGAAACCAAAGTTGAGGTTCTTGATCCCAAAGGTATAAAGATACTGCGTGATGGTTGTGGTAGAATTCGCCGGGCCACCGCCGGTGAGGATGTTCACCTTGTCAAACAGGCGGAATGAGTCGATCGTCCGGAGCAGCAGGCAGAGGAAAATGCCGCTTTTGATGTTCGGGACCGTCACATACCAGAACTTCTGGAAGATGTTGGCTCCGTCCAACTCAGCCGCTTCATACTGCTGGGTAGGAACACCCTGCAGAGACGCATAACACAGCAGGAAAACGAAGGGCGAACTCTGCCAGACATCGATCGCCAACACTGCCCAGAAGGCCGTCTCCACATGGAAGAAAACGTTATAATTCGCCAGGTTCTTGAAGCCCAGGTTCACCAGCCACTGCATCACCGGGCCGTAGTTGCTGGAAAGCAGCATACGCCAGGCAAGAGCTACGGTAACAGTCGGCAGCAGATAGGGCAGCAGAAGCAGCGTACGCATTACCTTCTGCCCGCGCGGCAGGCTGTTGACGAACAGAGCGATCAGCAACCCGATGATCGTTTCCAGCAAGACCGCACAAATCGTGAATTTGACCGTGTTCAGGATGGCAGTCCGGAAAATCGGATTCTGGAAAAGCTTGACATAATTCTGAAGACCGATAAAATTCACACCATTTTTACGGCTCTTCAGGAGGTTATAGTCTGTAAAACTGTAATAAACCGTAAACAGCAGCGGATAAACCGTCAGCGCAAGCATGACAAGAATCGTCGGAGTCATCAGAATGTGCGGGAATGCCTTATCCTGATCAAAGCCCTTATTTTTATTTTTCGTGATACTTGCGTTCATAATGTTCTCCGGTTTCTGGTTTATTTTTTATTACGATCTTACAGGTACAGGAGGGAAGGCTCCTTTCGGAACCTTCCCTCATTTTTCAAAACTTACGGAAGCAGAGCTTCGCAGGCAGCCTGACCCTGGGCCAGTGCATCATCGACACTCATGGTGCCCATGACAGCGCTGTCAAGGTACGGGCCGAAGGTGTTGACCAGATCGGTGTAGAAACCGACAGCCGGGCGATAGGTACCGGTGGAAAGAGCACCGTAAACAACTGCCAGGTTCGGTTTGCTCTCGAGGGTAGATTCAGCCAGCAGGGAAGATTCACGGCACGGTACGCCGCCATCAGCGACGGTCGCGAGCTGGACTTCAGGATCCATTGCGTATTCCAGGAACTTCAGAGCAAGATCTTTCTTGGCGGAGTTCTCAGCCATACCGAGGAACCAGCAGCCATAGATGGAAGTGTACTGTTCTTCTGAGTCATCAGCGACCCTGGTCGGGATAACAGTGTAGTTGGCAGCGCCCCAGCCCGGCCAGCCGACAGCCATGGCAGCAGAACCGTTATTCACGGCAGCAACCATGTTATCTTTGTCCAGGAGATTACCGGCCTTGTAAAGGTCGATGTAGAATTCCAGAGCAGCTTTGGCTTCCGGAGTGTTCAGGGTAACTTCAGTGAAGTCTTCGTTCAGGACCCAACCGCCGAAGGCCTTCAGGACCGGGAGGAAGTCGGTGACGTTCGGGTCGCCGGCACCCTGGCGGAGAATATAACCATCAACGCCTTCAGCCTTCATCTTCTGAGCCAGTTCCAGAACACCGTTCCAGGTTGCAGGGACAACACCATCGTTGTATTTGTCAACAAGGTCTTTGTTGTACATGAAGATGGTAACGTTGCCATAGTAAGGCAGCATGTAGATGTTGCCATCAGCGTCAACACCGGCAGCGGTGGTGGCGGGGATGATATCTTCATCGAATTTGTAGCCCAAGTCGCTCAGGTTGGCCAGAACACCGTTTTCAGTGAATTCGGTCATCCAGGTGCCGTCCAGCATCAGGACATCATAGGCGCCTTCAGCGTTGACTGCATCCAGAGCGATCTTTGTGTGCAGATCATCGAAGGTTTCTTCGGAGAATTCGATCTTGCAGTTATTGGCTTCTTCGAAAGCCGGGATAGCTTGCTTCAAAACATCGGCATAGGTACCGGCACGCAGGATCAGCGTGAGGGTTTCCGGATCATCCGCGAGGACAGTGCTGAAAAGGCACAGAGCCAGCAGGAGTGACAAAACAACAGCGATTTTCTTCATATTAATCCTTTCTTTCATGCGGGGCTGCCGCATTATCAATCCCTGTGGGTACAGGGTTATTCACTTTTTATTCTTTCACCGCACCGCTGGACAGGCCGGCGATGAGGTAATTCTGCGCAAAGATGACAAAGAGCGTGATCGGGATCACGGAGATCACACCACCCGCAGCGACCAGACCAAACTGGGTCAGGTTGTCTTCCGTGTTCAGAAGCGCCAGCGAGATCGGGATGGTGTAGGAAGACGACTTCTGAATGAAGATCACGGAATAGGTATATTCATTCCATGCGTACATGAAGGACAGCATGGAAATAGCCGCGATCCCCGGAGCCACCAGCGGGAGCACGATCTTCCAAAACAGCTGAAATTCAGTTGCGCCGTCGATCTTCGCGCTCTGTTCCACCTCTTCCGGCAGGTCACGGAAAAACGTCATCATAAACCAGATGATGAGAGGCAGGTTGATGAGAATGCACGCCATGATGATCGGGATCCGGGTTCCCAGCATACCGGCGTTACTGAAGGTGGTATAAAGCGGAATGATGAAAGCCACAGGAGGCAGGATACGAATCAACAGCACCCAAACGGTCAGCGGTGCCTTCACCCATAGGTGAAAACGGCTGCGAACCATCACATAAGCGGCAGCCAGACCGAAGGCTAACGAAAAAACAGTGGAAACGATCGTCGCGATCAGGCTGTTTTTAATGATGTTGACATAACCTCTTTCTGTGAAGAGCTTTACAAAATGTTCGAGTGTAAATGTCTTGGGAAGGATGGAGATGTTTCCGGAAAGCTCGGCAGTATCACGGAATGCCAGTGAAATGAGCCAATAGATCGGGAAGAGGGCGATAATCAGTAAAATGGCACTCACAACAATGTTGAAAACTTTTCGGCCTCTCGATATTCTCATCTTTCCTCCCTGGATACGCTCACATACAGAAATCACTCTGATCATATCAGAGTGTTTATAATTATATAAAAATTACAAAAATCAACAATTGAAAATAATCACATGAAATCAGTGACATTCATAACTTTTGTAAACGTTTGCAATATTATACCGATGACAATGCTTGTAAAGGCAAAATAAAAAACAGGATAGACAATATCAAAGTCTATATGCGTTATAATTTAGGAAAAGGAATAAATAATATGCCTGAAATAACAAGATTCTACGGGACAATCAGCAGATTTACAAATTGCCTCCACTGCAATAACAGGCAGATATCATGATCCAACGCATCACCAATTTGAAACCCCTTCAGAATTATCAACTTTTTGTCCAGTTTGATGACGGGAAACAAGTCATTTATGATGTAAAAGAAGATATGGGTTTACCCGGTTATATTGCTCTACGAGAGATACCCGGATTATTTGATCAGGTCCAACTGGATGAAAGCAGGACTTGTATTTTCTGGAACGATGAAATTGATCTGCCATCCGATATCATTTATGAATATGGAAGTATTCAATAAAAAACAAATTGCTGTCACTTACCTTTTCCAGGACGGGCTTTATAATGAACAGTGGAATCCGGACACCTCACCAAGGAACGGCGTAACGCTGCACATTGACGGAGCCGGCATCCACTGGGAAACAGAAAAACAGGAGTAAATTACATGAAAAAAACCGTTTCACCCATTCTATTTTGCATCCTGACCGCGATGATCGCCGGCGGAGTATGTTCACAGACAGACGAAAATAACGGAGGGCCAGACACCATACAGGTCAGCTACCTCGGGCCTGAGGGCACCTACACCGAAGAAGCTGCGAAGTTCTGGTTCCAAAACGGGGAAGCTTTCCTGTCCAAACAGACGGTGAACGATGCCATCGCGGACGTGCTGGAGGGTGAGGCGGATTATGCCGTGATTCCACAGGAAAACACGCTGGGAGGCGCTGTTGTGAATTATGTGGACGCGCTGATCGCGGCAGAAGATGCTTACGTTGTGGGTGAAGTCGTGCTGCCGATCAGCCAGACGCTGATGGGTGTGCCGGGTGCATCACTGGAAGATATTAAAACCGTCTGTTCTCACGTTCAGGGCCTGACGCAAAGCGCACAGTGGCGTTCCGAAAACCTGCCGGATGCGGTCGCGAAAGAAATGCCCAGTACGGCAGCCGCTGCCGGATATGTAGCCGAACAGCAGGACAAGTCGATCGCCGCTGTTGCCGCGCCGGGCGCCGCCGGGCTTTACGGCCTTGAGATCCTGGCGGAAAATGTCCAGATCTCCGATGCGAACAAGACCCGTTTTTACGTTCTTTCCGACACGATGACGGAAAACGAAGATCTGACCCGTGCTGTATTCGTGGCAAATTGCGAGGGAAGTGAGATCGGCGGGATCATTGCAGCTGTCAATGACGCCGAACTGGAAGTGGTTTCCCTTCATGACCGTCCCGAAGGCAGCCGTCTCGGCAGGTATTATTATGTGATCGAAGTTGAAGACACAGCCGGAATCACCGGTGAACAGATCAGCGCTGTCAGCGCATTTGACAGCGTCCGGTTCGCGGGGAGCTTTGACACGGCAGAAAAACAGATAGAGGAAAGGTAATCTGATTATGGAAGAAAATAAAGCGAAAAACACATTTTCCCGCATAGGCTTTGCGCAATTAGCGGGAATTGCCGCATCCGTGGTGATCGGACGGTTGGTCCTTACGCCGCTTCTGACAGGAGAGAACCTGCTGAAGACCGTTGACTCTGTTGGTCCGTCCGTACTGCTGCTGATGATTTATGTTCCCCAGCTTTTTTATCTGCTGGCATATTGGCTCATCGTCAGACCAATGCCGAAAATGGAATGGCAGAAGGAGACGCTCTCATTCGGAACGATGGTTCAAATTTTTCTGATCATGTACGCCGTTTCAAGCGTCATCAACCAGATCGGTTCCGCTATCACAAAAACCGCTCCCGCCGGCGGAGATGTGCAGCTGGATGTGATCGCGAAGATGCAGCAGACCAAACTGCCGATCGGGATCCTGATCCCTGTTGTCATCGGGCCTGTTTTGGAAGAGTTGATATTCCGGAAGCTCATGCTTGACAGGATCCGGGGATACGGTGAGAAAACCGCCATCATCTTCTCCGCGTTATGTTTCGGACTTTTCCATGGCAATCTGACACAGTGCCTCTATGCGGTGAGTGCCGGTCTGTTTCTCGGTTATGTTTACTGCAAGACAGGGAAAGTGCTGCATACAATGATCATGCACATGCTGCTGAACGGCAGCAGTTCGATCATTCTGCTGGTGCTCCCGATCCTTGAACAATCAAACGAGGATGCTGCGGTCATTTCAATCGTTCTGTTGATACTGATGATTCTTGTGGTCGGTATTATGAGTATCGCGGGGTTTATCCTGCTGTATCGCTGGATCAAACAGAAACGCTTCGTATTGGACGACACCATGCCGGACTGCATACCTCAGAATGAGGTCCTGAAAACCGTCTATCTGAATCCCGGCGTGATTTTGCTGTTTGCGGTCGAAATTGCGCAAATCATCGCCGCCTTGTTTAACATCAATTTTTAATTGAAATCAGATAATAATAAACAACGATCCTCAAAAGAAACATCATGCTAAAATATAGCATGAAGAATATAAACCTGATGCAGAGCCGGATTTTTATATAAATTCCGGTATCTGTTCTGATTTTATTCAGGAAGGTCGTTATATATAATGGGAACAAATCCATCTATACGCAACAATCACATCATTTTCATAAGTGTACTGCTGATCTGCCTGTTCACCAGCGGGCTCGCCTTTGCCCAGGAACCGGAATACAAAAGTCCGGACGAGATGGGCGGGGCAACCGTCGGGCTGCTCACCGGCATGCCCTTTGAAGACATGATCACCGCCAGGATCCCCGATATCGGCGGGTTCGCCTATTTTGCATCCATGCCGGACGAAACCCTGGCGCTGAAGGCAAAAAAAATCGACGCGATCTTCATCAACAACGCGCTGATCGATTTCGCCGCTGCCCACAATCCGGACCTGGTAAAAATGGACGACCATTACCTGGACAGCAATTTCGGGTTCGCCTTCCCAAAGGGTGACCCGCAGCGGGATGTCTGGGGAGCGATCATCGACCGCATGAAAGCCGACGGCACCATCGATGCCTTATGGGAAAAATGGATGCTGAATGATGATCCCATCAAAACAGTGCCGCAGCAGGACTGGCCCGGAAACGCCGGTACGGTCCGCGTCGCCTGCGCCGATTCCTTTGAACCGATGTCCTATGTCGGAAAAGATAATGTAATGATGGGTTTTGATGTCGAGATCCTGCTGAATGTGGCAAAAGAGCTGGACCTCAAGGTCGAATTCACCCCGATGGAATTCGGGGCACTGATGCCGACGATTCAGGCAGGGAAAGCTGACATGGCCATTGGGGACATTGTCATCACGGCAGAACGTGCAGAGATCATGGATTTTGCCCCTTACGCACCTGCCTACTTCACCATGCTGATCAGACAAACGGATACAGCGGGCACCGCCGAAAATAAAAACTTTTTCACCGGGCTTGCGGAAAGCTTTGAGCGGACTTTTGTCAAAGAAGGCCGTTATAAAATGATCCTCTCCGGCCTGGGGATGACGGTACTCATTTCCGTGGCAGCCGCGCTTATCGGGCTGGCCATGGCTTATGGGCTGGTCTTCGTCCGCAGGATGGACAAACCGGTCTATAACCGCCTGATATCGATCTACTCTTCTCTGATCGCTGGCATCCCCGCGGCGGTAATTTTGATGGTGCTTTACTTTATCGTCTTCGGCTTCGCCAACATTTCAGCGGTCTTCGTTGCCATCATCGGTTTCGCGCTGATCTACTGCGCCCGGGCCTACGGCATCATCTGGAATGCAGTCAGCTCCATCGACAGCGGCCAGCGGGAAGCTGCCCTGGCGCTGGGATATGATGAAGCGCTGGCGTTCAAAGAAGTGATCCTGCCGCAGTCAAAGGGCCTGTACCGCTCGCTGCTTTATGCCCAATTCATCATGCTGATGAAAGAGACCTCCGTTGCCGGTTACATCACCGTTCTGGAACTCACCCGGGCAGGAGACCTGATCCGCAGCCGGACCATGGAAGCCTTTTTCCCGCTTATCTCTATTGCGGCCATCTATTTCCTGCTGACGATGCTGGTCACCAGGATCTTCCAGAGCTTTGACAAATATCTCGAAAAACAGCATGACAGCCACAAAATCAAGGGGGTGGACTGATGAGCCTGATCGAAATCAAAAACCTGCGGAAGGAATATCCGAACTCTGTCCCGCTGGAAAATGTAAATGTCAACATTGAAGCCGGAGAGGTCATCGGCATCATCGGACCTTCCGGCACCGGGAAATCCACCTTTCTGCGCTGCATCAACCGTCTGGAAACACCGACCTCCGGAGAGATTTGGGTCGACGGTGTGAACGTCTGTGACCCGAAAACAGACCTTTCCAGGGTCCGGGAAAAGATGGGAATGGTGTTCCAGTCATTCAACCTGTTCCCTCACAAGATGGTGGCGGAAAACATCATGATGCCCCAGCAGCAGCTTTTGGGCAAATCAGCGAAAGATGCCTATGATGAAGCGATCGTCCAGCTGCGGAAAGTCGGGCTGGAGTCCAAAGCCAGGCGCTATCCGGATGAACTTTCCGGCGGACAGAAACAGCGCGTGGCCATCGCCCGTGCCCTTGCGATGCATCCAAAGATCATCCTCTTTGATGAGCCGACCAGCGCGCTCGACCCTTCCATGGTTTCGGAGGTGCTGAATGTGATGGCTGACCTCGCTAAAACCGGCCTGACCATGCTGATCGTCACCCATGAAATGCGCCTGGCAAGGGACCTCCCCACCCGGGTCTTTTTCATGGACCAGGGCGGCATTTACGAAGACGGTACGCCGGACCAGATCTTCAACCACCCGCAAAAGGAAAGGACACGAAACTTCATCTATCGCATCCGCAGCTGGGAGTACAGCGTTTCCGCATGGGCGGATATGTACGAGATGATGGGCTCTCTGGAAGATTTCTGCCGGCGCCAGTTCATGGGGAACAAAGCCGCGGCGAAATGCCAGCTGGCCGTTGAGGAACTGGTCACATCCGTACTGGTCCCGGTTTTGCAGGAGCGCCAGACGGCCACGATCGAGATCCGGCTGGATGCCGGTGAAGAGGGGAAAGAGATGAAGCTGGAGGTGGATCACCGGCTGGTTTCAACAGATACAGACCTGTTTGCCAGCATGATCGATGATATCTCCCTATCGATCCTGAAGAGCATCCTGGAGCGGCAGCCGGACAAAGAACCCGGCGTTGCCGTGTTCCGCATCAAGTAAACAGGCTGAATTCGAATGTAAGGACTCTTTGACCGGAACAATAGAGCCATGACAAAACGCGTTTCGCTTTCTTTAAAACTGAACCTGCTTATCGTTTCCATCATCCTGCTGGTGACCGGGGGATTAGTGTTTATTTCATACCGGGTCTACAGCACAAAGATCAGCGAACATTTTGTCGAACAGGCATTATCAGCCGCACAGGCAGCAAAGGAAGAGATCTTACCCGAATTTGTGAAGCATTTTTGGGACGAGATCAACACAGACGACTTCCGGAAGGTCCGCGAAGAAGCTCTGAGCACAAATGACGAGAACATGATCCTGAACTGGATGCGCTCAAGAATGTCCATATTTGCCGATCCTATGGTTTTTTTCCTTCAGGTGGACAGCGACTCATACGAAGAAATAAAGGACAACAGTCAGACGCCTGAAATGGGAAATCTTTATTTTGATTATTATATAATGCTTGAGGCTTTAAAAGAGTACATAAGGCTGTTTGATATCGCAGATGCTTACATTCAATATGATGTGGACGGTGTTACCTATAACCTGATCGACCCCAATGAAAACCTTTTGTATATCGGATCGACAGAAACACAGATCGATGCATTCAAGGGGATGGAAGATAACAGCTATTTTCCGCCGACGATTTACCGCTCTGAATTTGGCTGGCTCCTGACCACTTTGCTGCCGCTGGATGAAATGGAGAACGGAGAAATTCCCGGTTATGTCGGTGTCGACACGGACATGAACCAAATCGTGTACCAGCAGCGGCTATACCTGACGAACAGCGGTATCTACACCGTAGTGCTGACCATCGTAGCTGTCCTGGTTTCCATGTTCCTGATGAACCGGACAACCATCCGCCCGCTGGAACAGCTTTCACAGGCAGCGGCCGAGTTCGCGAACGATGATGATGAGCTGACGAAAAAGGATGTGATCCAACTTCCGATCCGGAGCAATGACGAGATCGGTGACCTTTACCATCAGATCCGTTCCATGCAGAAACGTATCGTTGACTATACCGACCACCTGACTCACATCACAGCCGAACGTGAACGCGAACGCACAGAGCTTGACATGGCCGAGAACATTCAGCGGTCCATGCTCCCGGAAGAATTCCTGGCTTTTCCGGACCGCAGCGAATTTGACCTTTATGCCACCATGAACCCCGCCCGGACAGTCGGCGGTGATTTCTATGACTTTTTCATGCAGGATGACAGTCACCTGGCTGTTTTGATCGCGGATGTTTCCGACAAAGGGATCCCGGCAGCCCTGTTCATGATGGCCTCAAAAATCCTCATCAATTACCGCACCCGTCAGGGCGGCACACCGGCAGAGATCCTCACCGAGGTCAACGCGCAGATCTGCCGTGACAACAGCTCCAAAATGTTCGTCACTGTCTGGTTGGGGATCCTTGACCTGACCACCGGCGTGATGAGATGCACCAACGCCGGGCATGAATATCCGTTTATCCGGAGCGCTGACGGCGCGTTTCACATGCTGAAGGACAAACACGGGCTCGTGGTCGGAGCGCTGTCCAAAACGAAATACACCGACTATGAGCTGAAGCTTGAGCCGGGTGATGCTGTGTTTGTTTATACGGACGGGGTTTCGGAAGCCAATGACCCCAATGAGGAACTTTACGGCACAAAACGTCTTGAAAGCGCATTGAACCGCGCTTCAGACGGGAGTCCAAAAGAAATTCTGGAACAGGTCAAAGCGGATGTCGAAAGCTTCGTCAGCGGAGCCAAGCAATTTGACGACCTGACCATGCTGTGCGTGGAATTCAAACACCCCATGTAAGATCAGGAGCATCCTAAAGAAAAAGCCCCTGCAGCAGAAATCACTGCTGAAGGGGCTTTTTTGGTTCATTCAAATTCGATCCGAATGATCTTCATCTTCACCAGGCTGTCGCAGAAGCGGATCATCAATTTAAAAAACGCATTCACATCCGGATAAATGTCCCGGTAACCGCGCATATAGCTTTTCGCGCTGATGGACGCAAAATTGCCGTCCCAGCTATCCAACTCGTGTTCATCCTCCAATGAGAAGAAGGCAGTGACATCAGTGATCCCGGTCTCTTTGAGCCAGGTTTTCCGCATCAAATTCGCACCGCGCCGGTTGCAGGAATCAAAAACCAGCACCCCGCCCGGAAAACGCTCCGACATGGTTTTGAACAGCTTCTGTACCGCATCGGTTTTGAAATAATAAAACACACCGGCGGCAAAGAACACCGCACCTTGGGAGCCATCGATCCGGTCCATCCAGCTGACATCGTTGAGGTCACAGCCGATGTTTTCCTCGCGATCCTTTGCCGGGAGCAGCTCGTTCCGAACGCTGATCACGTCCGGCATATCGATGTTATATCCGCGGCACACGCCGTTATCGACCTTGTGAAAGGTGTCATCCAGTCCGCAGCCGAGATTGACAACAGCAGCCTGAGGATGATCCTTCAGGTATGCCTCGACCTCACAGCGCAGGTCATACTGCCGCTGTGCGACCTCAAGAGAACCGAACAGGCCGGGGAGCGATTCCATCTTCTTGCGCTTTTCGGCAAAGTCATAGTCGAGACTGTCACAGATGCGTTTCGCTTCCGGGTCAAAAAACAGTTGGGGAAAGTGCTCGGAACAGATCAGGCGACCAAAGAGCGGGATGACCAGCGTTTCCTGAACGGTATTTTTTTCAATATGGTATTTCATAGATAGATTATTCCTCATTTAATCGTTGAGGTTATATTAAACTAACTATTATAATTTGTCAAGCAATCCCGCGAAAGAACAGGCTAAAGCGGGACCTTAACGAGCGGGTCGGATTTGGATTCCGATTTATTCAGGAGTCTTTTGATGAGCAAACAGATCACGATGAAGATCCACATAAGAAGAGCCATCAGCAGGGCAAGGATAAAAAGGACGATGATGAGCAGCCAAATCGGCGAAGGATGAGGAACACCTTCGTTCTCCAGGCGCATGATCGCGGTCGGTGAGTAGACAATTTGTTTGCTCCATGGTTCAACGACCAGCACACCCATGTCCTGAAGCTCTTCTGTGGTATATTCCCGTTCCAACGCAGGGTCAAAAGTCTCCAGGTAATACTCACCCTTATCATAGTCATCATTGTAAATATAGCGCAGATCCGCCCGGAGCTTTTCCGCAGAAAATTCCGCATAAGAGACCCGGATCGTCTGGTCCTTGTGTGAATAAATGCCGACGTGGAACACCTGATCTTCCGGCAGGACGAGGAGCGTTTGCCCTTCCTGGCTTTCAAAGTAAATGAATGTATCGCTGTCAACGCCCTGATACCCCGGCATGCGGACGTCAGAGGGCGAAAATGAATA
>CAYWKZ010000091.1:0-12200 GCA_964459115.1 uncultured Leptolinea sp. | reverse complement strand
AGTTCGTGGTACCGAAGGGATATGTCAGCGAAGACGGGATGATCGATGATCAGTCGGTGGTCTGGCACCCGGAAAGCCACACGGTGGCCTGCAAGTACCGGGGCGAGGAGGAGCCTGTCATCTGGCCCTACTGGAAACCGGAGGACCTGGGCGACGTACCCAAACGGGGCAGCTGGGTGGCGGATTATTACCGACGACTGTTCGCTCAGTGGCAGGCAGAGTATCAATTCAGTATATTTTAGAAGAAAATCACAGAAAAACAGCCGGGATCCGGAGGATTTCGGCTGCCTTAATTTAACAGGCCGCACATGGGACGCACATGGGGACTGTCCACAGGGGGACGGGTCCCGCAGGGGCCTGTACCCCGGGGAGGACTGTCCCCCTGTGCGGGCGGCACTTCGAGCGTGACAAGGATGCCGGCCTATGTCACATGGAAAATGGTTATCACAAATTACATTTGTCAGGTTAAAAAAGGATTTATAATACACGGCAATTAGCCCTTATGCCTGACGAATGTCATGGTAATTCAGACAAGTGCAGCAAGCGGTTTATTCGTGGGAGCCGCAATTGTATGTATTAAAAAAATTACCGCTGCGGGCATTGGGAAGACCGCGAAGAAAGTGAAGCAATTATTATGAAAAAGAAAGCAATCATGTCGATCAGCTTCGGCACCAAACTGCATGATGTCAGTGAACGAAATCTGCATGTTCTCGAAGCTGATTACCGTGCGGATCATCCCGACTGTGATCTGTATCGTGTCATCACCAATGAATCACTGATCAAAATCATCCAGACAGAGGGCGACCCGGTTTACGCGGTGCGTGAATGCATGGCCCGCATGGTTCTGGATGGTGTGACCCACCTGTATGTCCAGCCTGCCTATATTCTGAACGGTTCCGAATATGATGAACTGCTGGATATGGTCTACGGGCACAAAGCGGACTTCATCAGTGTCAAATGCGGTACACCGCTGCTGACCAACCACGAGGACTATGTCCGGGTTTGCAAATCCATTATGGAAGAAGATTACCGCAGCCTGCCGGCCAATGAAGCCGTCGTTCTTGTCGGTCATGGCAGTGACCATGCCAGCAATTCCGTTTACTGCACGCTGGATTATATCTTCAAGGATCTCGGCTATGAACATGCCAATGTGTGCACCTTCAATGCCTTCCCGCAAATCGACACCGTCATCCGCCATCTGCAGCGGAAACCGGATATCGACACCATCCACATTTCTCCCTTTATGTTCGTCGCCGGTGAAATGGCCATGGAAGGTGTCTGCGGTGATGCTCCCAACTCCATGAAAAGCCACCTTGAACAGGCCGGCTATAAGGTCGTTGCCCACCGCAAGTGTCTGGGTGAATATGAAGGCATCCGCAAGGTCTACAGAGACCATCTGAACAGCTGCTTTGAATAAGAAGGAATTGGAACTATGGCATACGTAGATGAAATCATGGAATCCGTCCTGAAGCGGAACCCGGGCGAACCCGAATTCCACCAGGCGGTGAGAGAAATTTTGGATTCGATCGCGCCCGTCATCGCCAAGCACGAACGCGATTATCGTGAAGAGAAGCTTCTGGAACGCATCGTGGAACCGGAACGCAGCATCTCCTTCCGCGTCTGCTGGACCGACGACAACGGCAAGGTCCACGTCAACCGCGGTTACCGCACCCAGTTCAACAGCGCCCTCGGCCCGTACAAGGGCGGGATCCGCTTCCATCCCTCCGTCAACCGCTCCATCATCAACTTCCTTGGTTTTGAGCAGATCTTCAAAAATGCACTGACCGGTCAGGCGATCGGCGGCGGCAAGGGTGGTTCCGACTTCAACCCCCGCGGCAAGTCCGACACGGAAGTGATGGCCTTCTGTCAGGCTTTCATGTCCGAGCTGTTCAACTACATCGGGCCAAATGAAGACGTTCCTGCCGGTGACATCGGTGTGGGCGGCCGTGAGATCGGTTATCTCTACGGCGCTTATAAGAAGTTCACCCATCGTTGGGAAGGCGTGCTGACCGGTAAGGGCGTCGGCTGGGGCGGTTCTCTGGCCCGTACCGAAGCGACCGGTTACGGTGTGGTTTACATCACTGAAGAAATGCTCTCTCACAAGGGACAGTCCGTCGCCGGGAAGACCGCTGTCGTTTCCGGTTCCGGGAACGTGGCGCTTTACACCATCCAGAAGCTGCAGACCCTCGGTGCGAAGGTCGTCACCGCCAGTGACTCCGACGGTTATATCTACGACCCGGAAGGCATTGATTTCGCCGCCCTGCGGGAGATCAAAGAGGACAAACGCGGCCGTGTCAAGGATTATCTTGCCTATCGTCCGCATGCGGAATATTACGAAGACGAAAAGCCCTGGGGCGTCCCCTGTGATATGGCCTTCCCCTGCGCGACCCAGAACGAGCTTTCGCTTGAAGGTGCGCAGGCGCTGGTCTCCAACGGCTGCAAATCCGTGACAGAAGGCGCCAACATGCCGACCACCCGCGAAGCTACCGACTTCCTGCTGGATGCCGGTCTCGACTTCCTGCCGGGCAAGGCTGCTAACGCCGGTGGTGTGGCGGTCTCCGCCATTGAAATGTCTCAGAATGCCTCCCGCCAGTACCGCTCTTTTGAGTCGGTGGATAACCAGCTGCAGGGCATCATGAAGGGCATCTTCGCCCAGATCCAGAGCGCCTGTGATGACTACAACACCCGGGGCAACTACGTGAGCGGCGCTAACATCGCCGGCTTCCGCCTGGTTGCCAAGGCCATGCGCGCTCAGGGATATGTATAATATCAGGTATTAGGTATTAGGTTTTAGGTATCAGCTTATTAAAGGCGGGGGATGCTCCGCCTTTGTTATTTTAAAGGTGTTCAGGCACCTATGATATAGTGTGTACCAGACTTGGTACGCCTGTATCAGGTGCCTCGTGTACCGTTGTATAATTGTCCCCGTGAAAAAGACTGCTCCTTACAAGCCTCAGGGACACCAGACCCGGGGGAAGACCGCCCGCAACCGGCTGCGCCGCAGCGACATCTTCATGCTGCTGACGGAGGGTCCGCTGATCCGCATGCGGGATGAGCCGGGCAGCCGTTCCTTTTATGTGGACCTCGGCTATGGCTTCGAGCCTTTCACGACGCTGGAAGCCGCTGAACGGCTGCGGGTCCAGAACCCGCACCTGCCGGTGCTGGGGGTCGAGATCGACCCGGAACGGGTGGCGATGGGAAAACCCTTTGAGGATGGACAGACCTTCTTCCGGCTCGGCGGGTTCAACCTGCCGCTGTACTCCGGGGAATCCGCCCGGCTGATCCGTGCCTTCAACGTGCTTCGGCAATATGAGGAGGCGGAATGGGCCGGGCCTATCCAGCAGTTGGGGAAACAGCTGATCCCGGGCGGGATGCTGCTGGAAGGAACGTCCAACCCGACCGGTTCCGTGTGGACGGCGAACGTGATCCGGCGCTCAACTACAGCGCCTGAGGAGATATATCGTGAGGGATTCCTGTTCAGCACGAATTTTCATATGGGTTTTGAGCCGGATATTTTTCAGCCGGTGCTGACGAAAAACTATATCCACCGCATGGTGCCCGGAGAAGAGATTTTTGAATTTATGGAACGCTGGAAGGCTGCGTGCCGAAATCAGGCCCCCATGCGCTCTTTCGGGCTGCGGGCGCTGTTTTGTGCCGCTGCCCGGGAGCTCTTCGCCGCCGGTTATCGCATCGACCTCCGCCCGCAGCTGCTCAGACGGGGATTCCTCTATTGGAAAATAAGAATGAAGAATGAAGAATGAAGAAATATGGAAGTCTTGCCAAATCTTCATTCTTCATTCTTATTTCTTCATTATTTCGTCAGAAATTCGCGTAAAACGTTATACACCGCCTGCAAACTTTCTTCTGAGAGTTTATCGGCTGTGTCGCCGAGGGTGTGCCACCAGGGATAATCGAAGTCGATGAGGTCCGCGGCCGGGATGCTCTGTTCGATGAAGGGAACATGGTCGTCGTACATGGTGTACTTCGGCTCATTGATGAACTGTTTGGAAAACCCTTGCTTTGCTGCGATGGCGAACAGTTCATCCGTCAGCGCCGGGTCTGAGTTCTGCTCGCGGTAGATGTTCAGGTCCGCGTCCCCGATCATGTCGATCACGATCACCGCGTCCGGTTTCCGTTCCAGTGCGCCGTACTGCTCCGCCAGTAAGCGCGAGCCAAGGCACCAGTCCGGCCAGCCCATCACCCGTCCCTGGTCTTCCGCGTCAAAGAAGGCCAGTGTGATCCGTTTGTTCGTGTCCTTCGTCAGGGTCTTTGCCAGCCCCAGCAGCACGGCCACTCCCGAGGCTCCGTCATTGGCTGCCGGAACGGCGTGCTTTTGGTTGGCGGTCAGGTTTTCCTGATCTGCCGTGATGCGGGAGTCATAATGAGCCCCGACGACGATCCACTTCCCGCTTGTGTTTTCGCTACCGCGGTCGGCGGTGATGTTCCGCACGGTCTTGCCCCTGTAATGCTCTTCCTCGCAGCGGACGGTCCAACCCTCCGCTTCCAGCATTCCTACGGTCTGCTCAATGAATTTTGCGTGTGCTTCGCTGCCCGGTGTCCTGGGACCGAGCGCCATCTGCTGTTCGACAAACTCCATCAGCCCGGTTTGATCCCCGGCTGTGCTGCAGGCGGTCAGGCAGAAAAAGACGGCAATGAACAGGAGAAAAACGCGGGCAGGTTTCATACGAGGGCAATTCCTTTCGCTTCAATTATACCCAAAGAAATGATGTGCCTGTGCGTGTTCATAAGGAATCAGGCAAAGGTATATTATCACCGGTTTTTTGTATTTTTGTCAGTTGACTTTTTTGAGGAATTTCGTTATTATATTATATGTAGTTAAAGTTTGCCAAATTTCAGTAATAATACTGTGGATATATTGATGGATTTCTCGTTATGCAGATAAATTATTCGAAAAAACAAAAAGAAACAACACAGCAGGTGCGGAATGTCCTCACCGAGCTGTTAGCCTGTGCCTCGGCTGCAAACACACTGCAGGAACAGATCGACATGCTCAAGGAAACGCTGCAGGCACTCGAAGACAGCTTTCTGGTGGTCGTGGTCGGTGAGTTTAACGCCGGGAAAAGCTCCTTTATCAATGCCCTGCTGAACACGGACAAACTCGAAGAGGGCGTCACCCCCACCACTGCACAGATCAACCTGATCCGATACGGTGAGACGGAATCCGTCACCCCGATCGAGCAATGGGGGCAGCTGGTGCAGCTTCCGGCGGAGCTGCTGGAGTCCATCAGCTTCGTGGATACACCGGGGACAAATGCCGTCATCACCGAGCATGAGGTGCTGACGCGCTGGTTCCTGCCCCGTGCGGACATGGTCCTGTTTCTGAGCTCCGCGGACCGTCCTTTCTCTGAAAGCGAGAATAAATTTTTGCAGAGCATCCGGGACTGGGGCAAAAAGACCGTGCTGATCCTGAACAAGATCGATCTGCTGGAAAAGAGCGAAGAGCGTGAGCAGGTCATCAACTTTGTGCGTACCAGCGCCGAAGCTGCTTTGAAGGTGGAGATCCCGGTGATCCCCGTCTCTTCCCGGCTGGCAAAAAGAGCCCGTGCCAACATGTCACAGGAAATGTGGAAGGAAAGCGGCTTCGATGAACTGGAACAGTTCATTCAGGACAAGATGGACGAAAAAGCCCGCTTCACCATGAAAATGCTTTCCGCCTTGGGTGTCGGCTCGAAAGTGGAAAAGGAAGCCACAAACCGGATCCGGAACGAGCTGCAGTTTTACAATGAAGACCGCAAACTGACGGAAACGATCCGCGCTGAAGTGGATCTTTATCATAACGACATGCTCAAAGAGATCGACCGCTCGATGAAGGAGATCCATGCTATTTTTGCTGACGTGAAAATGCGTGGACACCAGTATTTTGAGGAACTTTTTGTCGTCAAAAATCTGCCGAACATTCTCAAAAAAGACAAAAACCGTCTGCTTTTCCAGGAAAACGTGCTGCAAAACATGCCGACAGAGGTCGAACGAAAAACCACCGAACTGGTTGAGAGCCTTTCCACGCAGCAGCAGCGCATGGTGCAGATGGTTCGGCTCCAGATCGAAAACCGCAACAGTCAGTTTCCCGGTTCCGAACTCCCGAAGGAAATGCTGGAAGAGCGTTCCGAATTGATGACGCGTATGCAGAACTCCATTGATTCGATCCTGAACAAGATCGAGTCAGATATCGCCATGAACATCGGGATGAAGCATGCTCAATCAGCCATCACTGCCGGCCTGGCCATCGAAGTTTCCGCCATTGGTATCGGTGCGGCCCTGACGGCGATCGCCACCACTGTTGCCACTGACCTGCTCGGTATTGTTGCGGCTTTCTGGGTGGGAGTTGCCGGTTTTCTGGTGCTGCCTTATTACAAAAAGAAAGCTCAGCGTGAATTTGATGAAAAAATCACCGATATCGAAGATAAATTGGTGGCATCGCTGCAAAATGAATTTACACAGGAAGTGGAAGACCAGGTCAGCCACATCAACAACGCAACGCGGCCTTTTGAACGGTTCGTCGAAGCTTCCATCGAAACCGGAGAAAAACAGCTTGAGACGCTGGATGGCATCCGGGAGAAAATCAACCGCCTGAGTGATGAGTTGGAAGGCTGATAAAGCATTATGTCTGTTGTCGATGACATCAAAAACCAGATCGACATCGTTGATATCGTTTCTGATAACGTGAAACTGCGCAGGACCGGTAAGAACTATATCGGTTTCTGTCCGTTTCATGCAAACACGCACACACCTTCTTTCGTGGTTTTTCCGGATTCCGGTACCTGGCGCTGTTTCGGCCAGTGTTCCGAAGGCGGTGATGTTTTCAGCTATGTGATGAAGCGTGACGGCTGTGATTTCCAGACTGCGCTGGAGCTGCTGGCGAAAAAAGCCGGAGTGGAGCTGACGCCTTACACCAAGGATGATAAACCGCGGGAAGAAAAACAGCGCCTGTATGAGCTGATGGATGAGGCAGTCACTTATTTTCATAACAACCTGACCCAGCATCCGGCGGGAAAGAATGCGCTGGAATTCCTGACCGGCAAGCGGGGGCTGAAATCGGAAACGATCGAAAAATTTCGCCTTGGCTATGCCCTGCAATCCTGGGATGGCCTGACACAGCATTTGATGGGAAAAGGCTATACCCGGCAGGAGCTGATCGACACCGGTGTGGTCAGTGAACAGCGGGATGACAGGGGTGAGGTGATCCCCAACGGGCGGGTCTATGACCGCTTCCGCAACCGGGTGATGATCCCGATCAATGATTCCCGGGGAAATCCGATTGCTTTCGGCGCCAGGATCCTTGACCCGAATGACACGCCGAAGTTCCTGAATTCACCGCAAACCGTTCTTTTTGATAAGGGAAAGACCCTTTTCGCTCTGAATGAGGCACGCCCTGCGATCCGCGAAAAAGACCAGGTGGTTCTGGTGGAAGGGTACATGGATGTGATCGTGCTCCATCAGGAGGGGTTTGCCAATACAGTTTGCCCCATGGGAACCGCGCTGACCGATTTTCAGGCCAAACAGCTTACACGGCAGACGAAACATATTGTTTTGGCGTTGGATGGTGATGCGGCCGGTTATCACGCGGCGGTCAAAGATATCGACATCATCCGCGAAGCCTCTGCCTCTGTGACGCCGGGGGACAGTCAGGCGCTGCTCCGTCAGGAAAGCCGGCTGAATGTTGACATCCGCATCGTGACCATTCCGGAAGGACTCGACCCGGACGAGGTGGTGCTGGATAACCCGGAAAAATGGGACGAGATCATTCAAACAGCCAAACCCATCGTGATCCACATGATGGAGACGCTTTCCAAGGGCAGGGATCTGGGGGACGCGAAGACGAAATCGGAGATCGCGGCGAAAATCATGCCGCTGATCCGCGAAGTCCCGGACGCCATTGAACGGGAAACGTACCGTCAGCAGCTGGCTCGTTTTCTCGATATCGATGAATCGCTGCTGACCTATACCGGGCACACGGTGAGTCCCGGCAGCGGGACCAGGCGGGCTTTCCCTGCCAAACCGAGGCTGAAAACTTCGGCAGATGCCATGGTTTTTGATCCCCGGGACAGTTTTTATAACAAGGAAAATGAGATCCTGCGCTGTCTTTATCGTTATTATGAAAACCCGGGGGCGCTGGCAGCTATCGACCGGAAGCTGAGGAAATTTCATCTGGAGGCCATGAGCCCGGCAGATTTCAACCAGACTGATCTTCATGAGATCGCCCGGGTCTATTTCCGGGCTCTGGACCAGGATGAGGAACTTGACACCCGGGCATATATTGAAAAAAACCTTCCCGAATCCGTCCGTGACACTTTCACAACGCTAAAAAACAAGAAATCGGACCCGACAAATGATTTGCAGGAGCTGGATGAGGAAGTTCTCCGTTCCGTGGCCTTCATGCGGCAGGAAAAATGTGAATATGAAAAGACGGATATCCAGTCTCTGCTTTCAGACAAGGAGACTGATGAGGAAAGTGCCAAAAATTATGAAAAAATTCTGGACCGTACGCTGGAACGCAGACGGCTGCTGGATATTTTGATCGATAACATCAATGTGATGGATTTCAGAAAATAAGGAAACGCTGATTAATGTTTAATCCGCGGCAAACGAGTCAATGCAACCTGTTCTGTTGACTCAATTCTGAGTCAACGAAAACAGGTCACTTTGACTCAGCCCGAATAAATCAGTGTTTCCATAATATACTTTTTGATGAAGGACCGGAGTGACAGCAATGAGCGAACAGAATAACGATTATTTGGATCCGCGGGATGATTATTTTGAACCGGACAAAACCATCCGGGATCATATGGGTGTGGAAAATGCGGATGACCCGGTGCTGCTTTACCTGCGTGAGATTGGCGGGATCGAAATTCTTGACGCGGAGGATGAATTCCGTCTGGCCGTGCTGATCCATGCCGGCAGAGCCGCGGATCAGTATCTGGAAAATGATATCATCGAAAACGGTGAGGAAGTGCTTCAGGATTTTTCCGCCCATTGGCTGGAATATCTGCGGGAACTCACTTCCTATAACAAAGCCTATCCGGAAGAAATGCCCGTGATCAATTTGAATGCACTGCTGGAGGATGCGCTGGCGATCTCTCCGGTTGAGTCTCAAAAACGGGAATTCACGCTGTACAAATATATGGTCCAGGGCACCCCGCCGCAGGAACAGAAAAAGCAGGATAATCACTGGAAAAAGGTTTTTTCTCCGCTTTTTGACGGTTTTCTTGCTTTAGTCCTGATGTCTAAGCGGATCAACCGGTCTGTCGGTTCATTTTATAAAGAGCAGGGAACATTGCCATTTTCCGACGATTTGCCGCGAAAGATTTTTTCCGTTGACGAGACACAGGAACGTTTTCATAAAATTCAGGATGACGCAGCTACCGCAACGCACATTTTTATCCGGGCAAATTTGAAGCTGGTCTTCAGTGTAGCGAAAAAATATCAGGGGAGAGGGTCCTCTTTCTCGGATCTGATCCAGGAGGGCAATCTTGGGCTGCTGCATGCGGTGGAAAAATATGACCCGAAGCTCGGTTTCCGTTTTTCCACATATTCCACCTGGTGGATCCGCCAGGCGATCACCCGCTCCCTGGCGGAACAATCCCGCCTGATCCGCATCCCGGCTCATACCTTTGAGACTGTCATGAAGCTGCAGCGTGTCAAACGGGAGATGGAGCAGCGTCTGGAACGGACGCCTACCATGGAGGAACTGGCCATTGAAGGCGGGATGCTTGAGCCGGAGGATGAGGAAGCGCTGCGTCAATGCCGGGAGAAGGGTGAGGAACCGGGCCCTGCATTGAAAGAGCATATCCGTGAGGCTGAAAAAAAGGTGAGGGATCTGCTGCGCACGATGGAAGATCCGATCTCGCTGGAAACGCCGGAAAATGACAATGGAGAAGACACCATTCAGGACAGCCTGCCGAAGGATGACAGCGCTCTTCAGCCGAGTACCGAAGCTGAGAAGCTGATGCTCCGTGAGCGGATCGAAGAGGCTATGCGTCACCAGCTCAACGAGCGGGAACGCCGGGTTTTGGAATATCGCTACGGCCTGGTTGATGGGAATGAATTGACGCTGGAAGAGGTGGCCAAGGTCTTTGGACTGACCAAAGAACGGATCCGCCAGATCGAAGCCAAGGCCCTGCGCAAGCTCCGGCATCCGGCTACCAGCCGTCAGCTGAAGGATTACTTCTCATGATCGATTATCGGAAGAACCTGCATGACAGCGCACCCGGCCTGCCTTTGGTGGAGATCAGTCCGCTGGCTTTACTGACGGATCCGCAGGGAAATCTGCTGCTGGTGCGCGGGCAGGACGAGATCTACTGGCATTTGCTCGGCGGCTGGCTCAGTCCGGACGAAACCATCCGCGAATGTCTGCAGCGCAGTGTGCTGAGTAATTGCTCTATTTTGCTGGAAAGCTGTTCCCTGCTGAAAGTGTTTTCCGGGCCGGACCTGGATTATTTCAGTGAGGATTCCGCACATGTCTCGCCCGTCTATATGCTGTTCTTCCCGAAACGTATCCGGGGATCACTTCGTACCAAACCGCAGGATGGTTCGGAGATCCGCTTCTTTGCGCCCTGGAACATCCCCATGGACCGCATCTTCCCGCCCATGCGCCGGGTCATTCAGTACTTTGTGGATAACTATTCCTCGATGCCGATCGCTCAATCGGCGGATTGGGACCGCTATCCGGAAATTGTTGAATGAGCGACCGGGGCTGATGAGTTAAAAGAACAAGGACAAACCCCGGAAAAGAGGCTTGTCCTTCCAGTGTCTGCGACTGTTAAATTATCTTACTGGCGTTCTGCAATGATTTGAGCCAGGTCTTCAAGCGTGTCGAAGGTGTCGGCATTCAGCTCGAAATCTTCGATCCGCACGCCGAAGTTGTCTTCAATGATCAGCGCCAGATCGACAAGATTGAATGAATCCAGCAGCCCGCTGCTGATGAGCGGTTCTGTCGGTTCCAGGTCCATCTTCGGGTCGTGAAGCAGGTTTTTCGTGATTTTTTCCTTTAATAGGTCAATTATGTCATCCATGATTTTTTGATTTTCCTTTATTGGGCATTCAAGATTGATTCGATTTCAAATTGCAGCTTTTCAAGTACCTGAAGTGCGGTGAGGTTCCGGTATGCCCAAGCGGTCTCCCAGGTCTTCGGGTGTGAAAAGTAATTGCTGTAAAAAGTGAGGTGGATCCCGTCGCTCTGCAGCCCGTGATTTTCCAGGTGCTGGATCGCTGCCCAAAAATTCCAGACCGGCAGGTCATACTCTTTGGCCAGATCGGCAATATCCTGATTGATGGAATAATTCTTTTCTACGTTGTCCGCCTTCAACATCAGGATGGGCAGTCGGTTGTCTGCCAGAGTCAATTCGATGATCTGGCGCATGTTTTCTTTGAAAACCGGCGGGTTATAGCCATCATTTGTGCCGAGTGAGATCAGTACCGTCAGCGGGTTGTGGATGCGGTATTCACAGGTGAGCGGTAATTCATCGTAATGACAAAGGTCATAGTTCAGCCAGAAGGTGGACAACACGGATGCGGCGGAAAAACCGGGCGTGGCTGCCAGACTGAGCCGGGAAAAGGAGCCGTGATAAAAATCCAGCACCGGCCGCAGCGATTCGTAATCCCCCAGGTCATAGTAGACCTGATCCCGGTCATAGTCGGAAAGGTACCAGGAGGTGGATGTGTCGCAATCTCCCACCTTCGAAAAGGCATGCGGATCGTGGCCGTTTTTTATGCCCAGCCAGAGTATATGGCGCGCGTGATCATTAAATTCAGGCAGCACGGGCAGATCCTGCCAGGTTCGTCCGTAATCTGCAGGAGACTGAGCGGATACAGGGCCGCATAAGAGGATCAACAGGAAAAGAACAAGAAAAAAGGCTTTTTGCCTATGATGGTCCATGTGTTAAAATCTTCTCAATTTCTGCCAGAACGCGGTCCGCGATTTTCGCGGCGCTCTCTGCGTTATAGTGGATGGCACTGTTCGTAAATGCTTCGGGCTCCAGACTGTCCCATAGATCAAGTAAATGCCATCCGCTTCGCTCCGCGCGGGCCAGCAGCTCTTCATGCCAGCTGTCATAGGCTTCCCGCGGATAGTAGTAATTATAGCGGATTTTGGAGTTTTGTCCGTTACTGATGAGCATTGGTTCGTTGATGAGCAGCACCGGGACTTCTGCTGCCCGGGACATGCCTTTTTCCAGGATATTCCA
>CAYWKZ010000090.1:0-12300 GCA_964459115.1 uncultured Leptolinea sp. | reverse complement strand
ATTTGGTGATGGCGGCGGTCAGAGTGGTTTTACCGTGGTCAATGTGACCCATTGTACCCACATTCAGATGGGGTTTGCTTCGGTCAAAATGTTGTTTTGCCATTGTATTTTCTTCTCCTAAAGAAAACAGGTTATAAATTTAGAATTTTTGATGCAGTCGCGTCAGATACCGCTGCATAATGGTCAAATTCCATTGAAAATACACCCCGTCCCTGCGTAGCGGAACGCAGCACCGTTGTGTATTCGAACAACTCGCCAAGCGGTACCATTGCGTGAATGAGCTGAACTTTCCCCATGCTCATTTCAGAACCCTGGATCTCTCCGCGGCGCGAACTGATCTGACCCAAAACGTCACCGAAAAACTCTTCCGGAACGGTGACTTCCACCTTCATCAGCGGCTCCAGAAGGATCGGAGACGCTTTTTCGACAGCTTCTTTGAAACCCATGCTGCCGGCAAGCTTGAAAGCCATTTCACTTGAGTCAACTTCATGGAAAGAGCCATCCACCAGTTCGACCTTCACGTCGGTCATCGGGAACCCGCCCAGCGGACCGGATTCGGCCGCCTCACGGACACCTTTTTCAACCGCCGGAATGAATTCCTTGGGAATTGCTCCTCCTACTATCAGATTTTCGAATTCGATCCCTTTTCCGGGTTCATTCGGCATCACGTTCAGCACCACATGACCGTACTGGCCATGACCGCCGCTTTGCTTGGCGTATTTATAGCTGTAACGCTCGATCGGTTTACGGATCGTTTCTTTGTAAGCGACACGCTCCTTACCGACATTTGCCTGAACGCGGAACTCGCGTCTCATGCGGTCCACGATGATCGCGAGCTGAAGCTCTCCCATACCGGCGATAACTGTCTGACCGGTGTTCTCATCCGTGCGTACACGGAAGGTAGGATCTTCTTCTGCCAGTTTCTGCAGCGCCAGCCCGATCTTTTCCTGATCGGCGAGCGTTTTCGGCTCGATAGCAACTGAGATGACCGGCTCCGGAAAGTTGATCGATTCCAAAACGACCGGATGATGCTGGTCACAAAGCGTGTCACCGGTAAAGGTATCTTTCAGCCCCAAAACGGCTGCGATATCACCGGCATATACTTCGTTGACATCATCCCTGCGGTCGGCATACATGCGGATCAAACGACCGACACGTTCCTTTTTCCCTTTGACAGGGTTCAGCAGCATCGTGCCCTGTTTGACCGTTCCGGAGTAAACCCGGAAATAAGCCAACCGACCTACATATGGATCGGTGACGATCTTGAAAACCAGCGCTTTTACCGGTTCGTCGTCGTCCGCGTGACCGAGAATTTCTTTTTTCCCGTCAACGCTGTGTCCCTTGACCGGCGGAATGTCCAGCGGAGAAGGCAGCAGGTCAACCACTGCATCCAGCAGCGGCTGAACGCCCTTGTTCCGCAGACAGGAACCGCAGTACACCGGGTTGCAGGTTCCGGCGATGACCGCTCTGCGCAGCCCCTGAATGATCTCTTCATTGGAAAGGTCTTCCCCTTCGATGAAGCGTTCCATCAGTTCATCGTCCAGACCGGCAATTTCTTCAACCAGAGCGTCACGCGCAGCCGCAGCGATATCCCGCATTGATTCAGGGATATCCTCGACAATCATGTCTGTTCCCAACTCATCTTCCCAATAAAACGCTTTTTGGGAAAGAATGTCTATGACGCCCTCGAAATTGGCTTCAGCGCCAATCGGGATCTGCATAGCAATGGGATGCGCTCCGAGACGGTGCCGAATTGTTTCGATCGCGTTCTCGTAGGAGGCTCCGGTCCGATCCATTTTATTAATAAAACAAATGCGCGGGACATTATACTTATCTGCCTGACGCCAGACGGTCTCACTTTGCGGTTCAACCCCCTGTGTCGCGTCGAACACCACCACACCTCCGTCAAGGACACGCAGACAACGCTGAACCTCAGCGGTAAAGTCAATGTGCCCCGGAGTGTCGATGACATTCATGCGATAGCCTTTCCATTCGGCTGTCACAGCGGCAGATACAATCGTAATCCCCCGTTCGCGTTCCTGTTCCATCCAATCCGTTACAGTGTTGCCGTCGTCAACATTACCGATGCGGTACGTTTTCCCTGTGTAAAACAGGATCCGCTCGGTCGTCGTGGTTTTACCGGCATCAATGTGCGCGATAATTCCAAAATTTCGGTACTTTTCTAACGGAAATTCTCTCGACATGTTTTTCTTATCGTCTCCGATTACATGCGATAGTGAGAGAACGCACGGTTGGCTTCAGCCATTTTGTGGGTTTCTTCACGTTTGCGGATGGCACTGCCTGTGTTGTTGAAGGCATCCATGATTTCGCCTGCGAGATCAACGTCAAAGGATTTACCGGTACGATTGCGGGCAGCGTCAATGATCCAGTGCATCGCCAGTGTCTGACGGCGGCTGACAGGGACTTCTACCGGAACCTGGTAAGTTGCACCACCGATACGGCGGGGACGAACTTCCATGACAGGACCGACGTTGGACAGAGCAGTTTCCAGAACTTCAAGACCATTCTTGCCGGTCTTTTCGCTGCAAATATCCAGAGCACCATAGACCAGACGGGTCGCAGTGCTGCGCTTGCCGTTCAACATAATACGGCTGATCAAATTGGTAACTAATGTACTGTTGTAGCGTACATCCGGGAGGATTTCCCGCTTTTCAGGTTTGGTACGTCGCATTCAAAATCTCCGTTATTTATTTCTTGGCTTTCTTCGCGCCATATTTTGAACGACCCTGCGCGCGCTTCGCGACACCGGTACTGTCAAGGGTACCGCGGACGATGTGATAACGAACACCAGGGAGATCCTTCACACGACCACCGCGGACAAGAACGACACTGTGTTCCTGCAGGGAATGGCCTTCACCGGGGATATAGGCGGTCACTTCAAGACCGTTGGACAAACGAACACGGGCAATCTTACGCAGAGCGGAGTTCGGTTTCTTCGGGGTTGTTGCACGAACGTTCGTACAAACACCGCGCTTCTGCGGAGCGCCCTCAGCGACACGAGTGCGGCGCTGGTTGCTGGAGTTGTAAGTATACAGCAATGCAGGAGCCTTACTCTTCACTGACGGGGTCTTTCGACCTTTACGAATCAGTTGGTTGATGGTTGGCACTTTCTATAGCCTCCAAATTGAATCTGTCGGCGGTTACCCGCCGGTTTACCGGACGTCAGATACCTGTCGTTACCGGCTGCCCTTCCAGGCACAATAAAACACAGCCCACCTGAAAGCCTCAGGCAAGCAGAGAAAATTATAACATAAATTCAGGAAAGTTTTCGTTAAGATGACACCGAAAAATGAGGAATTTACGAAGGAATAATGAAGAATATCCGTTTTGAACTGTTTGATGTCATGTTCCCGGAAAAAGACTTCTTATCCTGCACCATTCAAAACATTCAGGCAATGGATCTCAAAGAGAAATCCTTATTTCTTATTTTCTTCTTCATTCCTCATTGATCCCGATGTTCGGGTTTAGGGCATTCTGTCCGAAGGTACAGCGGCAGGCGCCGTCCTTCATGAAGCCGGTCATTTCATCCCGGCCTGTGATGATGTTCCAGCAGGCACAAAGGTCTTCATTGGGACGCAGCCCCATCACTTCTTCATTAGTAACGCGGCTGACATCAGCAACACCGAAAGCATCCGCTGCACGCTTGCCGACACCGCACACCGGGTTGGCACTGATGCGATTGTAGATGGTCCACAGGTCGATCGGATAAGAAAGCTTCACCTCTTTGAGGATCGTGTTGGCTTCGATGATCTTCTGTGCCAGGCTTGTCATGTTTTTGCGATAGGCAGTCCAGTCCCCGGAGCAGAGATCGTTGTCTATGGCATCAGGAAGGGACTTGATTTCAGCCATCACCAGGTCAAACTGCGCCATGTCTTTGGCTGTTTTTTCATCAGTTTCAGCTCCCGCTGTCAACACGCAGACAAGGGAGAGCAGGATCACAAACAAAAAAGAGATTCTTTTCATAATAATAAACTCCGTTCTCCCCTTACTACAAGCATATCATAATTTACATAAATACGGAATGAATATGTTATTCCATTCCGAAGAATTCCCGCGCATTCCGGGTCGTCTGCCGATCGGCTTCTTCAAAAGAAACACCCTTGAGTTCAGCGATTTTCGCAAGCGTCAGCGACGCGTAGGAAGGCTCGTTCCGCTCTCCTCTGTGTGGAATCGGGCTGAGATAGGGACAGTCTGTTTCCAGCAGGATCGACTCAAGCGGCACGGCATCCACGATGGCAAAGCGCCGCTCGTTTTTCTTCCGGTAGGTATAAGGGCCGCCCATCCCAATCTTCATGCCCAAATCCACTGCTAAACCGGCAGCTTCAGGAGTCTCATCGAAAGCATGGAGAACACCGGTTCGTCCGTGCCCACCCTTCAGCCAGGCAGAGAGGATCGGCCAAAGGTCTTCATAAGCCGAGCGGCAGTGAATGATCACCGGCAAATCCAATTCAGCCGCCAGATCCAGCTGCAGCGCAAAGACCTGTCGCTGAATATCATGAGGACAGTATTCACGGTAATAATCCACACCGATTTCTCCAATGGCTTTACATTTGGGATGCACAGCGCTTTTCCGGACCTGATCCGGCCAGTCAGGGGGCAGTTCCGCGGCATTGTTGGGATGAACACCCGAGGCAAAGTAAACATCCGCTTCGTTCTCCGCCATTTCGATGATCTTCCCCATCGCGCCCGGTTCTATGCCGGGTATCATGAAGGCTTCAAACCCGGAATTTCGGGCTCTTTTCAAAACTTCATCCCGGTCTTCGTCAAACTCCGGCAGATCCAAATGGCAATGTGTGTCGATCATCGGTTTTCTCCCGTCAAGACAGAGAAGGCCCCTTCGGCAGGCTCCTCCTCAATATCTTCATTACTGTACTTATTCCTGTTCGGTGTTTTCAAGCTGTATCTTATGCCGGCAATCTTTATTTGTACAGATCGCCGAATTTTTACCGTTCATCACCATCATGCTGCCACAGACCTGGCAGGGCTGGCTGATCGGACGGTTCCATTCGGCAAAATCGCACTTCGGATAGTTTGCGCAGCCATAGAAGATCTTTCCGCGCCGGGTCCGTTTGACGATCAGGTCTCCTCCGCACTTCGGACAGGCCACGCCTATCTTCTCCACCGGCTTTTGCAGCTTTTCGGTATATTTGCAATCCGGATACCCGCTGCAGGAGATAAACTTCCCAAATCGACCGACCCGATAAACCAGTGGTTTTCCGCAGTTCGGGCAGTCACGACCGACCGGTTCCGGTTCAGCCTTCGGGATCTCCGGCATATTTTCCTTGGCCTTTTCCAATTCCGGTTCAAAGGTGTCATAAAACTGGCGGATCACTTCCACCCACTCTTTGTCACCGTCCGCGATCTGGTCCAGCTCGTTTTCCATCTGGGAAGTGAAGCCCACATCCATGATCTCATCGAAATGGCCCACCAGCAGATCATTCACCATAAAGCCGGTCTCAGATGGAACCAGATGCCTCTTTTCAAGTGTCACATAATTCCGTCCTTCGATGGTGGAAATGATCGAGGCATATGTAGAAGGGCGTCCGATACCATTTTCTTCCATGGCACGAACCAGCGTCGCTTCCGTATAACGGGCAGGCGGCTGGGTGAAATGCTGGTCCGGTATGAGCTTCTTCAGGTTCTGTTTCTGGCCTTCCTTCAAACCGTTCGGGAAGATGGTGTTTTCCTCTTCTTCCTTGTTGTCTTCATCTTTAATATCCGCATAAATGATGAGAAAACCGGGGAAGATCACCTTCTGTCCGGAAGCACGGAACAGGTAATTGTTCTGTTTCACGGCTTCCACTTCCACCGTTTCGGTCTTGTAGACCGCATCAGCCATCTGTGAAGCAAGGAAGCGCTGCCAGATCAGCTGGTAAAGCCGGTATTGATCCTTTTCCAGATATTGTTTGATTTTTTCGGGATTCCGCATCACGGAAGTGGGACGTACCGCTTCATGAGCTTCCTGAGCGCCTTTCGCCTTTTTGGTATAGACCGGTGGTTTTGCGGGGACAAAAGACTTTCCATGCACCGTGGTGATATATTCTCTTGCTTCATTTTGTGCCACAGGGGAGATGTTTGTCGAATCCGTACGCATATAGGTGATCAAACCGACGGAACCCTCTTCCCCCACCGGAAGCCCTTCATAAAGCGCCTGAGCCAGCATCATGGTCTTTTTAGAAGAAAAACCAAGACGCCGGGAAGCCTCCTGCTGGAGGGTGGAGGTAGTAAATGGAGGATAAGGCCGGCGTTTCTTTTCGCCTTCCTTCAGGGAAGCGATCTTATAGTCTGCAGTCTTCAGATTTGCCAGATGCGCATCCACCTGTTCTTTATTCGCCAGCTCGGGATCTTTTTTGTTGATTTTTGCCAGCTGTGCGGTGTAGGATTCTTTTCCACCATCCGGGATCAGCTCTGCCTTCACAGTCCAGTATTCCCGGGGAACAAAGTTTTGAATCTCCCGTTCCCGATCCACGACCAGCTTCAGCGCGACGGACTGCACACGGCCTGCTGACAGGTTCCGCATATGAACTTTTTTCATCAGCAGCGGACTCAAGCTGTAGCCAACCAGACGGTCCAGGACACGCCGTGCCTGCTGCGCATCGACGAGATCCATGTTCACCTTGCCCGGATGGGCAAAGGCGTCATTGATCGCCGGCTCTGTGATCTCATGAAAAACGACCCGTTCGGTTTTGTTCGGATCGATGTTTGCTGACTCCTGCAGGTGCCAGGCAATGGCCTCTCCTTCCCGATCCGGGTCTGTTGCCAGGTACACTTTCTTTGCGCCGGCTGCCAGATCGGTCAGTTCCTGGACGAGTTCTTTCTTTTCTTTCGGAACATAATATTTCGGAGCAAAGTCATGGTCCAGATCGATCGACATCGTGTATTTATTCAGATCACGGACATGACCGATCGAAGCCCGAACCACATAATTATTACCCAAAAACCTGCCGACAGTCTTGGCTTTTGCCGGAGATTCCACGATCACCAGGCTCTGATTTTTATTGATATGCGCATTACTCGATTTTCTGGCAGCGGTTGTTTTCTTCGTTGTCTTTCCTGATTTCGAAGCAGAAGAAGATTTCGCGGTTTTGGAAGAAGCGGCCTTCTTTGCCGGTTTTGCCTTTTCCACCACAGGTTTTTCCAATGAATCATGCTCCGCTGTTTTTCCCATCTTCACCAGTTTGGTACCGCAGACCGGGCAGACACCCCTTGTCATCGGGGTCCCGTTTGCGGTAAAAGCGGGAACGGGATCGAGCATTTCCCGTTTAGTTTTACATTTCACGCAATAAGCTTCCAATGAATTGTTCTCCTCTCCTACAGGTACAATTCCAGGCCGTTATCTTTCAGATATTGTACGATTTCTTTCACACGCTGTGTGTCGCGTTTCGGGCAAACCATCACGGCTTTATCAGTTTCGACGATCACAACGTCTTTCATTCCCACGGTAATGATCATTTTGTCTTTATTTTCCGAACAGGTCAGAACACCTTCCGAATCCAGGTGAAGCGTGCGGCAGTTGATGTGAATGTTGCCGCTTTCATCCTCGTCCACCACATCATAAAGGGATTCCCAGGATCCGATGTCATTCCATCCCAATCCTCGGGCAGGCAGAACCACAACGTCATCCGCCTTTTCCATCACCCCATAGTCGATGGTCTGCGCCTGAATGGTCGGCCAGATTTCCGCAACTTTCGCGTCATAATCCGGCGTGCCGATCGTGGGAGCGATCTCCATCAATTTGGCATACAGGCCGGGAAGGTCTTTTTCGATCTCGGCAAGGATGCAATCCGCGCGCCAGATGAACATGCCGGAATTCCAGGAATACTTGCCGGATTCCAGAAACTTCACCGCTGTATCTTGATCAGGTTTTTCACAAAAGCGGCTGACTCTGTGGACAGGATTGTCTCCGGCTTCTTCCAGCAGCTCGCCCTGTTCGATATAACCCATCCCGGTCGAGGGGAAAGTCGGTTCGATCCCTAATGTGACCAGATGGCCTTTTTCCGCTTCCAGAAAAGCGCTTTCCAGCAGGGAGCGAAAATATTTCACATCCCGGATGTAATGATCGGCGGTCAGGATCGCCATTACTGCATCTTTGTTCCGTGCCAGCAGCTGGATAGCCGCCATCCCAACTACGGAAGCGGTGCCCTTTGGCATCGGCTCAAGGATGTAATTTTCACGGATGATCTCATCAGCCTGGTTTTCCAGCTTTTCAGCCTGTTCGGCTGTGGTGATAACCAGCATGTTCTCTGTAGAGATCAGGTCCCGGAGCCGGTCGATCGTGATCTGGAACATAGAGCGGTCACCGACGATGCGCAGCATTTGTTTTGTCTGCCCTTTACGGGACCAGGGCCACAAACGGGTACCGCCACCTCCGGCCATAATAACGGCATAAAACCGGTTTTGATCATATTCACTGAGAAAATGTGCTGTCATGACGGCTCTCCTAAAACAGTTCCTGCGTTTTCTGATAGGTTTGAGGGGCAGTTTCGATGACCATCCCTTTCAGTTCCAATAATACAATAGAAGATGAAACTTTACTAAGCGGAAGGCCGCTTTTCCGTACAATTTCATCGATATGAAGCGGTTCAGCAGAAATCAGGCTCATGATGGTCTTTTCATCCGGTGTACTGAACGCTGCCTGCATGGGTTTGTTCATTTTCTGCGGCTCAGCGGCCTGCCAGGTCTGCAGAAACTCCAGGATCTCATTTTTTTCGAAAAACGGGCGTGCACCATCACGGATCAGCCGGTTCGTCCCGCGGGATTGAATGTCAGTCACCTTGCCGGGAACCACGAATACCTCCCGCCCCTGTTCAGCAGCAAAACGGGCTGTGATCAGGGAACCAGATTTTTCTCCGGCTTCCACAATGATAACACCACTGCTCATCCCGGAGATGATGCGGTTGCGCTGGGGAAAATTCGAACGGTCCGGATGCGTTCCGGGAGCATATTCGCTGATGACCGCGCCGTTACGGACGATCAACCTTGCCAGATCCCGGTGTTCGGGCGGGTAAATGTGGTCAACGCCACAGCCGAGCACGGCATATGTGAACCCGCCGGCATTCACCACGGAAGACTGGGCAGCGCCATCGATCCCGCGCGCCAGTCCGCTGACGACGCCGATTCCGTTTGCTGTCAAAAACTGCCCCAGTTCCTCGGCAATATTTTTCCCATAAGCTGTCATGCGCCTTGTGCCGACGATAGCCATCAGTTTCATATGTTCATCGGGCAGTTTCCCGACATAATAGAGGACCGTTGGAGGATTGTCGATTTCTTTGAGCAATTTCGGATAGGCCGGTTCCGTGCGGATCACCACATTGATCTTTCGAGCCAGGATCGACGCAAGCAGCTGATGCGGGTCCGTACGGTTTCGGAAACTTATGACCTGATCTGCCAGTTTTTCAGGCAGACCAGCAAAGGTCAGGTCCGTTCGCGAAGCATTCCAGGCATCTTCCAGGCTGCCGAAACGCTTCATCAGTTGTCCTGCCCGGACCGCTCCGATTCCGTTAATGTGATTGAACGCGACCCAATAGGGCTTTTCCGTTTCTGCTGTCATATCCATTCGGGAAAATCAATTTTAATGACATGATTCGGAACATCGATCTGATGGATGTATTGCGGTACATCCGGGACCAGTTCCTCTGTCCCGTCATCCTTCCGGATCACATAAACATCGTTGGCGCCGGTTTCCAGAATTTCGGAAAGGACTCCAACATGATCTCCGTTCAGGTTGACCGCCTCCAGGCCGATCAGCTGATGAAAATAATATTCCCCTTCCGGGAGCTTCGGCAGATCCACGGTTTTAACAAAAACATAGGTGTTGCGGAACGCAGCTGCCGCGGTTTCATCTTCAATTTCTTTAAATCCAACGAGCAGGAAAGGCGCTTTTTCCCGAACCCGGGCAACCGTCAGCGGCAGATGTTCATCACCGACATAAACCGTCTTGCCCCTGCGTATCCGCTCCGGGAAATCTGTCATGGGATCCAGGACGACATCCCCCCTGATCCCGTGACTTCGATGGATCTTTCCGATACAAATAAAGTCAGGCTCGCTGTTTTGCAGCGAGCCCTGATTATTCGTCTGATTTGCATTACCTCGTTCTGCACCGGAAGTCATAGCCATTTTATGCTTCAGGCTCCATTACATCCAGGGTAACCTGTCTTCCGTCTCTGGCAGAAGTGACACGGAGAAGCGTCCGGATCGAATTGGCCACACGACCGTTTTTCCCGATAATTCTTCCCATGTCTTCCTTTGCAACATGAAGTTCTAAGCGAACGCGTCCACTATTCCTTTCCTGGGAAACTTGCACGCTGCTCGGATCATCTACCAGTGAAAGTGCAATATATTCCACAAGATCTTTTGCATAATCGACTTTCGCGGAATTATTTCTCTGCACTGGGACTCTCTTTCCACTGATAATTATTTGTGAGCAGCAGCGATGCGGGTTCTCTTTTCAACCGGGCGGTTGGCATAGTAGGCTTTTGCTTCTTCGAGGACCTTTTCCTGATCTTCACCGGCCTTCACACGGGCAAAGCGTTCATCCAAACCGACGGATTTGAACAGTTTCGCAACGGATTCGCTCGGCTGTGCACCAACGGAGAGCCAGTAGTAAATGCGGTCTTCTTTGACATCGAAGGTGAAGGGTTCTGTGCGCGGGTTGTAGCTGCCCAGAATCTCCAGGAAACGGCCATCGCGCGGGCTTTCCTTGTCAGCGGCGACGAGACGGTAAGAAGCTTGCTTTTTCAAGCCTTGACGACGTAAACGAATTTTTACCATTTGAAGGTATCTCCTATTTTATTTTGTTCGGCTGCCTGTAGTCAAATCCACCGAGGGTTGGCACTGAAGGGATGTGCCGGGTCATAGTGACTTGTTTTCAGGCTCAGTGAAACAGGTTGGAAAGACCCTTCCCACCTGTCTTTTTTACCATTTTCATCATTTTCTGCGAGTCCCGGAACTGTTTCAGCAGCCTGTTAACTGCCGGGACATCCACACCGGAACCGGCAGCGATCCTGCGTTTGCGGCTGGCGTTCAGCACATCCGGATGACGCCGTTCGTAGGGCGTCATGGAAGATAGGATCGCTTCTGTGGTTTTGATCGATTTTTCCGCTTCCTTCGGATCTACCTGACGGGCAGCCTTCCCAAGGTCACCCGGCAGCATGTCGAAAAGCTTGGATATGGGGCCCATTTTCCGCATGCTCTTGAGCTGGTCGGCAAAGTCTTCCAGCGTGAACTGGCCGGACATCATGCGCCTGGCCTGCTGTTCAGTGTTTTTGTCGAAAGCAGCTTCGGCTTTTTCAATCAACCCAATAATATCACCCATTCCCAAAATGCGGGAGGATAAACGTGACGGATCATAAGCCTCAATCGCATCGATGCCCTCACCGGTACCGATGAACTTGATCGGCACGCCGGTCACACTGCGGATTGAAATTGCCGCACCACCACGCGCATCACCATCCATCTTGGAAAGGACTAGGCCGGTAATGTTGACATTATCACGGAAACCTTCCGCAACGTGCAGCGCTTCCTGACCGATCATGGAGTCGACCACGAGCAAAATTTCATTGATGGGGATATTTTTCTGGATCGCCTGGAGCTCATCCATCAGGGCCTGGTCCAGCTGGGAGCGGCCGGCTGTATCGACGATCATGACGGTGTAACCGGCACGTTTGGCGTAATCGTAGGCCTGTTTTGCCAGAGCCGGAGGTTTGACGCCTTCCTTATAGAAGACTTCCACCCCGATTTTTGCACCCAGTGTCTGCAGCTGTTTGACAGCCGCCGGACGGTAGGGGTCTGCCGCAACCAGCAGAACACGCTCGCCCTGTTTGCGCAGCATGTTCGCGACTTTTGCGGAATGAGTGGTTTTACCGGAACCCTGGAGACCGACGAACATGATCACACGAGGTTTTTCACCACTGAGGTTCAGCCTTTCCGGTTCACCCAGTGTTTGTTTGAGTTCTTCATTGACGATTTTGATGACCTGTTGACCGGGGTTCAGCGCCTCAGAAACTTCTGCGCCGACAGCCCGTGATTTCACATCAGCAACAAACTTCTTGACAACTGAATAATGGACATCCGCTTCCAGAAGTGCAATGCGCACTTCCCGCATAGCGGTATCCACATCCTGTTCGGAAAGCTTCCCTTTCCGTTTCAGCGAAGCAAATATTTTATCAAATCGTTCTGACAAACTCTCAAACATAAACGGTCCTTTACACTCCGGTACCAAAAAACCTTAAAGATTATACGCGGTTTTCAGAAATGTGTAAAGAACCTGTTACAGCTTTT
>CAYWKZ010000089.1:0-12493 GCA_964459115.1 uncultured Leptolinea sp. | reverse complement strand
TATAGTGATCCTGCTTACAGCACAGATGCAGATGGAGCACTTGTTGTAACGAACACGCACAAACCTGAAACCACCGAGGCTACTGTTAAAAAGATTTGGGATGACGCGGACAACCAGGACGGCAAACGTCCGGAAAGCCTGACTGTTACCCTGTCCAACGGTACCGAAGTGACGCTGAGTGCAGACAACAACTGGACTGCAACCGTCGAGAATCTGCCGAAGTATGCGAATGGTGTAGAGATCTCCTACAGCTGGACGGAAGGTGATATGCCGGAAGGCTATGTATTAACGAGCACCTCTATGGAAGGAACCGTTACCACTCTGACGAACAGCTATAATCCTGTAACCAAGACTGTCGGTGTCCGCAAGGTCTGGAATGACGCGGATAACCAGGATGGAAAACGTCCGGAAAGTCTGATCGTTACCCTTTCCAACGGAACAGAAGTGATCCTGAATGCAGCCAATAACTGGACTGCAGCCGTCGAGAATCTGCCGAAGTACGCAGACGGTCATGAGATTGAATATACTTGGTCAGAAGGCAGTATGCCGGAAGGCTATGAACTGACCGGTACCTCTGTCAACGGCACCCTTACCACCCTGACGAACAGCCATACACCGGCTGTGACGGAAGCGACAGTAACAAAGGTCTGGGATGACAAGGACAACCAGGATGGCGTGCGGCCTGAAAACGTGACCGTGACCCTTTCCAATGGACATGTTGTGACGCTGAACGCAGGCAACAACTGGACCGCAAAAGTTGAGGACCTGCCGAAGTATGATAACGGTGTAGAGATCAGCTACACCTGGACAGAAGCAGCAGTTGAAGGTTACAGCCTGAGCAGCACTGCCAAATCCGGTACCGTCACGACCCTGACGAACACACATGAGATCGAAAAGACCGCTGTCTCCGGTGTCAAGATCTGGAACGACAACGACAACGAGTTCGGGAAGAGACCGGCTGCCATCACGATCAACCTGCTGGCAAACGGCGTGCAGACAACAAGCAAGACCGTAACGGCTGCTGACAACTGGACCTATAGCTTCAGCGATCTCGACAAGTATGCGGGCGGACGGGAAATCGCCTATACCGTGAGCGAAGAAGCCGTGGCAGCATACAACACAAGTGTCAGCGGTACGAACGTGACCAACACGCTTGTTACCTATCCGGTAACCTATCAATATACCGGTTTCGTCCCTGCTGGCGCACCGGCAGTCCCGGCAGGTGCTGATTACCCGGCTGACGTGACGGTGACGGTTGCCGCGGATCCGGAGCTGAGAGGTTATGTCTTCAGCGGCTGGACCACATCCGATGCCACAGTGACAGACGGTGAATTCAACATGCCGGCAAAAGCGGTCGTGCTGGAAGGTTCCTGGAGCACGAAGGCGCTGGAGATCAGTTCTTCTACCAGGAGCTGGATCTATGATGGTGAATACCACACGGATGAAGTCTACACCGTGACCTATGGCGGCGTAACAGTCTTCCCGGTCGATGGAGATGGAAAGGTCTTCCATCTGCCGACCGGTGATACGCTGACCATCATCCCGACAACGGATGGCGTGAGGGATGTAGATCCAAACTACGATCAGAACAACACCTTCAGCTATTCCCTCGAGAATGCTGGAACCTACACGGATGTGACGACGCACTTCGGTACGCTCAGCATCATCCCGCTGCCGGTCGTGGTGACCATCGTTGGCAACACCGACACCAAGGTCTACAACGGCAGCGAACAGCAGGCGGAAGGCTATAACGTCACCAACATCAGTGACCCGCTCTACACTGTGTCCGACTTCAGCTTCAGCGGTGATGACACTGCCACCGGCATCAATGTCGGCACCTACCCGATGGGTCTGGCAGAGGATCAATACACGAACAATAATCCCAACTTCACGGTGACCTTTGACGTGACCGACGGCTGGCTGCAGATCACACCGAAGCCGGTGACAGTCACTGCCCATGACGCTGAGAAGAAATATAACGATCCGGTCCCGCCGCTGACCGCGGACGTGGAAGGCACCGTGAACGGTGAAACCGTCACCTACACGCTCACCACCACCGCGACCCAGTCCAGCCCGGTCGGAGAATATCCTATCACACCGAGCGGTGCCTCCGAACAGGGCAACTACATCGTGACCTATATTCCGGCGACCCTGACTGTTACCCCGATCCCGGTTATCGTGAAGGCTGACGACAAGACGAAAGTTGCCGGCGAGCCCGATCCGGAACTGACTGCCACCGTTGATGGCCTGGTGAACGGCGACACGATCGACTATACTATCACCCGTGAGGCCGGTGAGAACCCCGGTTCCTACCCGATCACGCCTGACGGTCCGACGGAACAGGGTAACTACATCGTGACCTATGTTCCGGGTACACTGACCATCACCGCCCCGGTTGTTGATGATCGTGACTATACAGTGACTTACCAGTATATCGGTAAGATCCCGGCGAATGCCCCTGCGGTACCGGAGACGAAGAGCTACAAGGCCGGCGATCCGGTCCCGGCAGCGGAAGTCCCAAGCCTGGAAGGTTATGAATTCAAGGGTTGGAATGGTGAAGTAAGTACCATGCCTGCCGCGAACGTGACCGTGACCGGTCAGTGGGTGCCGCTGACTCACACCGTGATCATCCGTTATCTCAACATTATCACCGGTGAGGAGATTTACGAACGGGTGACCCTTGAGAACCTGCCGATCGGCGAAACCTTCTTCATGAAAAATCCTGATATCGAAGGGTATATCCTGTTGAGCGAGGATGCTGTCAGCGGAACCATCGGAAACAAGGACATCGTCATCACCGTGTTCTACATGCCCGAATCACCGGCACCGTCAGAACCCTCCGGAGAGGGAAGTGACGAACCGGGTGACGAAAGCACTCCGCAGCCGACGTTCATGCCCTATCAGCTTGTTGACATCGATGATCTCGAGACACCTTTGGGCCTCGGCGGTCTGAACATTAATGTCGGGGAATGTATTGAGTAAATTAAGAACTAAGAGTTAAGGAAACGCTGATTTAATCGGCTTGAGTCAAAGTGACCTGTTTTCGTTGACTCAGAATTGAGTCAACAGAACAGGTTGTATTGACTCAATTGCCATGAAACAGGCATTAATCAGCGTTTCCTTAAGAATTAAGAGTTAAAAGGAGTCAGATCCCGAAAGGGGTCTGGCTCTATCTAAAAGAAGCACACGGAGACTGCTCTGATGCTGCCGCGCAGCCGGCACATCAGGGCTGTATTTTAGACATTAGACTTTAGACGTTAGACATTAGACAAGGAGGAAAAAGCATGAGGAAGGGTATCATTTCATTGTTATTGGTGATGTTGGCGTTATTCAGCCTGGCCGGTTGGGCAGCCGCCCAGGAACTGACGGAAGAGGACTTCGCTGAAGGTCCCGCGGAAACAGGCTTCGACGAATTCGACGGCAGCGAAGAAGAACCATTTGCCCTGCCGGACCCGATCGAATACTCGATGGAAGAGCTGAACGTGGCCACCATCAACCCACTGAATGGAAACTTCATGGATGACGTCTGGGGCAAGATGACCAGTGATATCGACGTCTGGTACCTGCTCCACGGCTATGACCTGGTCCACTGGAACGGGGAAGGCGGCATGTTTGAAACCGATGACACCGTGGTCAGCGGCCTTGTAGTGACCACCGACGGCAGCGACAACCAGACCTTCACGATCGCGCTTTATCCGGACCTTTACTACTGTGACGGCACCCGCATCACGGCCTGGGATTATGCTTTTTCCACCCTGCTCAGCATTGCGCCGGAAGTCACCGAGATCGGCGGCAATATCCGCCGTCCGGACTACCTGCTGGGATACGAGGAATATGCCTCCGGAGATGCCTCTTACCTGGCCGGCTTCCGCGTGATCGACGACGATCTTTTCTCCATCACCATCAAGGGTGAATACCTGCCTTTCTTCTACGCCATGGGTCTGCTTTCCACCACGCCTTACCCCATCAGCGAGATCGCTCCGGGGGTGATAGTCGCCGATGACGGACGGGGGATCTACCTGACCAACGAAAGCCGCAGCGGCGATCCCATCTTCACCGCCGAACTGCTCAAGAAGACCCTGCTGGATCCCCAAACCGGCTACATTTCCCATCCGAAGCTCACCAGCGGCCCTTATAAGATCATCTCCTATGAAAATGATGTGGCGACCTTTGAAGTCAATGAATACTACAAAGGCAACTATAACGGAGAAACCCCGCTGATCCCGCGGCTGACCTTTGAAGCGCTGGGACGCGACGAGCTGATACCTGCCCTGGAGAGTGGTGAGATCGGACTGCTGAACAAGATGAGTTCCAGCGAGATCGTCCTTTCCGGCATCGGTGCGGTGACAGCCAACAACACGCGGCTGGCCTTCGCGAACTACCCGCGGACAGGCCTGGCGTTTATCAACTTTAACACGGAAAAACCCATCATGAACGAGGTGGAGGTCCGCAAGGCGCTGGCACAGCTGTTTGACAAAGATCAGTTCATCGCAGAGACCGTCGGCAACTTCGGCCTGCGTGTGGACGGGTTTTATGGCATGGGCCAGTGGATGTACCAGATCCTCAGCGGCGCCATCGCCTACCCGGTGGTGGAACCGGGACCGGACAATGAGATGACCGATGCCGAATATGACAAGCAGATGCGTGAATGGGAAGCCCTTTCCCTGGATGAGATCCCGGTGTATGAGTATGACCCGGACGCAGCGGCCGCGATGCTCTCGGATGCAGGCTGGAACCTGAATGCGCAAGGCGAGCCCTTCCGCCGCGGAGTCGATGAAGTGCGCTGCAAGCGCTTCGGTGACGAGCTGGTCCCGCTGGAACTGAACATGGCTTATCCGATTGGTACCCCAGCGGAGACCGCGCTGGTCCACCTGACGGAGGAGGCTGCCAAAGAAGGCTATCTGATCCGCCTGACGGCGATCCCGATGGAAGAACTGCTGCATCAGTATCACAATGTGTCTCCGCGCGAGTTCGATCTGATGTTCCTGGCGCTGAACTTCGACATCATGTTCGATCCTTCTTCAGACTTCGTGGAACGTGAGGATGGTGAACCGATTTGGACGGAGACCCAGTTCGCAGATCAGGAGCTTTATGACCTGACCGTGGACATGCGCAAGACGGAACCGGGGAAGCTGCTGGAATATATCCAGAAATGGCTGAAATACCAGCAGTACCTGATGGAGAAATTGCCGATCCTGCCGCTCTATTCGAACGTCTATTTCGATTTCTACGCCCGCGTGCTGCAGAATTATAACGTGGCGGCGAACGTGACCTGGACACAGGCGATCGTCCCGGCGTACCTCGGCTATAATGCCGAGGATCCGGACGAGGCGCTGCTGGATGAGTTCGGCGAAGAGTTTGACGAATTTGACGATGAGTTTGTTGAGTTCGAGTGAGAAGTTAAGAGTTAAGAGTTAAAAATAAAGGAGACAGTTGCCGCACGAAGTGCGGCAACTTCTCAGTTGACACAATACAAAAACAGTTATATAATTAAAATTATGGAAAAGCTGGTGTTTGCCTTTCTTCTGACGTTCATGCTCCTTGCTCCCCTTGCGGTCAGCGCAGACGGGGGCGGGCCGGACGCGGAACGGATAGTCGACGACACCATGCTCGAGATCCTGAACAACAATCTCGACAACCTTTTCCCCATCACCTCCATCAAAGAATATTTCAACCCCTACCATGAGGCGCTTTACTCCGATGATGGTTTGGAGACTGTCATCGAGATCGAAAATGATCAGGGCAAGCGCAACATCCGCATGTTCGCCAACGCCGATTCGGTCCATGACCATCTGGCTTACGAGTTCATCGATAAGGGGTACCTGAAAAACTTCCAGCTGACGATGGATGTCACCGTCCGGGACACCTGGCCGAAGGGCCAGGGCGGCTGTTTCGTCGGCTTCACCAATTACGGCGTCTCGGCCTTCCACGGTTATGACGGCGCGCATTGGGTGGCGCTGGTCTCGGACGCGAAGAACATGGAGATCTATCTCAAAAATCATGACCTGGACGCCGGGGAGCATTTCCCGCTGGAGACCCGCGGGAAGGAATCCGCGAAGCTTTCCATCGTCCATCTCACCGGACACACCTATGTCTATCTCGACGGTACCTACGCCGGGCAGCTGCACGACGGGTTGGAGGGTCCCTTCCACCTGCTTTACGGTACGGCGCTGTTCACCGAGGGCGACTCCGCCGCCTGTACCTTTGACAACCTGGTGCTGAAGAGGCTGGGAGAAGAATGAACAGGTATCAGGTGTCAGGTGTCAGGTATCAGGATTCGCAGAGGGGCGGTAAAAGAATTAAGAGTTAAGAGTTAAGAATTAAGAGTTAAGAGTTAAGGAAACGCTGATTTAATCGGCTTGAGTCAAAGTGACCTGTTTTCGTTGACTCAGAATTGAGTCAACAGAACAGGTTGTTGTGACTCGCGTACTGAACGGTTACTAAGACCTAAGAAATATGAGGATTCGGTTGACAGGAACACGGAATTTGTTACGGAATAATCAAGTCGCGGGAAGCAGGCTGAGCAGTTTGCTTTTCAGTTTCATGTTGTCTTTGTGTGCTCTGTCCATGACCTTCGGCTTCGTCTCGGCGCAGGATTTCGACGATGAGTTTGAATTCGTGGATGACCCGGCGTTTGGGAACGGGTTCACGGAACCGACTCCGGAAGCACCCGCTGATGACGGTGACGACTTTGCGTTTATCCCGATCTCCTATGAGGAGACGCCTGAATTTGCCGGTACAAACGTTTCTGATGATGAATTCGAGTTTGTCAACGATCCGTCTTTTGAGGAAGAGTTTGAGTTCATCGACGATCCTTCTTTCGAGGACGATTTCGAATTTGTGGACGATCCGTCCTTTATGGATCCCGGCACGGGAGACGGGGCCGGGGACGACGAGCCTGCCATCACGAAAGAAGAGGCGCTCGCCGATCCGGACCTGCTGCTGCAAGTGGCAGACGAGCAGTTTTTTCCGCGGATCGGTCCCGATGAGACCTTCTGGCAGACCCAGGGATATCTGAACGAGGTGCTGGAGGGTGACATCATTTACCAGCATTTTGTCCGTGAGGGGATGGGCTCCGAGGTGCTGATGTCCATGTTCCCGGCGGAAATAAGCGCCCGGGCGGGGAAGCTCCGTCCGAGCATCACCCAGGCTTGGGAGCGGGACTACCATGTCACGATCACGGTCGTCCGGACGGAAAACGTCCCGGATGGCGCCGGCGGCTGCTGGCTGCGCTTCAGCAACGTCCGCACCAAGGGTGAGGGCGGGGAGAGCGGGCTGATCCTGTTCCCGGAACGGGAGGCATTCCACTTTGAGCCGGTGGGGAACCATCATGACCTGACTTATACACCGGTGGCGAATCTCTCGTCCCTGAACCTGGACAGCGCGATCAAGTTTGATTTCATCCGCCTGGATGGGGTCACCTTCATTTATGCCAACGGGAAGTTCCTCTTCAGCTTTGAAGACGGCTTCGATGGAAAGATGTCCTTTGAGGGCGGTGTTGAGATCTATGAGGGCGGCAGCCGGGTGCGGTGCGATTTTGATAACTATGCGATGAGATACAGGTGATTAGGTTTTAGGTATTAGGTTTTAGGTTTTAGGGAGTAGGTTTAGGGAATAGGATATAGGATATAGGGAATAGAAGGAGCACATGGAGACTGATCTGCTGCTGCGGCGCAGCCCGCACGCAGGAACTGTCATCATGTGCGAACAGGATGTAGAACGTAGGAAATAGAGAGTAGGATATAGGAAGTAGGATGTAGGAATGAAGAAGGTGCTGTTTATTTTCCTCCTTTTGCTGTTGCTTTGCGCGGCGGCGCCGTGCGGTGCGCAGATCTCAAAGGTGGACCCGATCCTGCTCAAGACGCCCAATCCCTGGGTGTATGAGTGCACGGAAGAGCTGGTGCTCGAGCTGCTGGTGGCGCCCGAGATCACCTATTCCACCGGTGGTCGGGACGCGGAAAATTACTTCTTCTATCTCACGGTTGAGTTCCTTTACCTGCAGGACTGGCCCTGGAACGGGCTCGACAAAAGCTCCTTCCAGCTGCGGCATGATGCAAGCGGGGAGATCATCCCGCTGAACTATATGATGACCTCTATGCTGGGGATCAAAAACCACTGGAAGACCATGGCGGACCCGCTGGAGCTGGGCAGCCTGATCAAGCTGGACCTGGTGTTCGATGTGGATGTCACCGACGAGACAGGCTGGACGATGCTCTTCCGTCCCGCGGAACGCGGCGATGAGCTCTCCTGCGAGATCGAGATCCCGCTGAGGGTGGGGAGATTGGAAAGGCGATAGACATTAGACGTTAGACATTAGACTTTAGACTTTAGACGTTAGACGTTAGGTTTTAGGAAATAGTGAGTTTGTTGTTAGTCGTTGACAGTTCCGTGAAGCGGAAATTTGGAGCCAAAAACTCATTATAAATAATTTCCAACCAGCAACCAGCAACCAGTAACTAGCAACTGACAACTGGCAACCAGCAACTAACAACCAGCAACTAAGTACGAAAGGGGAAGGGATTGAAGCGATTAATTTGGATTTTTCTGGCGGTGGTGATGCTTGCCGCGGGGGTCGGTGCGGGGTGTGCACAGGACGAGGCGGGAGATGACGAGGACGTCCTCGCGAAGTTTCCCATCTCTAAATATACCTACCGCTTCCTGCAGCAGAAAAAGCACCAATACTTTCGCTTCCCCGTTGAGATCCCTTCTTTTGACCCGCTGGATCTCAAATATTTTCCGCATGAGACCTGGGACCAGGAACAGTGGGGGCTTTTCGTCCGCTATGAGGATTCCTACACTCTCCAGCAGCTGATGATGCTTCGCGACCCGGTCGAAACCTGGACCTTCCAGGGGAATGCCATCGGGCCCGACTTTGGCTTCCTGGATGATTTTTATCTTTACGCGACGCTGTTCGTCAGCGACAGTTCGCCTGATGACGCGGGTTCCTGTTATGTCTACTATTCCGATTCGCTGGTCAAAGGCCTCACGATGAACACGGGCATCATGGTGGACCCGGAAAGCGGGATCTTCCACGTGGATAACATCTATGACCTGCCTTATGCGCTCACGAACAAGACCCACGACATGAACATGCTGGAGGCCTGGGAAGGCAGCGATTTCCCGATCGACGAAAATGACATCGCGTCCTCTTCCTACGCGGCGGGGGATTATCACTATGACCTGATGGATGACCAGTTCGTCAGGGACTGGAATGCCGTGAAGGCGCTCCATCACATTCCGGGCACGACCGTGCGGGCTTACCGGGTCGAGCTGATCCGCGAGGGGACGCACCTGCGGGTCTACATCAACGGGAAGCTGGCCACGGAACTGGACGACGGGATCGTGGATACGGACGAGAACTGGAACACTGTTCCTTCGAAGGTCTCCTGGTCCTACGGGCCGCTGCTTCATGATGGCGGTGAGACGGTGACCTGTTCCATCGGTGCGCTGTATATTATGGGGCATTAATAGGTGTCGGGTGTCAGGGGATAGGTTTTAGGTGTTAGGTATTAGGTATTAGGGATTGGTCGGCTAATGGTTTTTGCGAAACGGTTTGGAATGATTTTTACTTTGCTGTTTTTCTTTGCTCTGACGGCGGCGCCGGTGTGTGCCTCGGACGTGACGATCAGCTATTATTACCGGCCGAACCGGGAGGATATCCCGAACCGGCTTTATGTGGGCTGGGTCGCGGAGGCCGGCGATTATTCGATCAAGCTGCTGCAGGAGCCTGTTCTGACGAAGTCCAACAACTATCTGGTCGCTGACCGGGAGACGATGTATCTGGTGCTGCGGGTGGCCATCACCAACAACAGCGATGCGTACGGTGGCTGGCTGGCGCCGGATTCCTTCTTTATCCAGGATACCTATCTCGGGCGTTACTACGGGACCTATGCGCTGGATATCGCGGAAAGCGGCAAGGTGGCAGGCGGTTTCCATCAGCAGGCGTTTTATACCGATATTCCGCCGAAGGGGACGCTCTATACCTCGCTGGTGTTCAGCGTCTACCCGGATGTGGACAGTTGGGTCATGACCTTTGCGCCGCATTATTTCGGCTCTGAGCCGGAGAAGACGGTGCGCTTCTGTCTGCCGGATTCAATGATCGAGGATCCGGCGACGGGTGTTTTGTATCATCATTGGGACTGGCGGCAGAACTTGAAGTAATACAGATTGTGGGTGTAATTGTTTGCAGGGGGGAATAATTAAGAATTAAGAGTTAAGAATTAAGAGTTAAGAAAACGCTGATTTATTCGTTCTGAGTCAAGAGTGACCTGTTTTCGTTGACTCAGATTTGAGTCAACAGAACAGGTTGCATTGACTCGTTTGACGTGAAATCGGTATTAATCAGTGCTTTCTTAAAGATAAAGTTAAGAGGAATATCTGAAGTCTAATGTCTAATGTCTAACGTCTAACATCTGCCGGGGATAAAATGTATCGGAAAAGAGTCATACCACTGCTGTTCATTTTGTTGTGCTTCTTCGGGCTCGGGACTGCGTGTGCCGAGCGGGAGGTGCATGTTTACTATGACGAAACCTATTACTGCGGTGACTCGCTGGAGGTGATCTTCCCCGATGAGCCGGTGACCATGTCACTGATCACGCGCAGCCCGGGCAGCAAGGTGGTCCAGGCGAAGCCGGACAAGGATACGGTTTTGCTTGAGATACGCATCAAACTGCGCAACCTCTCCAATGTGGTCTATAAGGGGCTGAGTCCGGAAAGCTTCAAGCTGGTGGGGTATATCCGCGGCAAGGCGCTGACCTATCTGCCGGAGATCATGGAGCCCTACGATTACGGCTCGAAGGAGCATTATACCCTCTACGACAAGATGTACTACAAGACCTATGAATTTGCTCCGCTGCGGAAGATCGACATGATTTTGGTCTACCGCATCAACCCGATCGTCCGCGACCTGGAAATGTATATCAATCCGAAGGGTACGGACGGGACGGACGACCACTATCTCGACGCGGTGTGGGGTGAGATGGACCTGGAGCCCTGTGACGGCGTCTTCCAATTCATCACCATCCACGACGCCGAGACCAATGAACGAACGAAATATTATCGTTAAACTGGCTTGACAAAAATCGAATCTTCGTCTATAATGTGATCAGGATAAAGGAGAGGAGAACCACCTCCTCTCTTGGCTCTTAATTTTATCGTCGGACCTTAATGGTCAAGGTCACAACAATAATGGTTCCGTCAGGGCGCTTAACTTTGACGGTTATTGTTTTAACGACTTCCATTATAAACCTCCCGATCACCGTCTCACTGTCAGCATACCCTCTGCAGGCAGTGTTTGACGGAATTTGGCGGCAGTGGCCACCAATCGGACCCGGTTTCAGCCTTGTCCTGTTCGCGTCCACTGTCAGAAGCCGATCCGGTTTTCAAGGTTCTGTTCTATACAATTCTAGCAGACATTTTTTGCTTTTCAGGATAATCCCCGTGAAATCCGTTTTAGGCATAAAATGTTTCATTTTTGATATAGTATATTTTTTGCCCCTATTTTATACTTTATAGCAGGATGTGTGTGTCTTAATAACTCAAAATCCATCCGCGACAGGAGGTAGTGCGTCATGGCATATATAACGCTGAAAGATATCAACAAAATTTATCCGAACGGCTTTCACGCGGTGCATAATTTTAATCTGGAGATCAACAAGGGCGAATTTGTGGTTTTCGTCGGCCCTTCCGGCTGCGGGAAGTCCACCACCCTGCGCATGATTGCCGGTCTGGAAGACATCAGCAAAGGTGATTTCCTGATCGACGGGAAGCGGGCCAATGAAATGGGACCTCGTGAACGCGGGATCGCCATGGTTTTCCAGAGTTATGCGCTGTATCCGCAGATGACGGTTTTTGACAACCTGGGCTTCGGCCTGACCCTGGAAGGGGTCGACGAGGACGTGATCGAAGAGAAGGTCCTGAAGGTTGCCAACATCCTCGGCCTGACGGATTATCTGGACCGCCTGCCCCGTGCGCTTTCCGGCGGGCAGCGTCAGCGTGTTGCGGTCGGCCGCGCTATCATCCGCAAAGTCGGCATCTTCCTGATGGACGAACCGCTTTCCAACCTGGATGCCAAACAGCGTGTGACCATGCGCTCTGAGATCACCCAGATCCACCGCGAGACCGGCGCTACCACCATTTACGTGACGCATGACCAGACGGAAGCCATGACCATGGCTGACCGCATCGTGTGTATGAAAGACGGCTACGTCCAGCAGATCGGTACGCCGAAAGAACTTTACTTCGACCCGGTGAATGTTTTCGTCGCGGGCTTTATCGGTGAACCGCCGATGAACTTCATCCGTGTGACCGTGAAGAACGGGCATGTGAATGTCGGCGGCAATGATCTGGACCTCAAGCCTCGTCTGGGCAGCAAGCTCTCCGCTTATGAGGGCAAGGAAGTGGTCTTCGGGTTCCGTCCGGAAGCCATCGTCCTGACCAAGGAGGAAAATGCTTACGCCATCAAGAGCACCGTTGAACTGACCGAAATGCTGGG
>CAYWKZ010000088.1:0-12536 GCA_964459115.1 uncultured Leptolinea sp. | reverse complement strand
AACAACGGAAGCGAATTCACTTCCGTTGCTGTTGAAAGGAGTCATATGAAACTGTTATCGAGAGCCGGAAACAGCTTTGATCTTTCCCTCGGAGTCAGCCCGAACCCGCAGCATCATCGGCAGGTTCAGACCGTCCTCAGTCTTCTCGTTCTTCTCATAAACCAGGAGCAGTTCGCCGCCGCGTTCGGTCACTTTCGGTTTCACCCCTTTGTAAAAGGGGTAATCCCGGTAAATCATCTTGTTGATCTTGTCGACGACGCTGCTCATAAAGAATTCTCACTCATTCGGGACAGTCCCCTGCGGGTACAGTCCCATTTTTTTATCAGAGTCTGCGGCGCAGGAAGGTCGGTGTGTCGTAATCGACCGAGTCCATGCCGTTCCGTTTTTCTCCGACCTTGCGGGAAGAGGATTCGATTCCGCTGAGGCCGAAAGGCTGCATGATGGTGTCGAACATGGCATTGGCAGCATCGGATGGCGTATATCCGGAAACATCAGCCGGTTCGGAAGGGATCAGGCGATCGGACGAGGAAGCAGCAGCATTGACCGCAGCGGGTTCAGCAACTGCGTAAGCCATTTCCAATTCCGGCTCCGCTTCCACTTCCGGCGTTGTTTCAACGGCATAGCGCACCGGTTCCGCATACACACGGGAAGCGGTGGAGACAGTGCCGATTTCAGCGCCGGACTTGTCCACGGTCTCGGATTTCAGCGGTGTAGAGGCGATGCCGGTGATGATGAGGATGATCTGTACCTCATCCTTCATGTTCGGATCAACGATCTGGCCGGGGATGATTTCCGCATTGTTGCCGGTGAATTGCTGGAGATGGGAAAGCCCTTCCATGACCTCACCGAAGGAAAGATCTTCACCGCCGGTGAAGTTGGCAATGATGCCGGTGGCATTTTCGATGGGCAGATGTTCCAACAGCGGATGGTTCAGTGCCTGGTAAAGCGCGTTGGAAACCTTGTCCTCGCCCTTGCCATAGCCGATGGAGAGAAGAGAACCGCCGCCATTAGCCATCATATGGCGAATGTGAGAGAAATCAACATTGATTTCACCGGTACCGGAAAGAAGCTGTGTAATGCCCGTGATCCCCTGACGGAGCACGTCATCCGCGTAAGCGAAAGCTTCGCGCAGTGTGATGTTGGAGGGAGAAACCTTCAGCAGTTGGTCGTTCGGAATGGTGATGAGCGTATCGCAGTGTTCAGCCAGTTTGGAAAGACGATTGCGCGCATTGGTGATGCGTTTGCCGGCTTCAAACGAAAACGGAGTGCTGACGACAGCAATGGTGATGGCGCCCTGTTCCCGGGCAATTTCTGCCGCAACACTGATGGAACCGGACCCGGTACCGCCGCCCATACCGGCAGTCAGGAAAACGATGTCCGCGCCGCTCAACGCCTTGCGCAGCACGTCTTCCGATTCCCAGGCAGCCTTTTCACCGACTTCCGGACGTCCGCCGGAGCCAAGGCCATTGGTCAGTTGTGGTCCCATGAGGATTTTTGTGTTTGCCTGGCAGCGCTGAAGCGCCTGCAGGTCTGTGTTGGCGGCGATGAATTCAACATCATCTGTGCCATATCCCATTGTCAGCATGCGGTCAATAGCATTGCAGCCACCACCGCCCAAGCCAATCACTTTCATAACGGGCTTGTTATAAACGATATCCTGATTATTAAATTTGTCCATAGGGTCCTCTCTCAATCTCCCTGAGTTTGCAGCGACACTGTGTGAACCGCACAGTTCCTGTCGCGCAGCTGACGAAGCATATAAGCCGGGTATAAGGCCTGATCGTCAATCATGATCACGTTTTTTGACGCTAACGCTTCGTTCAGATCATTTCCGGAAGCACACTTGTGAATTTTGATGTACTGCCGGATCGTGTTCATTTGTTCTTCGGTGAACAGGCTGTTCACCTCAGGCAGCAGGAAATACTCTTTGAGGCTCCCCCCTCGCATGAGAAATCGGGCTGCATTATTTATAGAAGATGCAAGTTTCGTGCCAACTTTCTTAATTAATTCAAAAAGATTCTTTAAATTGATGGATTTCAAAAATTGCAGGAATTTTTCCGAAAATGAAACTTTCACGTCTGTATTAATACTGATGTCAGCTGAAAAAACACTGTCCGCTGTGTTTTTCCCCACCGGGACAGATGCGCTCAGCGATTCCGTCGAAGGCAGTTTATAGACACAGCAGGAAAGAATATATGGCGGGATCTTGTTGTCGGCTTTTGGTGTCACATCCTGCAGCAGGTTCAGGATGTTCAGATATTGCTGCCTGGATTCTCTCGTGACCACATCAAAGATCCCGGTATTACCATCCCACATACCTGCGTTCATCAGCAGAACCGGCACACTTTTGCCGAGTTCTTTCTTCAGAATGTCCTCGTACCATTGGAAGAGATAAAAGCCACGATGATCCACCTGCCCCTCAGCGTAAGGAACTGCCGGCGGACATCCCGCAGGTCCTGCTTCATTCCACTCTATAGCGTGGCGGTAAAGGCATCCGGAAGCGGTAAAAACCAGATTGGAAATAACCGCATCGCTATATTCCTTACGCATCTGCTTTGCGCTGCTGCGCAAAAATGCCAGATCCCAATAGTCGCCGCCGGGTTCCAGAAGCGGGAAGAGCGGGATCACCTTCTCCTGTACACAAGCTGCGGCATAATCCGCATAGCGGCGAATGAAACGGGTCACCAGACCGGGCTTCACCCAATCTTCCGCATTCCAGGAACTCTTCATGTTCGGGCGGTTGAAAAACTGCACCATATGGATGCCGATGCTGTGATAGTAAGCCATACGCTGACGGAAAATCTGCTGGGAAGGAGGATCGGAAATGGAATAATTCAGGACAACGAGCGGTTCAATGCGGACATCACGCAAACGTATAATGAAATTTTCCGGAATTTCTCCGTTTTCCGGAGCATACACCACCAGCCAGGAAGTGCCGGCAGCCTGCAATTTCGGCAGCCAGTAATCCAGACTCGGATCATCAAAATGGCCCGCGTCCTTATAATAATGGAATCCTAATTTTTTTGATTTTTTGTTTGCTGAGAAACCGTAAGCTTCCATCTCTCCAAAACCTCTCTCCACATCATACTGGAGCAAGTTTCATGCCAGATCGTAAATTAATGAATAGTGATTTGTGAAGAGGAAAGAGACCGCAATTAACGATATAATTATGTCAATGATGAAGCAATTGTTTTTTCTTATGTTGATCCTGACCGGCTGCATGCTGCTCAGCGGATGCCAGATGCTGCCGATTTTTCAGCTGACCCCGGTTCCGCTGGAAACCCCGACACCCCAGCTTAGTCTGAACCAGGTGCCGGAGATCCCAACCCTGCCGCCTGTCACGCCCACCGCCACCCTCTCCGCTGCCCAGTCAGTCCGTTATGAGAACCCCGGTGACATTTTCACTCAGGTTCATGCGGAGATGCTGCCGGAAAAGGCATTTCAGCAGGTGGTTATCTTCGGTTCGGTTCACAGTTTCACGACCGAAACGGATGCCTGGGGTCGGACCGTTTCCACGGGAGGCTTCACACTGGATCATCATTCCGGGAGCAAATTCACGGTGAAATGTGACGATTTCTGCTTTTTTGTTGACGCGAAGAAAAACCTAATCTCTTCCGACAAACTGACAGAAGACAGTGAAGTCATCGTCTTCGGCGCTTCCGTTGAAACAGCAACGGAAATCAATGCCGACGCGATCGCTGTCCACGTCATCCGGGAGGATCCGGTACCGCAGGAGGCCAATGTCAGTTCACTGCCCACCAACCTGACATACACGGAATATGATCTTGCATCCTTTCCGCAGCTGAACCCGATTTCTATCCGGGCAGCGCTGAAAACCGCAACGCCCGTTCCTGCGTTGAAAGAGGATGAGCCGACCCCGACAGAGGATCCTTATGCTTACAATTACGGCTATGGTTACGGATACGACTATTATGGGTACGGCCGTCCCACTTCTACGCCTAACCGTCCCCAGCGTACATCCGCACCTGATGAGACCGGTACACCTGAGCCGACACCGACACTTTCGCTGGACGAACGGCTCTCTGACCGGCTCAATCACTCACTGGAAAATCGTACAAATTATACCTATGGCGCTTACGGAGAAAATTATTCCTCCTATATTGAATATGATCAGGATCTGAACCGTGATCCTTCCTATCCGACCCGCGCCGTGATGAATGTGCAGTCCAACGGTTATGATTTCACCGAATTCTGGTTTCCCTACTCGCAAAACCCGATGTTCACCAATTGGGGTATTGTCTGTTACGGCGGTGACTGGTATCTGCCGATCCGTGTCAGTGTCGATATTGACCCGAATCCGGATGTGACGGATGTGATCTATACGGATCGCACCATCCGCTCCCAGCAGAATTACGATAAGGAAAGGGGATATATCCGCTCTTTCGGTTATTCGATCATTGACGGGAAACTGTTTTATTTCTACCAGAACGAAAACGGCTACGGGATCTCCATTGATAAACAGGACTACGACCTGGGCTTCGACGACATTCCCTTCGGCTATATCGGCGCCTACTCCGAGATGGACCCGTTTTATGCCGATGACATGATCACCTTCTTCGGGCATCGGGGAAATCAATGGGTTTATGTGGAGCTCAAGGCAGCGGTCAATGAATATGGATATTATTAGTACAAATGATTTCACAACGGAGCATGAATGGAACGTCCTGAAATATCTGTGATCATCCCTTTTCTGAACGAGGAAGACAACCTGCCCCTGATGGCTGCCGCCCTGGAAGAATACATCCCTGTTCTGGGCGTACCGGTTGAGGTGGTGTTCGTGGATGACGGTTCCACGGACGGCTCCTGTGAATGGCTGCGGAGCGCCAAATTCCGCAGCTTCAGCGCCAAACTGGTACGCTTTTCCCGCAATTTTGGTTCCCATCCCGCCGTGCGTGCAGGTTTTATGAACGCAAGCGCCCCGAACTGTGTCTGGCTGGGTGCAGACTTGCAGGAACCGCTGGAGATCATCGGGGAAGGCTACAAACGCATACAGGAAGGCTATGACCTGGTGCTGGTGCAAAAAAATCAGGTAAAGGTCTCAAAATCTGAAGAGACCTTTTCCCGAATCTACTCAGCCATGATCCGCAAATGGGCCATTCCCGGTTATCCGGAGAAAGGCGTCAATACCATCTTTTTCAACGAGAAGGTCAAAAACGCTCTGAACGCCAACCCGGAACTGAATTCATCCGTCGTCCTGCAGGTGATCTCCCTGGGATTCAAACAGACCATTCTCAACATGAACTATAAGGAACGGGAGCACGGACATTCCAAATGGACCTTCGGCAAAAAACTGAAGCTGCTCATAGATTCCTTCGTCTCCTTTTCCTTTTTCCCGATCCGCATGGTCTCCGTCCTGGGCTTTGTCTTTGCATTCGTGGGCGCTTTGATGGCACTGGACCTGATCATCGTCAAGCTCTTCAATATCCGTCCTGTCACACTGGGATGGCCGACACTGATCAGCGTTTTGATGCTGGGCTTCGGATTGACAAACATTTCACTGGGAATTATCGCGGAATATCTGTGGCGTACGCTTGACGCGGCACGGGCAAGACCACCTTTCATCATTGACGAAGTAGAAGACCTGTCGAAGAACGAAGAATGAAGAGGAAATTATTATGATCAATATTGTACAAATCGGCTACGGTTACTGGGGGACGAACGTCGCCCGCAACATTATGCAGTCCCGGGAAACCAACATGATTGCTCTTTCAGACGCGGCACAGCCTCGTCTGGACGCGGCCCGGAATGTTTACGGCAGCGCCATCCCCGACTACACCACTGACTACGAAAAATATCTCGGCGACCCGAACGTGGACGCTTTCGCCCTCGTGATCCAGACCGAGCCTTCCTTTGAGATCGCAAAGAAAATACTCCGGGCCGGGAAACATCTCTTCATCGAAAAACCCATGGCCTCGGATACTGCCCGGGCAGAGGAACTGAACCGGCTGGCACATGAGAACAAAGTCGTACTCCACACCGACCACATCATGATTTTCCATCCCATCATCCGCTACATCAAAAGGATGTACGATGAGGGTACACTGGGTGACCTGATCTACTTCGACATCTCCCGCATGAACCTGGGACCGATCCGCAAAGACGTCAACGCCATGCTGGATCTGGCGGTTCATGACCTGGCGGTGATCGATTATATCTCCGGCGGGAAAGAACCTTATCACGTGGAAGCCATCGGCGAAAAGCATTACGGATCTCAGGAAACGCTGACCTACCTGACGCTGAAATATGACGGATTCCTGGCTCACATCAAATCCAGCTGGATCTCTCCCATCAAAGAGCGAAGAACCATGATCGGAGGCACAAAGAAAATGGTCATTTTCGACGACATGAAGACCATGGACAAGCTGACGATCTTTGATCAGGGCATCATCGAGACAGGAGAGGAATACGGCCCGTATGAATTCAAAGCACGGTCCGGCGACATCACTATCCCTTATATTCCGCAGGAGGATGCTCTCCGCAATTCCATCGAGCATTTCGCCCGCTGCATTCAGGAAGGGCATGAATCTCTTGCCAACGGTGAGCAAGGAATCAAGGTTATTAAGATACTGGACCGCGCACGAGAAGCGCTGATCGAGAGTGAAAGATAAATAAAAATTCATACATAAAGCACAACTGTTTTATTTTATTCTATGCTACAATGTAGACATAAAGGAGGCACTCTTATGAGCATTAAAGAAGCAAATATTGAATTGATATCAGTGCTGCCTGATGAAGATCAGGAAAGAGTTTTTAAGTTTCTCCGTGACATTTTTTCGGATGATAATCCATTTAAGCCGATGTCTAAGAAAGAAATTCTTGCAGATTTAGCTAAATCGAGACAATGTTATGATAATGGTGATTATCAGGATTTTGATGAAGCTTTAGAGGAAATATCTCAGGAATATGAGTTATAAAGTTGTCATCACTCCCAAAGCTAAACATAGCTTAAAAAATTATATTCGTTACACAAAGAATATATTACAAAATAAAGAGGCTGCCTCTTTGATCCGAGATGATGCGAAAAACACAAAAGAAAGATTAGCGAAGATAGCCAACATTTTACCATTATGCACAGATGCGGATCTTGCCAAATCAGGATATCGAAAAATCCCATTCAAAAAACACGATTTTTTTATGATCTACCGAATTGATGGGAATAAGGTAATTGTTGAGCAAATGTATCATGCACTTCAGGATTACGAATCAACTTTTATCCAATTGATACAATCTCCTGAAAAAAAAGAAGGTAATGAATGATAACACCGCGAAAAGTTCCTATCATGAAACCCTATTTTGATGAGGAAGAGGCAAAGGCTGCCGCGGAAGCACTGGCTTCCGGCTGGGTGGCACAGGGCCCCCGCGTCGCTGAATTTGAAAAAGCCGTGGCAGCGCATGAAGGCTGCGCCTTCGGTGTCGCCACCACCAACTGCACCACCGCCCTTCATCTGCTGATGGCAGCCATGGGCTTCGGTCTCGGGCAGGACGTCATCGTCCCCTCTTTCACCTTCGTCGCTACCGGAAATGCCGTGGAATATACTGGCGCAAATGCCATTCTGGCGGATGTGGATCCGGTCACCTTCAACATTGATGTGAAGCTGCTGGATGATTTCATAGCGGAACGCTATACCGAACGGGACGGTCAATGGATCAACAAAAAAACCGGCAACCGCCTGACTGGCATCGTCCCGGTGAACGAATTCGGACTCTGCGCAGATATTCCTGCAGTGAACGATTTTGCCAGACGTCACGGCAGTCTCAAAGTCGTCGAAGACTCAGCCTGTGCATTAGGCGCAAAGATCGGTGACACCCACCAGGGCGGGTTCGGGAACCCCTCCGCGGTCAGCTTCCACCCCCGCAAGTCCATTTCCACCGGGGAAGGCGGCATGGCACTGATCAACGACCCCGTGATGGCTGAGCACGTGCGTCAGCTGCGCTCCCATGCGGCATCGATTTCCGAAGTCCAGCGCAACGCTGGAAAGGGCTACCTGCTGCCGGAATATAACGAACTGGGTTTCAACTACCGCATGACCGACATCCAGGGTGCTATCGGCTGTGCCCAGGTGAAGAAGCTGGACTACATCACCGAACGCCGCGCGGAACTGGCTCACCGCTACGACCGACTGCTGCCGGAGGCCGTGCCCTGGGTACGAACACCTTTCGTACCGGAAGGTTACACGCACATTTATCAAACTTACTGCACCATGCTGCTCCCGGAAGCGGTCCATTGTCAGACCGTGGACGAGGCCAATGCCTTCCGCAATGAGTGGATGGACCGGCTGGAACAGGCGGGGATCGCCACCCGCCAGGGCACTCACGCGCTGCACACCCTGGGCTACTATGTCAGAAAATATGGCTATACGCATGAAGATTTACCCAGCGCCTACGCCTGTGACCGGCTGAGCCTGGCTATACCGCTGTATGTCGAGATGACGGAAGAAGATCAGGATTATGTGATCGAACAGATGGCGGAAATCGCAAAAAAAATGCTCAGCTGACGCTGAGCATTTTTTACTCTCTTTTTTCTCTTACGGCTGCTTGCCGATATAGGCCAGAATGCCGCCGTCAACGTAAAGGATGTGACCGTTGACGAAGTTGGAGGCATCAGAGGCCAGGAAGATTGCCGGTCCCATCAGGTCTTCGGCAGTACCCCAGCGAGCCTGCGGGGTTTTGGCAACGATGAACTGGTCAAAGGGATGACGGCTGCCATCAGCCTGACGTTCACGCAGCGGAGCCGTTTGCGGGGTAGCGATATAGCCGGGACCGATCCCGTTGCACTGAATGTTATATTCACCGAACTCAGAGCAGATGTTCTTCGTCAGCATCTTCAGCCCACCCTTGGCTGCCGCATAAGCGGAAACGGTCTCACGGCCCAGCTCACTCATCATGGAGCAGATGTTGATGATCTTTCCGTGGCCCTTCCTGATCATACCGGGCAGCACTGCCTTGGAGACGATGAAGGGAGAATTCAGGTCGATATCAATCACTTGACGGAATTCTTCGGTGCTCATTTCCAACATTGGAATACGCTTGATGATGCCGGCATTGTTGACCAGAACGTCAATGATGCCAACTTCCTCTTCGATCCGCGCGACCATCGCCTTGACCTGTTCCTCGTCGGTCACGTCACAGATATAGCCGTGAGCTTCAATACCCTTCGCGGCGTAATCGGCAAGCGCCTGATCCAAATGATGCTGGCTGCGGCAGTTAAAACAAATTTTCGCGCCGGCTGCGGCAAAGGCCTCCGCCATGGCAAACCCGATGCCGTAAGCCGCACCGGTCACAAGCGCCACTTTGCCTTCCAGCGAAAACATATTCATGATATCCATAATTTCGCATTCTCCAAAACTGAACCAATAGGGACAGTTCCCTTCCATCAGACGATGTATTCAGGCAACCGGCCTTATTGGCACAATGAAGTTAGTCACTCATCAATAGCCACCAGCCACTGATTACCGCTGCACCCGACCGGTACCGTCGCCGCCCATCAGTTTTTCAACCTCATCGACAGAGACGCGGTTGAAGTCGCCGAGAATGGAGTGCTTCAGGCAGGAAGCCGCCACAGCAAATTCCAGCGCCTGCTGCTTGTCTTCATAATGGGTCAGCCCATAGAGCAGACCGCCGCCGAAGCTGTCACCACCGCCGACACGGTCAACGATATCGCGGATCTCATAGCGCTTGGAGACGTAGAAATTCTCGCGGTCATTCAGACAGGCAGCCCAGCCGTTCCAGTCAGCAGACTTGGACTCGCGCAGGGTGATGGCGATCATCTTCATGTTGGGATAGGTTGCCAGGACTTTATCGCCCAGGGCCTTGTATTTTTCGCGGTCCAGCTCACCGGACTCCACCACCACGTCAGTAGTGATTTCCAGGGACTTCTGTACGTCCTCTTCGTTGGCGATAGCCACGTCAACATATTCGGCCATTTCGCGCATAACTTCAGAGGCCTTCTTGCCGTATTTCCACAGGTTCTTGCGGAAGTTCAGGTCGCAGGAGACGGTGATGCCGCGCTTTTTCGCTTCTTTGACAGCTTCCAGGGAAAGGTCCTTGGCGCTTTCAGAGATGGCAGGGGTGATGCCGGTGATGTGGAACCATTCCACACCGTCGAAGGCCTTGTCCCAGTCGATGTCACCGGTTTTTGCCAGGCAGATGGAGGACCAGTCGCGGTCATAAACGACCTTGGAAGGGCGCTGGTTGGCGCCGGTTTCCAGGTAATAAATACCCACACGACCCTTGTCGGAGCGCACGATGCGGCTCACGTCCACACCGAAGCCGCGCAGGTCGTGAATGCACTCATCCGCGATGGCGTTTTTCGGCAGGACTGTCAGAAAAGCGGCATCTTGTCCGTAATTGGCAAGGGAAACAGCGACGTTGGCTTCACCGCCGCCGAAAGTGGCTTCAAACGCCGGGCTCTGGAAAAAGCGTTCCAGGCCGGGGGACTTCAGGCGGAGCATGATTTCGCCGAAGGTTAAGAATTTCATGTGAGTATCTCCTTGTTATTTCGCTCGAACTTCATCAACGATGCGGCGGGCTTCCGCGCACAGTTCAGTGATCTTGTCAAAGTTGCCGGCTGCGATTTCTTTCGCCGGAACGGTCCAGCTGCCGCCCGCAGCCAGAAGCAGCGGAGAAGCGATGAATTCAGCCAGGTTGTCATTGCTGACGCCGCCGGTGGGGATGAACTTGGTACCGGGGAAGGGACCGGAAAGGGCCTTCAGGGCCTTCAGTCCGCCATAAACATTGGCGGGGAAGAATTTGATCACGTTCAGGCCGTGTTTCTTCGCCATCATGATCTCGGTCGGGGTCACGCAGCCCGGAGTAATGGCAATGCCGTTTTCGCAGCACCAGGCGACGGTCTCTTCGTCATAGCCCGGGGAGACGATGAACTTTGCACCGCATTCCACAGCCAGCTTGCACTGTTCCAGGTTGACAACGGTACCGGCGCCCACCAGCATGTCGGGAACTTCCTGCGCGACTGCACGGATGGAATCCGCGGCAGCAGCGGTGCGGAAGGTGATTTCCATGGCGTCAATACCGCCGGCCAGCATCGCTTTCGCGGTCGGGACCGCGTCTTCGGCCTTTTCCAACACAACTACGGGAACGACACCCGTCGCAGCCATTCTGCTCAAAACATCCATCTTGATCAACTCCTTTGTCAGCGAATGAAGAAATAAGAATGAAGAAGGAAGAAATTTTTCCCTCACATCTTCTTTAACTTTTTCTTCAATTCATAGTTCTTTTTCCAAAATACAATTATGAATTAAACCAGAAGGCGCTTTGCGCCTTCCATTATCCATAATTCTTCATTCCTAATTCTTCATTATCTCAGGTCCATGGTGTCGATGTTGTCCATGTCATCAAAGGCCTGGTTTTCACCGCCCATCGCCCAGATAAAGGTGTAGGCCGCGGTACCGACGCCCGGATGGATCGACCAGGAAGGTGAGATCACCGCGTCGTAGTTGTGCATCACGATGTGACGGGTCTCCTGCGGCTGGCCCATGAAATGGAACACGACGTTTCCTTCCGGAATGTCGAAGTAGGTATAGATCTCCATGCGGCGTTCATGCGTATGGGTCGGCATAGTGTTCCAGGTGCTGCCCTCTTCCAGCTTGGTCAGGCCCATGGAAAGCTGACAGGTCTCCAGCACGTCCGGGTGGATAAACTGGTTGATCACGCGCTTGTTGGCGGTGGCAACGGAGCCCAGCGGGCGCTTGTTGGCATCCGCGAAGGAAAGGAACCTGGTTTTGTAAGCCCGGTGAGCCGGTGCAGAGACCAGGTAAAAGCGTGCCGGATCCGCCGGTTCACAGCTGCCGAAGCAGACCTGCTTCGTGCCCTGGGTGATGTAAAGGCAGTCTTCATACCCCAGTTCAAAGCGCTCGTCGTCCGCCTGGATAAAGCCTTTGCCGCCCAGGTTGAAGACGCCGGCTTCGCGCCGTTCGAGAAAATAAGTCGTGCCGAAATTAGCCCAGACGTCAATGCCCTTGTCGATGGGGAGTACTTCGTTCACCGGCATAATGCCCAAAACGACCATGCGGTCGACATGGGAGTAAACAGCCTGAACGGTATCAGCCTGATAAAGGTTTGTGATCAAAAATTCCTTGCGCAGTTCTTCTGTCGTGTAACGCTTCACATCGTTCGGGTTCGTTGAATATCGAATATCCATTCAGGATCCTCCTGTAAGTTTAAGTATCATCTAAAGTCTTATGATTACCTGCTGCCTGTTTTTCTCCGGATTTTTTCAGAATAAAATCCCGTTTATTCCCATAACCGGCAACCAGCAACTAATAACCAGCAACTAATAACTACCAACTATTTTATAACCTTTTCCGTCTCACCGTCGAAGAGGTAAACCCCCTCATAAGGCAGGTAAAAATCAAATTCCGTGTCGAGCTCCGGTGTATCATGCGGATCGACCTTGAGGATCGCCTTTTCATCTCCGATATTGACATAGACGTTGGTGTTGTCACCCAGCATTTCGGTCAGTTCAACGGTGCTCTTGATGGCGTAAGCATTTTCCTCCT
>CAYWKZ010000087.1:0-12696 GCA_964459115.1 uncultured Leptolinea sp. | reverse complement strand
TGGAGTTCCTCGCCAAAGATCCGCTCTTCGCCCACTTCGAACCACAGATGGCCGCTGACATCCGGAAGGCGCTGGCAGAAGCCCCGCCGGGAACTTAGACCTTAGACATTAGACCTTAGACATTAGACCTTAGACGAATAAAAGTTAAGAATTAAGAGTTAAGAGTTAAGAGTTATGAGAAAAGCCGATCTCCCGGAGGATTTCGGCTACCTGTTTTTAAGCAGGGCGCACACGAAGACTGCCTTCCTGTGACATGAGTGATCACATATCGAAGCATTTGATCTGAGGATTGGGCACTGCTGAAGAGGAGCGTCTCAGAGTCACAGAAAGGCTGGATTCACGTGTGCAATTTGGCGGGGTTTCTAACATGCACGCGAATACAGCCTTACCGTGCCTCTTGATAGAAAGAGCAGGATATCGCCGTTTCCTCAGATTATTTGTCACGAAAAATCAGCGCCTATGGCACGGGAAGGCAGTCTTCGTGTGCGCCGATTTCGCCGCAGCAGAAACGTCTCGTCGTGCTTCGTTGATACGGAATCCGACCCTGTTGTGCTGTTTATTGAAAATCAGTCAGGAAAATTTGATTTTGGGAGTAACGACCGTCACCGTATCTTTGAGGATCGTGGCAAAACCGCCTTCCGTGCGGGCCGAAAAAACGCTTTTCCCCTCCAGATGCGCCTCCAGCGGACCGTTCCCGAGGGCGATGACCGCCTCGACATGACCTTTGCGGATGCCGAAGCTGCCTTCTCCCTTACCTTTGCTGTCAGGCGCCATCCAGAGGTTCACGCTGTCACAGGCAATGGTTTGATTATCCCCTTCCGAGGTCACGATCTTCAGGGTCAGCGGACTCATAGTTCCTTGCTTTTGGCGTAAACGCTGTCGATGTCGCCGGAAAGCATAAAGGCCTGTTCCGGGATGTTGTCACACTCACCACCCAGAATGGCTTCGAAGCCTTTGATGGTGTCTTCCATGCGCACAAATTCGCCCGGAATGCCCGTGAAGCTTTCGGCAACATGGAAGGGTTGGCTCATGAAGCGCTGGACACGGCGGGCACGGTTGACGATCCGGCGGTCTTCGTCGGAGAGCTCTTCCATACCGAGGATAGCGATAATGTCCAGCAGCTCATGATAGCGCTGCAGGATGCGCTGGACTTCCTTGGCTGTTTCATAATGACGCTGGCCGACCGCGTCCGCGGAAAGCATGCGGGAGGAGGATTCCAGCGGCGAAACAGCCGGATAGATACCCAATTCCACGATGTTGCGGGAAAGGACGGTGGTGGCGTCCAGGTGCGAGAAGGTGGTGGCCGGAGCCGGATCTGTCAGGTCGTCCGCCGGGACGTAGATCGCCTGGACGGATGTAATGGACCCGTTATGGGTGGAAACGATGCGTTCCTGCAGCATGCCCATCTCGGAAGCCAGTGTCGGCTGGTACCCGACAGCGGAAGGCATGCGTCCCAGCAGCGCGGAGACCTCCGAGCCGGCCTGGGTGAAACGGAAGATGTTGTCGATGAACAGCAGCACATCTTTGTGAGAATTTTCCCGGAAATATTCGGCGATCGTCAGCCCTGCCAGCGGCACACGCAGCCGGGCGCCGGCGGTCTCGTTCATCTGGCCGAAGACCAGGGCGGTTTTGTCCAGTACGCCGGAATCTTTCATTTCATTCCAGAGGTCATTGCCTTCCCGGGACCGTTCTCCCACACCGGCAAAAACGGAATAGCCGTTATGTTCATAGGCGATGTTGCGGATAAGTTCCATGATCAGGACAGTTTTGCCAACACCGGCGCCGCCGAAAAGACCGATCTTACCGCCGCGGGCATAGGGTGTCATGAGGTCGATGACCTTAATGCCGGTTTCGAGGATGTCCTGAGAGGGGACGATATCAGTATATCTTGGGGCTTTATGGTGGATCGGCCAGTACTCGTCAGTAACAATTTCACCTGCACGGTCGATCGGCTTGCCGGTCACGTTGCTCATGCGGCCCAGCATGCAGTTTCCTACCGGAACACTGATCGGGGCGCCGGTATCAATGGCCTGCATCCCGCGGGAAAGACCATCAGTCGGCTGCATAGCGATACAACGGACTTCTCCGTTTCCAAGCTGCTGAAGGCATTCAAGAACTTCGGGCTTGCCGTTCGGAACCAGAACTTCCACCGCGTGGAAAATGTCCGGAACGCAGGAGACCTGTTCAAAGATGATGTCTACGACCGGTCCGCTGATACGTGTAATTCTTCCGATGTTTCCTTTTGCCATTTTCATTCCTCATTATTCACTTAGCAGGTAAGATGATGTCTCGATCACGCTGTTGGTCACTTCCGACTGACGTATGCGGTTGATCAGGATCTCCAGTTTTTCCAGGGATTTGTCCGCGTTGTCACAGGCGCTGCGCATGGCGATCGAGGTAGCGGCCTGGATCCCCGCGCAGTGTCCCAGCAGGATGCCGTATACGCTGTTGATCAGGCAGTACATGGCGGGTGCCTGGAGTGCTGTCTGACGATCCGGCAGGAACAGCATTTCCTTTTCCTGTGAGTCATTCTTTACCGGATGCGGCAAAATCGTCTCGGCAGCCGGTGTCTGGGTCATCATGTTTTGAAAATGCTGATAGACCAGGATGACCTTGTTTACTTCTCCTGAGGCGTAAAGCTCAAAAAGCTTGCCGGTCAATGATTCCGCGTCGGAGTAGGACGGGATATCCTCCAGCGGCATGCTTTCAAATTCAAGGCCTTTCCCTCTGCAGAAAGCTTCCCCTTTTTGTCCGAAAACGATCAGCCGCGGGGAAAGATCTTCTTCTGCAAGCTTACTTTCGAAAAAGCGGAGCAGCTCCCCGTTGAAGCCGCCGCAAAAGCCGCGGTTGTTGGAAATCAGGACCATACAGTTCACCGGTTTTACGGTTTCGGTGCGGCGGGAGAGCACGGCATTTCCGAAAAGAGCCAGGGTATCATCACAGGCGCGGGAATAAGCCTCATTGTTGGCAAGAACTTTTGAGATCCTGGCGTATTTCACGGACGAGGCTGTCTTCATCGCGGAGCACATATCCGCGGTAGCCTGGATGCTCTTATAACGCTTCCGCAATACCTGCAATGCTGCCATGGTCAGGCCGTCTTTCCGAATTTGGCCAGCGCTTCGTCCAGCCTTGCCTTTGCCTCTTTATCCAGGCTTTTCCCGGATTTCATCTCCTCGCAAAGCGGCTCCTGTGTTGTTCTGAACCACTGCAGCAGTTTCTCTTCAAAATCGCTGATTTGAGCGGGATCCCAGGTATCCGCGGCGCCGTTGGAAACAGCATAGATCAACAAAGCCTGTTCCCAGGTGGGCATCGGGCTGTAGCGGTTCTGTTTGAGTGCAGCCATCATGCGTTCCCCGGTTGCCAGTGTCTTGCGCGTCGCTTCGTCAATTTCGGCGCCGAACTGGGTGAAAGAAGCATATTCGCGATACTGTGCGAGACCGGTACGCAGGTTGGAGGCAACTTGTTTCATGAACTTTGTCTGGGCGGAACCACCGACACGGGAAACGGAGAGACCCACGTTGACCGCGGGGCGCTGCCCGGCGTTGAAGAGATCGCTTTCCAGGAAGATCTGACCGTCCGTGATGGAAATCACGTTGGTCGGGATGTAAGCGGATATGTCGCCTGCCAATGTTTCGATGATGGGCAGCGCGGTGATGGAACCGCCGCCGGCCTCGTCAATGATGTTGGCGGAGCGTTCCAGCAGCCGGGAGTGCAGGTAGAAAATGTCACCCGGATAAGCTTCACGGCCGGAGGGACGGTGCAGCAGGAGCGAAAGCTCGCGGTAGGCAATAGCGTGTTTGGAAAGGTCGTCATAGATGATCAGCACGTCCCTGCCCTTATACATGAAATACTCAGCCATGGCTGTGCCGGCAAAGGGCGCGATGTACTGCAGTGAAGCAGAATCGGAAGCAGCAGCGCAGACGACTGTCGTGTAATCCAACGCGCCTTCTTTCTGCAGACGGTCGACGATGGAAGCGACGGTGGTCTCTTTTTGTCCGATGGCAACATAAATGCAAATGACATCCTTGCCTTTTTGGTTGATGATGGTGTCGACAGCAATGGAGGTCTTCCCGGTCTGGCGGTCACCGATGATCAGTTCACGCTGGCCGCGGCCGATCGGAACCAGGGCGTCAATGGCTTTGATACCGGTTTCGAGCGGCACTTTGACGGGGCGGCGGTCTGGAATGGCCGGTGCGGCATATTCGATCGGGCGGGTCTCATGGCTCCAGATACGGCCTTTCCCATCGATCGGTTCACCTAAAGCATTCACGACACGGCCCAGCAATTCCTCACCTACCGGCACTTCTGCCATCTGGCCAAGCCGTCGGACACGGGTATAGGTTTCAATATGTTCGAAGCGTCCGAAGATCATTACACCGATTTTGTCCGGCTGAACATCCATAACCATCCCTGTTTTTCTCTTGGGTGTATCGAGAAATTCAACCAGTTCGCCGTACATAATGTCTGCCAGGCCGTCCAGCCAGCAGATGCCGTCTGAAACGGAAAGCACACGCCCGAGCTGAAAGACGTCTACGTCGATATTGATCTTGTCAACGGTTTTCCGCATCTTATCGAGCATGGTTTTGAAGTCGGTTTCCTTCAGCGGCATGTTGTTCAGGGCTTCCTGCAGCATGTAAAGACGATCCTTCACGGTGTAGTCATAAACCGTGTCGCCGATCCTCAGCCGGAAGCCGCCGATCAGCCCTTCTTCATTGTCCACAATGCGGAATGATGAAGTCCCTCCGACTTCCTCCAGTAATCTATCGGTCGCCTGATGGATTCGTCCGATGGTGGAGATATTCAGAGGGTAGGAGGAAAACAGGGAGACATAAAGCTTACCCTTCCTTTCCAGGTACATCATGTCGCCCGGGGTCAGCTTGATCAGGCTGAGGATACGATCCGCGACTTTGTCTTCCTGGTCCCGCATGGATTGCAGGAATTCTTCGGATTTCATATATTCGCGGGCTTTGTCCATTGTCAGCTGGACAAGGTTGCTCCGGGATTTCAAAAGGGTTTCCCGGCGTAAAGCCTCCCGGTCCCGCTCGAACTTTTCCTTGAGGTCTGCCAACAACGCTTCACGGTGGGCGATTTCTGCATCGATCGCTGTCTGGTCGCGGACGATGATGGGTTTCGCCGGGACATTGTCATCTGCGGGCGGGATCGGTTCGGCGATCTCGTCCAGCGCCTTGTTGATCTTTTCGCGGCGGCCCCGGAAAATGTTGAGGATCGCTTTCCGTCCGATGAGGTAGATGATCAGGATGAGCAGCAGCGTGTTGATGAGTACATAAATGATTCGCGGCATGATCCCTCTACAAAATCTGCGTCTTCACGTATTTCAGCGCCAGTTTGTCAATGCTTTCAGAGAGATTTTTCTCTGCTTCGTCGGTTTCCCCTTCGAATTGCTTGCTGATCTTTTCCAGTTTGGCGTCGTATTCAGCCTTTTTATCGGCAAGGATCAATTCGGTCTTTTTCCGTTCGTTGCTGAGTTCAAGCGCTGCAGATTTCAGTGCTTCCTGTTCCCAGGCGGCGTTGGAGAGCTCCAGCGCTTTGCGGGTCTTTTCCCTGCGCTCAAGTTCCTGTTGGCGGCTTTCCTCACCGGCTTTGATCTTCTCATTCCGGTCATCCATGACTTTCAGCAGCGGTTTGAAGAGAAAGCGGTTCAATATCAGCGACAGGACAACGAAACCGATGATCGTCCAGATGACCAGAGATATCTGAATCGTCATGATGCACTTTCCGTTTTATGCGATGTGTGAGATCAGCATGAATGCGATCAGCAAACCGTAGATCGCCAGCGCTTCCATCAGGGCCAGGGAAACGATCAGCGTGGAACGGATGTTGCCGGCGGAATCCGGCTGGCGGGCAATGGATTCCATAGCGGCTTTTGAAGTCATACCCTGTGCGATGGCGGGTGTAATGGTACTGATGGTCATCACGACCCCGGCAGCAATAGCGTAAATGGCGTTTTCACTCATAATTATCCTCTTTTTCTTATTTCTTATTTCTTATTTCTCTTCCACTTCCGTGGCTTCATCCAGGTAAATGGAAACCAGCGTGGTGTAAACAATGGCCTGCAGGGCACAGAACAGCAGCGAGAGCGCCATCATCACCAGAGGGGCTCCGATGGGCAGGATCTCATAAAACTGTTCCAGCACCGCTTCTTCACCGAAAATGTTCCCGAACAACCGCAGGGAGAGAGAGACCGGCTTGATGATCTCATCCAGTGCCAGCAGCGGCAGCATCACGATGATCGGCGAAATGAAGTGCTTGATATAGCCCTTGATCCCCTTGGCGCCCACACTGGATGCCTGGAGAAAACAAAAGGTGCACACGCCCAGACCGGCAGTCACGGAAAGGGATGATGTCGGCGCTTTCAGATATTTTGTCAGCCCGACACCGGGAACCAGCCCGGAATAGTTGGCGCAGATGATGAAGATGAACAGGGAACCCAAAAACCAGAAATATTTTCGTGCGCGGGTGCGCCCGAGGTTCCCGGTGTAGCTGTTGTCCAGATATTCGATCCCTGTTTCAACGACGTTCTGCAATTTTCCGGGGCGTTCCTGAAGATGTTTCCCGACATAGATGGAGAGGACCGCAAGGGCTGCGATGATCAGCCACATTGTGATGACTTCACCGGTGACGTCCAGAATTCCGAACAGCGGAATAACCACTTCTGATGCTTCACCCATATTCAATCGTCTCCTTTCATGTTTTTGGCAATGGTAATGGTGAACAATATCGCCGGAACTGTCAGCCCGACTGCCGCCCCGATCAATGGCAGCATAAGGTCGATCCCGAGTTTTTTCACGACAAAATAGGTCCCTGCCAGATAAACAAAACTGAGTACCTGCCGAAGGATCGGGGCATTTCCAAGTGACTGGTTCTCTGATTGGACATGTTTTGCTGTGATGAGTGCGTTGATCAGTGAAATCAGTGATCCGCCAAGGAATGCGGCCAACGCTGCGACATATTTCGTTTCCATGTTTGCCTTTCTTTGCTGTTTGCAGCTTGAAATACAGCAAAGGATTCAAAATAATTATGTATATTACCACTGTTATAAAATTTCATAATGCTAATTATTACATCAACTTTTCCTGTCACCTGAATCCCCTCCCCCGATTTGTGGGGTTCTTAATTTGCGGGTAAAATAGATAAAGGAGGATTTTCGATGAAAAGACAGAATGCTTTGTTTTTGAAAATTATTCCGGTTTTTCTGCTTGTGCTGGGCGTGTTTTTCGCTGCATCGGCACAGACGGAAACCGGTGACTATATCCCTGTTCATACACAAGAAGAATTGAGTGAGCTGTTTGGAAGCGTAAAGTCTTATCTTGACACCAACGGGGAGGCACTGCTCCAAAAACTGAACGATACGGAAAGTCAGGTCGTGACGCAGGCGTTGATCCGTTCCTGGGGAATCGTGCAATACGAAAATGCAGCTCCTCAGCAGATCGATGATGCTTATGACGCTTTGTTTAATACGACTCTTTTCCTTGGACTTGCCTCTGACCCGAGTGAATCGATTTCCACCGGAATGCTGTTTGAATATGCGGTCCAGCTCCTGGACCAGGAATACTATGATCTGCTCGCGGCAAGCGGGGAGGACGCGGAAAACATCGAATATGCCGAATATCTGCGCGGAGTGGCTGAAGGCCTGGTCGAAACGCCTGAAGCATTTACGGCGCAAGAGGTGGAGGACTATCTGCTTGAGATCTATCAGGAAACCTATCTGGCAGCCGGCCTGAAGGCTATGTCACATACCGAAAATCTCCCGCAGCCGGCAGACCTGTTCCCGGAAGAGCCTGCCGCCGTGATGATGCCGAACCCGGTGAAAGAATATCCTTCTGCCGAAGCGCTGAACACGATGCTGGGCATAAGCATGCCGGAGCTGCCGAAGGATTTCGGCGCAAAGACCGGTTATTATGCGATCGTGGCTGATGTGGTGGCGGAAATCGAGTATGAATTTCCCGAAGATGGAAAGCTGCTGCTCCGCCTTTCAAAGGAAACGGAAAATGACATCAGCGGCGTATATGGTGCAGAATTCTATGAAGATCGAAAAATAGCGGGTACAATGGTAGAAATCGATAAATATCAAACCATGCTCATTGCCCGCGGCGTTGTGAAGACAATGGATGAAAAGGCTTATGCATTTGCCGTTGACGCTGAAGGGCTGACACAGGAGCAATTTGATAAAGCGGTCGTTTTCTTTGTAGAAGGCTGTGCAAACCAGCAGACAGGGAAGTAATACGGAGAGAAGACATTTATGAATGAAATTGAACTTTTGTTGAACACTACTCCTACCGGTGCTCTGGTCATTCTCGGTTTAACGATCGTTATATTTTTCGTGATCATCATTTGTCTGGCGATCCGGCTCAACCATTCGATCCAGCAGGCAACATTGAATAACGGACGCGGCAATCAATATCTTGCCGCGGTCCCGGCTGACCGTATCGGGACGGTCAATGCGGTGTATCAGAACACACGCAAAAATCTCTCCAGTGCGCTGATCCTTACCCTGGTGGGCGGCGTATTTGGTTTGCAGCGGGCCTATCTGGGCAAACGGAAATCCGCAATGGCGATGTTCCTTTTTTTCTGGACGGGGATCCCCAGCATCATTTCTCTGTTCGACCTCACTGATATGCCGAGGATCGTTTCGGAATTCAACCTGGGTGTGGTCGAATCCCTTTATGACCAGATCGCTGCTCCGAAACTGGAAGAATAAGTTTACCCGAGGGAAAGGCTGAACGCAGCCTTTTCCTCTTTGAATCATTTCTTATTCCTTATTTCATATTTCTTATTTATAATAGTCTCTGACTTTTTGTCGAATCAATTGAAGAGAAGGTGAATCCATGGATCTGAACGATCTCGAAAAAATCCGGGTTGAGAAAATCAACAAACTGAAAGAAAATCATATTGAACCTTATCCGACCCGTTCCTATGTGAACAGCACGATCAAAAAAGCCTGCGAAGCCTATGAAACGGCAGAAGCAAAGGGCGAAACCGACACTACCGAATACATTCTGGCCGGCAGAATGCGCAGTCTGCGTGTGATGGGCAAGCTGGCTTTCACACACATTGAAGATTCCACCGGCAGGCTGCAGCTTTTCCTGCGTGTCAATGAGATGGGTGAGAAATTACAGTTCTTCAAGGACTATTTTGACCTCGGTGACTTTGTGGAAGCCAAAGGTACGATGATGCGCACCAAATCCGGCGAACTTTCCCTAATGGTGACTGATATCCGTATGCTGGCAAAAGCTGTTTCTCCGCTCCCGGCAGCCAAAGAAGAGATCGTTGACGGGAAAAAGGTCAGCTATACCGGTCTGAATGATCCGGAACTGCGTTATCGACAGCGCTATGCTGACCTGGTCGTGAATGACGGTGTGAAAGACATTTTCCGCAAACGGGCAAAGATCGTCAGCGCCATTCGTTCTTTTCTGGATTCGAATGACTTCCTTGAGGTGGAAACCCCGATTCTTCAGCCGATTTACGGCGGTGCGGCTGCCCGTCCTTTTGTGACCCATCATAACCAGCTGCATCAGGATCTGTTTCTGCGGATTTCCTTTGAGCTTTATTTGAAGCGTCTGCTGGTGGGTGGACTGGACCGGGTTTACGAGATCGGCCGTGATTTCCGCAACGAGGGCGTCTCTTACAAACACAATCCGGAATTCACCCAGGTCGAATTTTACTGTGCCTACTTTGATTACCTGAAGGTGATGGACTTCGTTGAAGAAATGCTGCGCTATACAGCTCAGCAGACACTCGGCACCACGAAATTCACCTATAACGGCATTGAGATCGATTTCGGCAAACCCTGGAACCGTGTCAACATGCGCCAGGGCATCATTGATACCGCCGGCATCGACATCGCCGAATATCCGACAACGGAAGCGCTGGCGGACGCGATGAAAGCCAAAGGCATCCAGTTTAAACCGGGTACCCCGCGCGGAAAACTCATTGACCAGCTGGTTGGTGATTATCTGGAACCGACTTTTGTACAGCCGACATTCCTTTACGATTACCCGTGGGAGATTTCTCCGCTTGCCAAACGCAAGCCGGATGATCCGACGACCACTGAGCGGTTTGAAGGGTTCGTTGCAGGAATGGAGCTGTGCAATGCCTTCACCGAACTGAACGACCCGATCGATCAGGAAGTACGCTTCCTGGAGATGGGCCGCTCCTATGACAAGGATGACGACGAAAATAATCCGATCGATGAAGACTACCTGCGCGCCATGCGTTACGGTATGCCTCCCTGCGGCGGTTTCGGCATGGGCATCGACCGTCTGACCATGCTGCTGACGGACAGCTCCACCATCCGTGAAGTGCTGCTCTTCCCGCACCTGCGGGACCGCGGCAACGGTGAAGCGGCTGCAGAAGAAACCACAGCAGCTGCCGAGCCCGAAAAGATCGACTTCTCCAACGTGGAGATCGAGCCGCTTTTCAAGGATTTTGTCGATTTTGAAACCTTCTCGAAGTCCGATTTCCGGGCGGTCAAGGTCAAGGATTGTGTGGCTGTTCCGAAGAGCAAAAAACTGCTCAAGTTCACATTGGATGACGGTACCGAAAACGAACGGACCATCCTGAGCGGTATTCATGGCTACTATGAACCGGAAACGCTGATCGGGAAGACCCTGATCGCAATCGTCAACCTGCCGCCGCGTCCGATGATGGGGCTGGAATCCTGCGGCATGCTGCTTTCCGCTATCCACCGCGAAAACGGCGAGGAAAAACTGCAGCTGCTGATGGTGGACCCGCACATCCCGGCAGGCGCGAAATTGTATTGATATTAAAGTGGTCAGTGACCGGTGATCAGTGACTGGAGATTCAGCTGAAAATCTGCTGATTCTTGTCGCTGTCCTGCCCGATCAATGCCTTACTGCCCACTAACTACTATACACTAACCACTGATTATGATAAGCATTCTCTGGGACCTGGATGGAACGATCGTTGACTCGGTACGCCTTTATTATGAGGCGTACCGTGGTGTTTATGACAAGTATCATCTGGGACCTTTCACTACTTCAGAAGAAGAATACAGGACCCGTTTCTTCGGCGCCACGCCCGAGGTCTTTTTTCGTGCGCATATCGAAGGTGATATTCCCGCGGATCGTATGGCGGCAATGACCGACGATTATCTGCGATTTGCCAATGAATATCTGATGAGTTCGGAAGACGGCGGTATCCGGCTGCTTCCGGGTGTTGATCGGGTGCTCGATGAATTTTACGCTAAGGGATATCCGATGGCAATTGCTTCAACTTCCTGGCTGCCGAATGTGGTACGCGCACTGGAAAAGGTCGGAATACTGGAGAAATTCGCAAACATTTCTTCCGGCTATCTGCTGCCCTCCAAACCGGCCCCGGATGTGTTCCGACTGGCCGCGGCGCTGAACAACGTTCCCAGTGAGCGCTGTGTGGTGTTTGAGGATTCCCTGGCGGGAATGAAGGGGGCGAAGAATGCCGGGATGAAATGTGTCGGCATCGCCACCTCAGTCCCAGTTTCTCAAATGGTCGATGCGGACATTCGCCTGACAAATTATGCAGAACTTTCTGTTGAGACGGTTGAAGCATTATTTGAGTGATCGGAGTATCAGGTGGAAATTCGAAATCAAAAAAACACTCTTTTTCAGGTGCTGTCCTGGCTTTTGTTGGTCGTTTGCCTGCTGGGAACGCTGAACTATGTCAGGCTGAAAAAGAATAATACACTTTCCTCCGACGAGTCCAGTGAGGTGCTGCTTGGCAGCATTTTGGCTGAGGAAAACAGCATTCTTTCCAAAAATTGGCATTATTCAACGGAACTGAGAGTTCTCAGCCCCAATATAATTTATTCTTTCTTCTTTCATTTTACGGACAGCTGGCATGTGGTTCGGATTCTTTCTTCTGCCAGCATGTATATCATATTGCTGGCTGTCTATTGGGCTCTGAGCCGTGTGTGTCATTTCAGTAAATTCTTCCCACTGACTGCGGCGGTTTTTTTCATCCCTTTTTCGAATGATTATTATCAGTTCACGCTGATGGGAGGACAGTATTTCCCGGTTATTGTTATTACCCTGTTCACGCTGGTGATTGCAGAGTGTTATCTGAAAATAAGCGGATGGAAAGCAAAAACGCTGTTGATCTTTTCCTTTCTTTTTTCGGTCATCGTCGGGTTAGGCGGACAGAGACAATTGTTTTTTACTTATATTCCTCTGTTCACCGCGTCGGCCATTATGCTCTTGCCTTACTTTAAAAAAACGAGGGGAGAAAAATGGTTTATCTTCTCGGCAGTTTCTCTTGCCGGCAGCATCATTGGTTGGATGATCAACGTAAAAATCCTTGCCGGCATCTACAGCTTCGATACCTGGAGCAGTGTCAGTTACACTGAATTCAGCAGCGAACGGTTCATTTCGATAATTGATGGCATCATTACCTCCTTTGGACGTACATTTGGTTACACGACAGGAAAACTGTTTTCCGATGCCCTTTTGAACAATGCGGTATGTGCCTGCTGGATATTTATCACGATCGCTTCTATCTGGTATGCAGTAAGAAATCGCCTGAAAATCAGTCCTGAATATGCACGGATTACAGCATTTACGGTTTTTACCTATATTTTTTTCGTTGTATTTTACTCGCTTACCTCGATGTATTACAATCCGCGTTATAACATATCAATTGTTTGCTTATCATTTCCGCTTGCAGCCTTGTTTGCCGGGGAAGTCA
>CAYWKZ010000086.1:0-12705 GCA_964459115.1 uncultured Leptolinea sp. | reverse complement strand
GATTCATAAGGATTTCACGGCAAATGAGTCAATGCAACCTGTTCTGTTGACTCAATTCTGAGTCAACGAAAACAGGTCACAATGACTCGTCCTGAATAGGTACGAGTAATATTGGTATTCTCCCTCGACCTCGTGTATAATTATAAGTAAGGAAGAGTGTGAGACATGGCAGATGATAATATTCAATACAAAGACAGGCTGTTCAATTTTATTTTCGGCTCGGAAAAAAACAAAGCATGGACGCTCAGTTTATATAATGCGGTGAATAATTCCAATTATGAGGATCCCGAGGCGATCGAAATCACCACCATCAAAGAGATCATGTATCTCGGTATGCATAATGACACTTCGTTTCTGATCTTTGATGAAATGGATCTGTTCGAGCAGCAGTCATCATACAATCCGAATCTGCCGCTGAGAATGATGCAGTATGCCGGGAATTTATACGAGAAGTATATCAAGCAAAGAAAACTGAACAAATACGGCAGCAAACTGCTCAAGCTGCCGACGCCGAGACTGATTGCGTTTTATAACGGAACGAAAGAACAGCCGGATGAAACGATCCTGAAGCTCAGTGATTCGTTTTCCGAAAGAGCCGATGCTGATATTGAAGTACGTGTCAGGATGCTCGATGTCAATTATGGAAAAAACAGGAAATTGATGGACGCCTGCAAACCGCTGATGGAATATTCGTGGCTGGTTGCGGAGATTCGGAAGCGGAATCTTACAAAAAATGAGGAGGGGATGAAGAGCGCCATCGATCAGACGATCGATGCTATGCCGGATGGTTTTCAAATCAAACCGTTTTTGGTTGCACACAGAGCGGAGGTAAGAGGTATGTTGCTGGAAGAATATAACGAAACAGAAATCATGGAACTTTTCCGTGAAGAAGGTCGTGAAGAAGGACGTGAAGAAGGACAAATTATTTCCATTCGGAATTTGATGGATTCGTTAAAATTGACAGCCCAGCAGGCAATGGATGCGCTGAAAATCTCCGCTGCCGATCAGCAGCGCTACCTTTCATTATTGTAAACAGTAAAAAGTGAAGAGGTAAGAATGAAGAATCAAGTGAACGTTTCATTCTTCATTCGAAAGAAGCGCAGATTCATAAGGATTTCACGGCAAATGAGTCAATGCAACCTGTTCTGTTTACTCAATTCTGAGTCAACGAAAACAGGTCACAATGACTCGTCTAATTGCGACTGTGGATTACAGTGTGTCATGGGCGTCTGACCCCGGTTTGTTCTCTATTCGCGGACCCATTTCAGGAAGGTGGGATGTCTGACGTTGAGCAGTTGGGCGGCACGGCGGGCGGAGATCAGCCCGGCTCGCCACTGTACGGCGACCGCCTCGAAATTCTCCGGTTTGGGATGTTCCGGACGTCCAAAGCGGACGCCTCTTGCCTTTGCGGCGGCGATCCCCTCCGCCTGCCGCTGCAGGATCAGGGTCCGTTCATTTTCCGCTGAAAAGGACTGGACCCGGAAGATGATATCCTTGACCAGTTTTTCTACCAGGCTGTCGATCGACCGGGATGTATTGGGGATGATCATGGCAGATGATTACGAAGTGATCTATGCCGAAAACGGTTTGGAAGCCCTTGAAAAAATCAGGCAGTATCAGGAAAAACTGTCCGCGATCCTGCTGGACCTGATGATGCCGGTGATGGATGGGTTCGCGGTGCTGGCTGTGGTACACGGCGATGAGTCATTGCGGCGGATCCCCGTCATCGTGCTGACAGCGAAAAAAAACGCGGAGCTCAAGGCGCTGCAGATGGGTGCGGCGGATTTCATCACCAAGCCCTTCGATATGCATGAGGTGATCCGGGCACGGGCCGCCTGCTCGCTGGTGCGGGGGAATTATAAAGACCATTTGATGATTTATGACGAGGAGATGAGAAGGCGCGAGATCCTTGACCAGCGGCTGCTGAATGACCTGAAGCTGGAGGTGACCGAATCGGCCTATACCGATAACCGGGATGAGCTCATTGCTGTCATTCATGAACTGCGGAAAACAGGCTTTGAAATTGAAATGGATGATTTCGGCTCCGGTTATTCCTCGCTGAACATGCTTTCGTCCATGCCGGTTGATGTTTTGAAAATTGACCGAAAATTCATCAGCGAGATCGAAAGGAGCGAAAAGGACTTCAAGCTGGTGGAACTGATCCTGGATATTGCCGGGTATCTGAAGATCCCGGTGATCGCGGAGGGTGTGGAGACGAAAAGGCAGCTGGAGATGCTGCACGAGGCCGGTTGTGACCTGGTGCAGGGGTTTTATTTTTCGCGGGCTGTCCCGCCGGAGGAATTTGAAAAACTGATCTAATATTTTGTATTCTGTCGCGGTCACCCCTCGACCGCGTGGAAGAATGTCCCGGTTCCCCAATTCCCCAAAAAACAAAGGCCGGGACATGTCAGGTCTCTCGAAAACACCATCGGCTGCTCTCAAAATACCGGCCCGGTGTTTTCGGAGACCTTTTTTGAATAAATATGCTTTCCTTAACAAAAATTTCACAGGTTCGGTTATAATGTATGCAGAGAGATAGGAATGGAGAGAGAGCCTATGAACACAAGTGAATATGAAAGCGAAGCCCGGCGGCGGTACAAAAAGCGCGGGCTTTATCCCGAACCGAAGGACAGCCGTCAGGTTTTCCAAAATGAACTGTCCCATAAATTGATTCCCTCTTTAGGTGATTATATTCTCGCACTGCTGGCAGGCGCCTGTGCCGGGGCTGCGCTGATGCTGAATGCTGACCCTTTGTGGATCCTTTCAGCCGCGCTGATCCCGTTTTGCGGTCCGTTTTTGGGAATGGCGCTGTCGGCTGTGGCCGGATCGCTGCGTTTCTTTATGAAATCCCTGGGAAAGCAGCTGCTGACTTCCCTTTTGTTCTGGGTCGGTTCCGCGGCAGCGGTCCTGATCCTGAAAGGGCAGTCCAGCGGGGCCGAAGCGACCGCGGCATTTTTCACTTCCTACAACATTCCCGCGATCCTGACGATCATTGTCAGCACTGTGGTGTGTGTGCTGCAGCTGAAACGCAGCGAACCCTTGTCTTTGGGCGCTTTCAGTTCATCGCTGATGATTTTCCTCCTGGCTCCGCTGACGGTGGCTGCCTGGGGCTTCTTCTGCGGCAGCCGCCACATGATTCTGCCTGCGCTGGAGACGGGCCTGGTTTACAGCCTGATGTCGCTGGGACTGGCAGTGATCCTGTTCATTTTGCTGCGGGCTTTCAGCGCTGATGTCAAAAGCATTTTGATGACGGCCATCCTGATCGCAGCCGGTGCGGCAGCGTCTGCGGATGCGCTGGGGCTGCTGGCAGTTTCTTTCCGTGACCGTTTCGGTCAGCAGCGGGCTGAGATGCTGCAGCAAATCAACCTGGTCACCTTTACGCCGACCAACACCGCAACTGCCACACCGACGAACACGGCTACTCCGACCGCGACCAGCACCAGCACTCCGACTGCAACCTTTACGGCGACGCCGGTGACACCTACCACGACAGCGACCGCAACAGCTACCGCCACCTTCACCATGACGCCGACAGCCACGAATACGCCGGTTACCCCGACCACGACCGCCACCTTCACGGCGACAGTCACACCCTCGATCACGCCGACACGGACGCTGATCCCGACGCTGACACCGACCCGAACAAGGGTCGTGACAGCCACACCGGTCTACGGGATCGTGAGCGTGCGGGGCGATACGGGGGTTCTGGTGAGGACGACGCCTTCACTGGAATCGGACGTGATCCGCGGAATTTACAACAACGCTGTATTGGAAATCCTCGGTGAAACTGTTCAGGCTGACGGCTATACCTGGATCAGCGTCCGGACGAACGAGGGCTTCGAAGGCTGGGTCACCGTAGAAGTGTTACGAACTGCGACACCGGTTCCCGCAGATGGAAATTAAGAAGCTGGAGTCAAAGTGACCTGTTTTCGTTGACTCAGAATTGAGTCAACAGAACAGGTTGCTTTGACTCAGGGACAGAGAATAATTGATGTTTTTCGATGTCCCTTTAAATGTGTATAATTATGGATGATGGTTTTCATCTTTTACATGATGCAATTATCTGCCGAAACAGATATACAAATGACAAGGAGATAACAACATGGAAATTAACAAAAACCTTGACGGTTCAAAACTGACAGTTGCCCTTTCCGGCAGACTGGATACCACGACTGCCCCTGTGTTCGAAAAGGAACTGAAGGAATCTCTGAACGGTGTGACAGACCTGACACTGGATTTTTCAAGCCTGGAATATATTTCATCGGCCGGTCTGCGTGTGCTGCTTTCCGCTCAGAAACTGCTCAATGCCTCAGGCGGGGCGATGAAGATCGTTGGCGCCAATGAAATCGTGAAAGAGATCTTTGAGGTGACAGGCTTCTCTGATATTCTGACGATCGAATAAAAGCGCCGGAACAAATGAGTGTACGTTTCTTTGCGGTACCCTTCGGTATCGTGAGTTTGTTATTCCTGTTGATAAACAGGTCAGGCTTGATCGAAATGGAGTGATCCCGGAAATGGCAGAAGACAATAAAGATCTGATCAACGATGAGATCGAACTTGATGCGCAAACCGATAATCTTCCTTCAGTGATAGAATTTGTGGAGACCTTCCTGGAGAGGGCCAGTTGTTCTGTAAAATCCATGATGCAGATTAGCGTGGCGGTGGACGAGATTTTCACGAACATTTCCTCCTATGCTTATCATTCCGGGACCGGCAAAGCAAAAATCCATCTGGATCAGTTATCGGATCCCCGTGCCGTGCAGCTCACTTTCATCGACAGCGGTGTTCCTTATGACCCGCTTGCCAAAGAAGACCCGGATGTAACGCTTTCGGCATCGGAACGCCAGATCGGCGGACTGGGAATATACATGGCCAAAAAACTGATGGATGAGATCCGGTACGAATATCGGGACGGGAAAAACATCCTGCGCATGAAGAAATATCTCTGATGGGGAAATTCAGCGAACTGCACAAAATCGACTTGCATATGCACTCGACGGTCTCTGACGGCACTGACGAGCCGGAAGAGCTATTGGCGAAAGTGAAAGCAGCGGGGATCGGCTTGTTTTCCCTGACCGATCATGACGCTATCTCGGGCGCTGATGTGGTGAAGGAAAAACGCGGTCCGGAGGATCCGCTTTTTATCCCGGGTGTTGAATTTTCCTGCCGGGATGATTTTGGAAAATATCACATCCTTGGATATGGTTACGATTCTTCCGCACCTGCCATCAATGACCTGGTAAACAGCGGACATTCTTCGCGGATCATCAAGCTGGAACGGCGTCTGGAAGCTTTGCGTGATCAGTTTGGCTTTCGTTTTTCAGATGGGGATGTTTCCGCCCTGTTTGCCAATAAAAATCCCGGAAAGCCTCATCTGGCCAATCTGATGGTGAAATATGGTTACGCAGCCAACAAAGAGCAGGCCTTCTCCGCTTATCTGAACCGGCTGAAGATCAAAAACATGCATTTCCATCCGGAAGAAGCGATCTCAGCCATTTTGCAGAGCGGCGGGATACCGGTGCTGGCACACCCATCTTATGGCAGCGGTGATGAGCTGATCCTGGGGGATGATATGGATAACCGTTTGAAGCGCCTGATCGCGTTTGGCCTGAAGGGTGTGGAGGGTTATTACTCCACCTTTACGCCGCAGATGCACATGGAGATCCTGGGCTTGGCAGAGAAATATGACTTGTATGTGACTGCCGGCAGTGATTATCACGGGAAAAACAAGATGATCATCCTCGGTGACAATAATCTGACTGATGTCAGCATGGCGCCCCGGGGACTGCAGCGTTTTCTCGAAGATGTGAACTGTGGGTAGGGCGTGTACACGAAGGCAGGACGACTATGAAAATCTTATGCTTTGGTGCGGGAGCTATCGGGTCTTATATCGCCGGCAGTCTGGCGCTGATCGGCAACCCGCTGATTTACATTGAACAGCCGCGCTTTCTTTCGTCCCTGAAGGAAAACGGGGTCCGGATCGAAGACATCAACGGGGAAAAACATCACCTGAAACGCTTTGATGCCTATGGCAGTGCGGAAGAAGCCTTTGCCCGGCATGATGACATCGACCTGGTGATCAGCGCTGTCAAGGGTTTCAACACGGATGACGTGATCCGGGAACTGAAGCCTTATGCGGACCGGGTCCCGGCGATCCTCAGCCTCCAGAACGGTGTGGAAAACGAAGGCAAATATGCCGCTGTCTTCGGTGAGGAAAAGGTGATCGCCTGTTCCATTTGTACTGCCATCAGCCGCGGGGATCAGGGCGCGATCAAGGTTGCCAAACTGCGCGGCATGGGTATCGCCGATACCCATCCTATCTGTGAAAAGCTGGTCCGTGAATGTGCCGAAGCCGGGCTGAAGCCGAAGCTGATGAGTGACGGACCGGCGATGAAGTGGTCGAAACTGATCTCCAACCTGCTTTCCAACGCCGCTTCTGCCATCTTCAACATGACGCCGGCGGAGGTCTTTTCCGATCCGGATGCGTTTGTGCTGGAGATCCGGCAGCTGAAGGAGACACTGGCGGTCATGAAAGGTTTGGGCATACCCCCTGTCAATATTCCCGGTGTGCCTATCAAATTGCTGTGTTTCGGAATTAACCTTCCGGCCTTCATTTCGAAACCGCTGCTGGTCAAAGCGGTGGGCGGCGGACGCGGTTCAAAAATGCCCTCTTTTTATATTGATCTGCATGCGGGCAGGAAGGAAAGCGAAGTGGAATTCCTGAACGGCGCCGTGGCTCGCTATGGTGATTCACTGGGCATTCCGACACCGGTGAACCATGCTTACTATGAGATTTTGACAGATCTGGCTGCCGGGAAGCTGCCGCTTGACAGTTATGAAAAAGCTCCGAGAAAACTCCGCGATGAATTGCAAATCTGATTTTTATGAAAATCCATGCATTCTAATGTTGTTCTAATGTTCAAGTGTTATCCTGATATATGGAAAATAGAATCCGGGCTGTAATGACCCGGAGGAAAGGAAAAAAATAATGAAACAAACAAAAAATCTTCCCTATATTCTTGTGCTTGTAATTATGGCGCTGCTGACCTCTGTCTGCATGCCTGTTTTTGCGGATGACACCAAAGCGGAGGCGATCAATGAAGCCAAAGCTTCATTCTCCGATCTCTATGAAACAATCAACCCTTCGGTCGTTTATGTTTATGTCGCAAAAGCGGTTGAAGGCTCCGGAACCAGTTATCAGATCGATGGTGACGAATTCGACTTCGGTGACATCTTCGGTCCTGAATTTGACCGTTTCTTCCGCCAGTTTGAACAGCAGGATGACCGCCGGAACGAAGAACCGAAAGAGCAGGAACCTCAGCTCACCTATGGCTCCGGTACCGGTTTTGTCTGGGATAAGGAAGGCCACATTGTGACCAACAACCACGTTATCGAAGACGCGGTGGAAGTGACCATCACCTACTCCGACGGCATTGAACGGAAAGCCACGGTGATCGGTGCGGACCCGGACAGTGACCTGGCTGTTCTGGAAGTTGAAAACCCGAAAACAGATCTGGTTCCTGTCACCATGGGTGATTCCTCTGCCCTGAAACCGGGTGACCTGGCTGCTGCCATCGGTAATCCGCTCGGCCAGACCGGCACCATGACCCAGGGTATCATCTCCGCTCTCGGACGCAGCTATGCAGTCGGTGAAAATGACGGTACCGGCAACTATACCATCCCGGATGTCATCCAGACGGATGCCTCCATCAACCCGGGGAACTCCGGCGGTGTGCTGATCAACATTGATGGCGAAGTGGTCGGTGTGGTGATGGCCTTCTCTTCTTACAGCTATTCTTCTGCCGGTATCGGTTACGCGATCCCGTCCAACCTGGTCAGCCGTGTGATCCCTGCCCTGATCGAGAACGGTGAATATGAACATCCGTGGATCGGTTTCAGCGGTGTGGCTCTGACCCCTGCCATCAACGAACAGCTTGAACTGGACCATGACATGCGTGGCGCTTATATCCAGACCATCCAGCCGCACAGCCCTGCGGAAGCAGCCGGGATCAGGGGCGGCGATGAGGACCTGGAAATTGCAAAGGGTACCTATATCAAAGCCGGCGGCGACATCATCACGAAGATCAATGACCGTGATGTCAAAGCTATGGATGACATTATCGCCTACCTGAGCTCCAACACCTCCATCGGTGACATCATCACCCTGCATGTCATCCGTGACGGCAAGGAAATGGATGTGGACCTGACTCTGGCTGCCCGCCCGAACGCTGCCCAGCGCCATGCCAATGCTGTGGCCGGGACTGAAGAGGAAGAGACGGAAGAGCAGGAAGGCGGCAAAGCATCGCTCGGTGTTTATATCTCAGACCAGTCAGACGTCAGCGGTGTCCTGGTGAACACAGTCATGGAAGACAGCGCTGCAGCCGACGCGGGCATGGAAGAGGGTGACATCATCACCAGCTTCGATGGCGTGGAAGTCAACAGTGTTGCTGAGCTGAAGGATGAGATCGCCAAACATCTGCCTGGAGAACGTGTGACAGTCACCGTGGAACGTGACGGTGAAAGTCAGGACCTGCGTCTGACCCTCGGCAACACGCTGGCGAGATAACAGTGGTCAGTGGATAGTGTTTTGTGGCTGGTGGTTAGTAACTATAGGTGCCAGCCGAACAGCAAATAAAAAAGGAAACCTGCCCGAAATCGAGCAGGTTTATATTTTTAATATCTGCTTTTAACTAACCACTAATCACTATCCACTAACGACTAACCACTGATCAGCTTTTCACTTGCGTAAAATTCCCTTGAATTCAGCGGATCGTCGGTGAAGATCGCGTCTACACCGAGTTCGTATAGTTGGCGGATGTCCTGAGGCGCATTGACGGTCCAGGCGCGGACCTTTCGCCCGCACTGCTGTTCCTTGCGGATCAGCCCGGCGCTGGCGTCGGTATAATAGGGATGCAGTGCGTCCACCGAGACAGAGTGGTTCAGCAAATTCCGCGCAAACAGACCTAAGAGCCCTTGTTTGGCGAGCAACCCGCAGGAGATGGCGGGGTTTTTGTCCTTCACATAGACGAGGTTGTTGAAGCGGAAGGATGAGATGATGACGGAATCCACCAGTTTGTACTTTTCGATCAGTTCGACCGTTTGATTGGCCAGCTGACGGTTGTCCCCTTCGTCATAATTGCACAGTTCAATGTTCAGCAGCAGTTTCCCGCCCAGTTCCGCAAAGACCTGTTCCAGCACGGGAACACGTTCATTTTCAAACACGACGCCTTTTTTGATCCCGGCATCCAGACCGAGGATCTCCTTGAGCGGCATGTCACGAACCTTGCCCTTGCCGTTGGTGGTGCGGTCAATGGATGAATCGTGCATGATGACGATCTGTCCGTCCTGTGTGAGGCGGGCATCCATCTCAATGCCGTCTGCGCCGGCTTCCAGCGCTTTGCGGAAGGCGGTCATGGTGTTTTCCGGATATTGTAAAGAGAAGCCTCTGTGAGCGAAAATCTGCATATTTACCTCATCTCCTGAGAAAATCTCATTTTTCAATGTTTCCTAATTATTACACAAAAATGACATTTTGGCATTCATCATGACAGAAAAATCATAAAAAAATTGCATAATTTCTGAAACCGTGTATAATAGAGACTGTTGTACGGGGCATGGCGCAGCCCGGCTAGCGCGCTTGCATGGGGTGCAAGAGGCCCTGGGTTCAAATCCCAGTGCCCCGACAAAAAATTTCTTTAGCCGGGAAAACAGAAAAGAGGATGATCGCCATCCTCTTTTCTGTTTTTAGGGTTTGGGTTTCAGGGTGTATGAATCAGCAAATTTCGGCTGTAGTATACTCCGACAATCAGCAACCAGCAACTAACAACTAACAACTCAACTCCAGCATCCCCATGGTGCAGATCACACAGTGTTTCATATATTCATCCAGCGGGTAGAATTCATCCGCGTCATGCATGTGGTAATCCTGGTCATAGAATTCCGGTCCGAAAGCGACGAAGTTCTTTCCGACGTGGCGGGCATAGGTTCCACCGCCGATGGTGACGGACTTTGCGTCGTGTTCACCGGTGACTTCCCGGTAGACCTTCAGCAGGGTGGTCACCAGTTCACTGTCTTCGGGGACAAAATGCGGCTCGGAGGGTGTTGGGATCTCGGCCCGGATGCCGTATTTGTCGGCCATCGCCTGATAGAGCCCCGCGGCATAGGCGCCGGTGCCGGTCACAGGGAAGCGGATATCGGTCCCCAGCCAGCCCTCACCGTTCTCAAAACGCAGCAGGCCCAGGTTCAGCGTCAGTTCTCCGTTGTCATCTTTGAAGTAAACACCGGCAGTCTTGCCGTAAGGATCCCGCCCGATCACATCTTTGGCAAAGTGCAGCAGCTTCCCGGCTTTTTCTCCGAGGGCATCACAGAGGATCATAGCCGCTGAGACGATAGCATTTACGCCGAGATAAGGTGTGGACCCGTGGGCGGCTTTCCCTTTGACGACCATGCAGATCTTTCCCTCTGCTGTCTTTTCGATCGTTACCGGATAGCTTTCCGCGAACCCTTTATCCGCGGAAGCTTTGAGTGCGTCCATGTCGACCGAACCATCCAGGATCACGGTGCACTCCGCCGGAACGGCGTTGAACACTTCGCCGGCTTCCATCTTCAGGATCGGAAGGTCTTCCTTGTCAAAGAAGAGTTTTGCCCAGAAGCTGCCCTTTTCACCATGGATCAGCGGATAGGAGGCATCCGGTGTGAAGCCGAGCGTCGGGGGTGTGCGATGGGCGACATAGTATTCCATGCACTCGGAACCCAGCTCTTCATTGGTTCCGACAACCAGCCGCAGTCCGCGCTTGAGCGGGATCCCCAGGTCCCGGATGATGCGCAGGCCATAAAGCGCGGCGATCGCTGAACCTTTATCGTCGATCACACCGCGTCCGTACATCTTCCCGTCTTTGATGACCATGGTGAAGGGGTCGGTCGTCCAGCCTTTCCCCGCGGGGACGACGTCCAGATGAGCCAGCACCCCGACGGTCTCTTCACCGTCACCATAGCTGACCACACCGGCGTAATTGTCAACATTGTCGGTCTCCAGTCCCATGCGTTCGGCCATGGCCAGAAAACAGTTCAGGGCCTTTGCCGGTCCTTCTCCGAAGGGCATTCCCTCCTTTACAGGTCCATCCCCGGAGCTGTCAATAGCGACCAGGGCCGCCAGGTCATCCAGCATTTCCTGCCGGTAATCTTCAAATGCACTGCGAATTTTTTCGATCATCTTTCCCGCCTTTGTTCTTTTTGCCTAATTATAATACGGTTCATGCCTCTATATATTCAATCCGCAGAGATGTCCTTTTCTGATTTTCTTCAGCAATTTCAGCAAAATCATTGACAAAATCAGAAAGCGGATTTATAAACTGCTTAATAATTGAAAAACCGTTGAAGAAGTGTAAGTAAATTTTACCGCTTGTCTTTACAGAGAACCGCCGTTGGTGAGAGTGCGGAAGAGAATGTATATATTGAATGGGCTTCTGAGGGCGACCGGAAAAGAAGGGAAACCTTCCGAGTATGGAAGACGGAGTGCGGACCCTCCGTGAACAAAGGGCGGCATATGTTGGTATGCAAGAGTGGGCGCTTCGGCGCCAAGCGGGGTGGCACCGCAGGTTTTTGAAATCTGTCCCGGCAATCTGATGATTGCCGGTTCGTTTTTAATAATCGTTTTGGAGTTTTTTATGTTGTATTTCACACTGAGCTGGCGCTGAGCGCCGCAGATGTTTCACCTCATACTCAATGATGTTTTCCGGACTAATTGTCCTGTGTGCGAAATTAATTCTGATTTTCATCAGGTTTCGGACAGAGATAACAAACTTTTATTTGAAGCTGATATCTGAAACCTGCTGTCTGAAACCAAAAGAAGGAGTAAAACTTATGTCAAACAATACTGTTCCCTACAAAACTTATCTCGATGAGAGCGAAATGCCGACCTCATGGTACAACCTGCGTGCGGATATGAAAAACAAACCCGCACCGCTCATCAACCCCGGTACACGGGAACCGATGAAAGCTGATGAGCTTTATCCGGTGTTCTGTGAAGAACTGGTCAATCAGGAGATGGACAACGATACCCGTTTCATACCGATCCCGCAGGAGATCTATGAGTTCTATAAAATGTATCGTCCCTCTCCGCTGGTTCGTGCCTACTTCCTGGAGAAGAAACTGCAGACCCCGGCTAAGATCTATTACAAATTCGAAGGCAACAACACTTCCGGTTCTCACAAACTGAATTCTGCCATTGCGCAGGCCTACTATGCTAAAAAACAGGGACTGAAGGGTGTCACCACCGAAACCGGCGCCGGCCAGTGGGGCACAGCCCTTTCCATGGCTTGTTCCTACTTTGACCTCGACTGTAAGGTCTACATGGTGAAAGTTTCCTATGAACAGAAGCCTTTCCGTCGTGAAGTGATGCGCACCTATGGCGCTTCCGTCACCCCGTCACCTTCCATGGATACCAACATCGGCCGCAAGATCAATGCTGAACACCCGGGGACGGATGGTTCTCTGGGCTGCGCCATCTCCGAAGCGGTAGAAGTGGCCGTCTCCAACCCGGGCTATCGTTACGTCCTCGGTTCTGTTTTGAACCAGGTCCTGCTGCACCAGTCCGTGATCGGTTTGGAATCCAAGGCAGCCTTTGACAAAATCGGTGAAAAACCCGATATCATCATCGGCTGTGCCGGCGGCGGCTCCAATCTGGGCGGTCTGATCGCTCCCTTC